>NZ_JBFANV010000014.1:0-168251 GCF_040674955.1 Nonomuraea sp. NPDC049695 | reverse complement strand
ATGCCCTGGACCCATCGGGCTGTCCGCTCGACCTCGGCGCGGGTGTTCTCGATGCGCTGATGCTTCAGCACATCGGTGATGATGTTGTCGAAGAACGTGTCGACGAACCAGCGTGTGTCCACTTTGGGCAGGCGGGCACGCGCGGAGACGCCGACGTCGGCGAGTTCGCGGGAGAAGACGTCCAGGGCCCGCTGGGCGTGCCAGGCGGCCTCGTCAGACGTTCCAGCCAGGCGGTGACCGAGCGCCTCATCATCTCGCTTCAGTCGCCTGTCCAGCCACTGGCGCGGTACGGGGGAGTGGAGAAGCTGTCGGGGGAGTTTCGGGGCGTAATAGTCACGGTGCGGCTCAGCACCCGTCAGAAAGACCTCAGCTTATCGCACCCGCGCTCAGTGGTCGTGGCAGCAGGCAGTTCGGGCTCCCTCGAGCTGGGTGGGGTCGTTCCACCAGTGGCTCGCTGTGCTCGGGTGGACGGGGACGCGGTCCTTGACCTTGCCGGAAGGCGCGGAGGCCGCGGGTGTCGCCTGGTCGGTGGTGGTGGAGGACGGGTAAGGCGCGAGGAGCTGCTCGACGGTGTGGTGTCGCCCGCCGACGACGACGGCGGTGACGTTGGCGGCGTCCTCGATGCGGGACAGCGGGTCGCCGTCGATGATGGCGAGGTCGGCGTACATGCCCTTGGCGATCCTGCCCAGCGGGAGGCCGAGGTAGGCCCCGGACGTGCTGGTCGCGGCGGTGAGTGTTTCCCGCGGGGTCAGGCCGTACTTGACCATGGCGCGCAGGTTCATGTGCAGGCTGATCCCGAGGTGATCGATCGGTGCGTCGGTGCCGGCGGTGACCACGCCGCCGCCGCGGATCATCGCCGTGAGCTGCGCGACCTGGTTGGCGAGGTTCGTCCGGACCACCCGGACCGCCGTCGGGTCGGCGGTCTGCGCCGTGGTGACCGTCGCCTGGAGCTGCGCCATCCGCCAGTTCGGGTAGAGCCGGCGGACTCGTTCGTCGGTGACCAGCGAGGTGTCGTCCCTGTAGAGGGTCGAGGAGTTGAACAGGGTGGGGGTTCTGGCCATCTTCGAGGCGTTGAACATGGAGATGACGTCCGAGTAGGCGGAGCCGACGTTCGTGACGGTCCGTGAGTAGCCGAACCGGTTGGTGGCGCCGACGTGCTCGGTCTGGTCGCCGCCCATGGCGATCGCCGGATAGTGGTAATGCGAGCTGACCGGCTTGCCTTGGCGGTGGGCCCAGTCGATGACCTCCCTGTGCCAGACGACCGGCAGCCGCACGTAGCACTTCATCATGTCGTAGTCGAGGGCGGCGGCCCGCCGCAGTTCGAGCCGGAGCTGGTCGTGGGAGTACGTCGGGCGCATGAAGTTGTAGTAGATGCGCGCCCCGTCGATGGCCTCGCCGGTGCCCAGGTAGCGCGGTGCGAGCCGGGCGCCCGACTGCACCGACTCGCGCTCCTCGACCATGTGGTACGCAGGTGAGCCGGGTGAGCGCGTCGTGGTGACGCCCAGGGAGAGCCACAGCGGACCCTGTCGCGATCCGTAGGCGTAGCCCTGCATTTCACGGTGATGGTGGATGTCGATCAGGCCGGGCATGACGAACCTGTCGCGGGCGTCGATCCGGGTGCCGGGCCTTCCGTCCCGGTGCGGCTCGATCGCGGCGATGCGCTGGCCTCGTACGATGATGTCGACGTCGCGGACGACGCTGCCGGAGACGCCGTCCCACATGCGGCCGGCGTGAATGACGACCTGATCGGGGCCGGTGTCGTTGCGCCAGGTCAGCCGCATCGGAATCGACCGGGCGGGCTTGCCGTCGAGGCGCACGCTCTTGAGACGTCCCTCGTTCAGGTAGAGGAGGGCGGCCGAGCCGCCTGCCCAGACGGGGGCGTCGGAGACGTCCCGGGTGACCTGACGGGCGCTGCCGGTGGGTCGTCCGGTCTTGTCGACGGGCAGCACCCAGAGGAGCGATTCCATGGCGAAGGCGAGCATGGTGCCGTCAGGTGACCAGACGGGGCCGTCGTCACCACGGGTCTGCAAGGATCGGTGTGGCGCGGGGTCGATGTACGTGCCGGCGCCCGTGGCCCGGTCGACGAGAAGGATTTTGGACAGTCCCTCACGGTAGCGTCGTGAGTACGGCACCACCGCGGCCAGCGCAAGGGTTCTGCCGTCGGGTGACCAGGTCGGGCGGCCTGGTTCGAAAGTGGCGTCGAAGATCTTCTGGATGTCGCCGGTGGAGACGTCCACCACCCACAGGGCGCCGTCCTGGTCCAGGTAGGCGATCTCCCTGCCGTCGGGTGACCACCGGACCGACAGGGCGGCGGAGTCGGTCAGATGGGTCACCTGCCGGTCGGCGCCCGTGCTCAGGTCGCGGACCCAGATATTGAGGGTGCCGGTGCGGTCGGTGACGAATGCCAGTTGCCGCCCGTCCGGGGAGAAATCCGGGTCGGCTTTCCACCAGCGGTCGCGGAAAAGCGGTTCCGGCGTGCCACCACTGCGCATCAGATAGATGTCGTTGAGCGCGCGGAAGGCGATGGCGGACCCGTCCGGGGACACGGCCGGGCTGCCGATTCCGACGACGGGGAATGACCCGGGCTCGTCGAATACGCGGACCTTCTTCTGGTACTTCGGAGTCGTCGTCGTCAGCGCGGCGGTGAAGCCGATGGTGCCGACGGACGCGGAGTTGAGGCGGCGGACCTTGATGGTGCCTGCGGAGGTGTAGTAGTAGCGTCCGTCCGGGGCGAACCGGGCACGGAACGGGAAGACCTCCTCGCCGGTGACGAGGGTGCCCGCGGTGCCGGCCAGATCATTGGCGCCCGAGTGGAAGAGGTGGTAGGCGAGGTCGGTGCCGTTCGGCAGCCAGGACGGCTGGTGAATGACCTGACCGGCGGGCACCGTGACCGCGGTGGTGCGCGTGCCGGTGGCGACCTCGATGACGTCGATCCTGGTGTCGGCGACGACGAACGCGACCTTGCTCCCGTCGGGTGACCAGGCCGGCTCGTACTCCTCGGCGGAGGTGTCGGTCAGGACGCGGCTCGCTCCGGTGGCGACGTCGAGCAGGTGGATCCCGTAGCTGCCCCCCGCATCGGAGGAGTAGGCGATGGTGCGCCCGTCCGGGCTGTAGCGGGGTTCTCGATGATCGAACGGACCGGTGGTCAACTGCGTGATCGCGGATCCGTCGGGCCGGATGGTCCACAGGTTGAAGACACCGTCGCGGTACGACTGGAACACGATGGTGGATCCGTCCGGGGACCAGTCGGGCTGGGCGATGTCGTACAGATCGCTGGTGAGCCTGCGGGCGGTGCCGCCGGAGGCGGAGCAGATCCACAGGACGCCGAGCAGGTCGAGGGCGAGCAGGCGGCCGTCGGGCGAGGGCGCGACGGCGAAGTCGGTGCCGGAGGCGACGGAGGTCTTACCGGCGTTCCCCGCGACGCCGGCCCTCGCCGGTGAGGCCGGGGCGAGCACCGCGGCGAGGGCGGCACCGCCGCCCGCCAAGACGGCCCGGCGGGACGGGCGTGACATCGATCCGGAGGTGGAGGTGAACACGCTGGGGGGAACCGGTGAGTGAGACATCGGGGACCTTCACTCCACTATTCACGCATGGTCAGATAGCCATCGAGCTGACATCCTTTGTGCTCATTGAGCCCAGTGGGACCTGCTGGACCAAAGTAAGTGCATAGGAATGTACATACGTTGGTCAAAAGAATTGGTCAAGAGCAGCCGGTGGGACGGGATCGCGTCGTGGGCTCGGCTGAGGTGAGGTCCCGCACGGGGGACTGCACGACGTTCGCGTTGAAGTACGGGCTCAGCAACGGGCCCAGCGTCGCCGCCATCAGCAGGTCGCTCGGCTCGATGGCGCGTCGGTCACCGTCGAACGGCACCCCCAGCGTGCTGACCGCGCCCGTGGCCGGGGACCTGATGACGATCTTCAGCATGTCGTCGATGCCGTTGCGGCGCAGGAACGTGTCGGCGAAGTCGCGCTCCGGCTCGGTCGCCCGCAGGCGGAGCTGTCCCAGGGTCGCCACACCGCGGCGGGTCAGGCAGGCGATACCGTCGCGTGAGGCGAACGGATTGTTCAAGCGCCAGCGCTCGACGTATTCCTCCACGAAGTCCGGCCGGAACATGGTGAGGTACTGCTCCTGACCATCGCTTTCCAGCGCCAGATACGCGGGGTTCTCGGCCACGAATGCGTCGATCCACCCGAGATGTACGGCCACAGCCTCGGCCAGCACCGGATAGAGCTCCCCTTCCCGAGCCCCGGCCACGTGCTCCAGCACCTTGATGAGCCTTCGGTATTGCAGCTGTTCCACGGATCCGCCATCGCACTTGTTGATCGCTTCGGGGGAGCAGCCGGCATGGTGGGCTGCGGCGTTCTCGCCTGCTCAAGGATTCCGTAATGGACGGCCGTTCATCCATGACTTGACCAAGGAATCTGCTTCAAAGGCCCATGTCCCGCGACATCCCCGGTCGCGGATGATGGCGGATCCGGCAAATGCCTCAGCAAGATGACGGCGGTCGGCGCGACCGTGACACAACCATGACACGGCGCTGACGAGGCGGGGACACGGTCGGCCGACAGTGGATGGGGTTTGACCGGCGCCTGTTCCCTGGCGATGGGTCCGGCTGTCTCCGTGCCACTGAGGAAGGCTGATTGATCGTGACTGAACGCGTGCGCGTGGCTGTGCTGGCGGGTGGGCCGTCCGCTGAGCATGAGGTCTCGCTGCAGTCGGCGCAGGCTGTGCTGGATGTTCTGCCGCGGGATCTGTACGAGCCCATCGCCGTGATCATCGACCGGCGGGGCAGGTGGCCGGTGGAGTTGCGCCGCGATCAGGTGGACGTGGTCTTCCCCGTGCTGCACGGGCCATTCGGCGAGGACGGCGTCGTCCAGGGTCACCTGGAGACGCTGGGCATCCCGTACGTGGGCTGCGGCGTGCTGGCCTCTGCCGTGGCGATGGACAAGGTGGCGATGCGGCGCACGTTCCTGGCGGAGGACATTCCGGTCACCCCGCATGTGTGGTTCACCGAGCACGAATGGCGCACCGCCACCGACCCCTGGGGTCTGGTGAAGTCGCTCGACTGGCCGATGTACGTCAAACCGGCCGGCATGGGCTCCTCCATCGGCATCTCACGTGTCACCTCCATGGAGGAGCTGCGCACGGGCGTGGAGCTGGCGCTGGCCCACGACCGGGTGGTGGTCGTCGAGCAGGGTGTGACCGCGCGCGAGTTCATCTGTGGCGTGCTCGGCGGCTATGACACGCCGGATGCTTCGGTGCCCGGCGAGCTCATCGTGCCCGGTGACTGGCTCGACTATGAGGCCAAGTACCTCAGCCAGGCCGAGATCGCCACGATCCCTGCCGTGCTGCCGGAACGGGTGGCCGAGGACATGCGGGAGCTGGCCGTGCGCGCCTTCCGGGCGATCGGTGGCTACGGCCTGTCCCGTGTCGACTTCCTCTATGAGGAGGACACGGGACGCCTGTACGTGCTGGAGATCAACACGATGCCCGGCTTCACCGCCCGTTCCGTCTATGCCAGGGCCTGGGCCGCAAGCGGTGTTCCGTACCCGGACCTGCTGCGCCGCCTCATCGACCTGGCGTTCGCCAGGAGCGGCTCATGATCCCCATGACGCTGAACGAGATCGCGCAGGTCGTCGGCGCAAGCCTGCACGACGTGCGCGACCCGCAGGCGCTGGTGACGGCCCCCTCAGCGGTCGACTCCCGCGAGGTGACGCCTGGTGGCCTGTTCGTCGCGACGGGCGGCGCCAACGTCGACGGTCACGACTACGCGGCCGGTGCCATCGCGGGCGGCGCCGTCGCCGTGCTGGCCTCAAGGCCCGTCGGCGTGCCCGCACTCGTCGTCGAGGACGTCCAGCTCGCGATCGGCCTGCTGGCCAAGCACCTGCTCGAACGCATCAACCCGACCGTGATCGGCCTGACCGGCTCCGTCGGCAAGACCACGACCAAGGACCTGCTGGCCCAGGTACTCGAACGGCACGCGGCGACGGTCGCCACCGACAGGTCGTTCAACAACGAGCTCGGGTTGCCGCTCACCGTGCTGCGCGCCGATGCCACCACCCGATACCTGGTGCTGGAGATGGGTGCGGGCCGGAAGGGCGACCTGACGTATCTGACCGGCCTCGCACCGCCCCAGGTCGGGCTGGTGCTCAATGTCGGCACCGCACACGTGGAGCGCATGGGAGGCAGGCTCGCCGACGTGGCCGAGGCCAAAGGGGAGCTGGTCGAGGCACTTCCGGCGGACGGGTTCGCAGTGCTCAACGCCGACGACCCGTACGTCATGGGCATGGTCGGCCGCACCAAGGCCCAGATCCTGTGGTACGGCAGGTCGGCGAAGGCGTCGGTGCGGGCCGAAGACGTGCGGATGGACGATCGGGCGCGCACGGCGTTCGAGCTGGTGACGCCCTCCGGCCGCGCCCAGGTGAAGCTCGACCTCATAGGCGAGCACCAGGTGAGCAACGCCCTGGCCGCTGCCGCCGTCGCCACCGCACTCGGCTTGGGCGTCGCCGACATCGCCGATGGGCTGAACGCCGCACGACGGCGCTCCGCGGGCCGGCTGGAGATCGTCGAACGACCTGACGGCATCACCATCGTCAACGACGCCTACAACGCCAACCCCGAGTCCATGCGGGCCGGGCTGCGGGCGGTGAAGGCCCGGGCCGGCACCCGTCGTACCGTCGCCGTGCTCGGCGCGATGGGGCAGCAGGCGGACGCCTCCCGCGCCCGGCACGCGGAGATGGGCCGGCTCGTCGCCGAGCTCCGCTTCGACGTGCTGATCGCGGTCGGAGCAGGGGATCCGCTCGCGATGGCGTGGGCGGCGGCGTCCTCGAACCAGGGCATGGCCGTCCATACCGTCGAGGACGTGGCCGGGGCCATCAGGCTGGCCACCGCGCTTCTCGAACCGGGAGACGTGGTGTTCGTCAAGGCCTCCAGCGAGATCGGGCTCGGTGCCTGCGCCCGTGCGCTGGCCGGCACCGACCTGCCTGCCGGCACAAGCTAACGAAACGGAGTTTCATGCGCGCCATCGGTCTCATCGGCGGGTTGAGCTGGGAATCGACGGTGATCTACTACCAGATCATCAACCAGCGGGTACGCGAGCGGCTCGGCGGCAGCCATTCCGCCAACAGTCTCATCTGGTCGGTCGACTACACGACCGTCGAGGAGCTCATCTTCGCCGACCGCTGGGAGGAGGTGAGTACGTTGCTGACCGGGGCGGGCAGGAAACTGGAGGATCTCGGCGCCGAGGTCCTGCTCATCTGCAGCAACACGTTCAGCCGAGTGAGCGACGACGTGGCGCGGGCCGCGAGCGTGCCCGTGCTGCACATCGCCGACGCCGTGGGCGCAGAGGTCCGCGCCAGGGGGATGCGCAAGGTCGGTCTGCTGGGCACTCAGTTCACCATGGAGCAGTCCTTCTACCGGGATCGGCTGGCCGCCCACGGCTTCGACGTGGTCGTCCCGCGGCGTGAGCAGCGGGAACTGGTCCATCGCGTGATCTTCGACGAGCTGGTGCGCGGGGTGATCCGGGAGTCGTCCAGGGAGGCGTACGCCCGGGTGGTCGCCGATCTCGCGGACGACGGCGCCGAAGGCGTCATCCTCGGCTGCACGGAGATCGAGCTCCTGATCAGCGAGAAGGACACCGCCATCCCGGTGCTGCCGAGCGCCCGGCTGCACGCGGAGGCCGCGGCCGGCTTCGCACTGGCCGACTGACAGTGGCGTCCGGGGGATGTTGGCCGCGTTGGTGCGCTCGTTCCTGACGCACCTGGGGTTTCGAGTACGGCGGGTTAAGATCGACTGGTGACGGTTCACGACCGAAGTGCCTTCATCATCGGAGGCACGGGGCAGATCGGCCGGGCCACAGCAGCCCGGCTCACCGAGGCCGGCTACGCGGTGACCCTCGGGCACCGCCGGCTCCGTCCGGACGCCGCGGAGCCGGACGGGGCGGTGTCGGTCCAGGTCGACCGGAACGACACCGAGGCGCTGCTCAATGCCCTCGAGGGCCACGATCTGGTCGTGGACACGGTCGCCTTCAGCCCATACCACGGTGCGCAACTCGCCCAGTTGGCCGGCCGCGTCGGCTCGCTGGTGGTCATCTCGACGGGAGCGGTCTACCAGGCTCCCGGCCTGCCGGTGCCGATCCCGGAGACGT
Organism: Nonomuraea sp. NPDC049695; assembly: GCF_040674955.1. NCBI lineage: Bacteria > Bacillati > Actinomycetota > Actinomycetes > Streptosporangiales > Streptosporangiaceae > Nonomuraea > Nonomuraea sp. NPDC049695. Next base: position 160,104 of record NZ_JBFANV010000014.1, on the reverse strand, counting down.
GGCCGACGGTCGAGCGCGACACTCACGACTATGCGGCGGGGAAGGCGGCGCTGGAGCGCCACCTGCTGGCGACGCCCGGCCTGCCGGTCAGCATTCTGCGGACGGGCGTGCTGCACGGCCCGTACGGCACATCGCTGGATCACTGGTCGTTCATCAAGCGGGCACTGGACAAGCGGCCGCACGTCGTGCTCGCCCAGGACGGGCAGAGCCGGTTCCCCACCTCGGCGGTCGCGAACGTCGCCGAGTTGATAGGTCTGTGCGCGCAGCACCCGGCGCCCCGAGTCCTCAACGTCGCCGATGACCCGCTGACCGTCGCCGAGATCGGCGCCAGGATCTTCGCTGTCATGGGCCACGAGGCAGAGATCGTCACCTTCCCGGGCCCGTCGCGTCCGGACGGCCTGGGTTTCCATCCGTGGAATGTGCCGGAGCCGATCGTGTTCAGCATGGACAGGGCCCGTGCTGAGCTCGGGTACCGCCATGCCATCTCTTACGACGACGCGCTGCGCCAGGACATCGAATGGGCCGTCGCCGCCGTGGCCGAGGCCGAGGCGGGCGGCGGAGGCTGGCAGGATGTCTTCCCTGATCTGATTGTTCGCCACGGCCCCGACGTCTGGTTCCCCTATGCGGCCGAGGACGCCTATGTCGCCGGAGCGTAGGCGGCACTACCAGGCGACGGGCATCGCGTGCAGCCCGAAGAAAGGGGCATCGTCGGCGAAGGGCAACTCCTCGGCCGCGATCGCCAGGTGCAGCGTCGGCATCCGGGTCAGCAGCGTGCCGAGGGCGATCTGCAGCTCGGCGCGGGCGAGGTTGCGGCCGATGCACTGGTGTATCCCGTAACCAAAGGCGACGTGGTGCTGGGCGGACCGGCGGATGTCGAACTCGTCGGGGTTCTCGAACGCCAGCGCATCACGGTTGGCGGATGCGGCCAGCACCGTCAACCGATCACCGGCGCGGATGTGCGCAGAGCCGATATCCAGGTCGTCGGCCGCGATCCGGTCGAAGCTGACCCAGTCCTGCACCGAGTGGAAGCGCAGCAACTCCTCGACCGCGCCCGGCAGCAGGCCGGGATCGGTGCGCAACGCGGCGAGCTGCGCTGGGTGCCGCAGCAGCGTGAGTACGCCCAGCGAGATCGTGTTCGCCGGTGAGTCGTAACCCGCGAGCAGCATGAGAAAACCGATGTTGATCAGCTCGTCCGTGGTCAGCTCGCCGGTGGGCAGGTGTCTGGCGGCCAGCCGCCGGATCATTCCCTTGTGCGGTTCACGCTCCGCGCTGCTGATGAGTTCCCGCAAATAGCCGCGAACGTCTCTGGACGCCTCGGCCGCCACACTCGGGTTCATACTCGTGACTGACAACATCCGCAGCCGTGACTCGAAGAACTCGTGGTCGCCGGCCGGGATACCGAACAACTCGCAGAGGACCCGCGACGGGACCCGGCGCGCGTACATGCCGACGAGGTCCGCAGGCGCCCCGGCCTCCAGCAACTCGTCGATGGCCGTATCCGCGATTCGCTGGAGCGCCGGCCGCATGGCGTCCATCGGACGGGCGCCGAGCTCTGAGATCAGCAACCGACGGAACCGGCTGTGCTCCGGCGGATCCATGTCGACGAAGAAGCCGTCGTCAGGGCGATCGTCGTCGGGTCCGCGAGGCCGTTCAGGGCGTCCCGTGTTCGAGCTGATCCTCGGGTCACTGAGGATCTGCCGCGCCTCGGCGTGGCGGGTGACCGCCCAGACCGGCGCGCCGTTGGGCAGGGTGGCTCGGACGACCGGCGCGGTGGCACGCATCCGCTGATACTCGTCCGGCGGTGCGAGCGGGCAGGACCGCACCATCGGGAAGGTCGGCGTCGGGGTTATGTCGTGCTCGGATGTACTCATTGCGCTTTCCCGTTCGAGCCGGACATCACCCCGGCGATGTCATCGGAAATGGCGGCGATGGTCGGCTGCGCCCATAGCAGCGTCGCCGATAGCGAGCAACCGGCAACATTTGCCGGGGTGCGATCGTGCGTCCCGTGTGTTGGCAGATGTGGCTGTTCAGGTAGCGCCGATGCTAAATCTGCGGTCCGGAAATTGCTAGTGGTGGCATTTTCCGGATTTGTCATGCATAATCCCTTTCTTTAGTGATCAACGGCGCAGGCTGCATCAGCCGGTCGGCCGCGAGCGCGCGATCGAGCGGCCGACACCTGCGGAGCCCGGCATCTCCCGCATATGGACGCGCCTGAACACACGCGGTAGCGCCGCCTGCTGAGCCGCCACTTCCGGCCCTGAGGCACTCGGCGGCATGGCAGACGGTGGGGGTCAGGAAGCGCGGGCGCAACCCTTTCGAACCATACGGGCATGGCACCCGTACGGGCTGAACTCGGGCGGATGAGGACCGCGTACAAGGAGGCAGTCACAACACGGAGACAGCCATGACCATCAAACGCCCGCTATGCCTCCTGCTCGTCCCGTCCACGGGCTCGCGCACGTTCCGGGGTCTCCACGTCCGCAGGGCGGCATTGGACGCTGCCAGAAAGGCCTGCCACCGATCACGGCCGAACGCTTCGGGACCTTCACGGCTGAGCGTGGTCGCCAGTCCGGTGAGCCGCCGATCGGGGGCCACACCGGCGCTTGCCGCGTCCGCGGACTACCCGAGGACCAGGTCGAGGAGTCTGCCGACGACGAAGTGGGCCTTCTGGGTGAGATGGAGAACGTACGCGATGACATCCGAGCTCCCGGCACCGGGTTTCCACCCGTGGCGAGCAGGGGCGACACTGCGAGCCGGCCCGGGGGCGAATCCGTTTCCGTGCTGACCGGCGCACCTGACGCCAGTTTGATCGCCGCCTGACTTGCGGGCAGGATATCGGGCGTCCGTTTGTCCTTATTTAGGATCACATGTCTTACAGAACGCTACTGCCGCTGCTTGTCCTCGCGGCGGCGGTCACCATGACGGCCGCTCCTGCCGCCGCCAACGGGTTCGGCTCGGAGAACGGCTGCTGCCCCTTCGCCGACAACGCCAAGCACTGGTACACCTCCGAGACGCTGGAGACGCGTACCAAGAGTGCGGCCAAGGCCGCCATGCTGAAACTGGACTCCCAGACCGACATGACCGTGGCCTACGACAGCACCCCCGACCCGAGCACCGACGTCGAGTCGTTCGACCGCTACTACGTCGACTACTGGGACCTGGACTGGGACGGCTCCAGCACCGGCTACAACCTCTTCGCCTACTCGAAATGCGTCAAGAACATCCCGCCGGCCGACAGCACCCAGGCCTGGCGCTGCGACCAGTACGAGGTCCGCTACGACCTGAAGGACATCGACTGGATGAGCACCACCCAGCGGCAGGCGCTGGCCTGCCACGAGATCGGGCACACGGTCGGCCTCGACCACTCGACCGAGTCCGGCTCCTGCCTGCGTACCGGCTCCCACACTGTCACCAAGTACGGCACGCATGACGTCGCCCACATCAACGGCCGCTACTAGGAGACCGGCGATGAGACACCTCAAACTCCTCACGGCCGTCGCCGCCTTCGCCGTCCTTGGCGGCTGCGCCCAGGCGCCTGCCGCGAAGCCGGCGACCCCCTCCTTCTGGTCCCAGCTCCACGCCGACAGTGGGACCGGCGAGTACCTCTTCGACTCCCTCGACGACGTCACCCCGGGTGCCAAGCCGTCCGGCGTGTTCCGCCCGGCCGCCGCGATCGTCGAGGGCACGGTCGTCGGCGTGGAGCCGGGCATCGCCTACGCGTCGGGCGACGACTCGGTCACGCCGCGGGTCGTGCCCTACGACAGCGAGGAGGCGGCGATCCGCTGGGCCAGCGTCGTCATCAAGGTCGACAAGGTCCACGCGGGCAAGCTCGCTCGCGGCTTCGCCTCGGGCCAGATCCGGCTCAGGATGGAGCAGCCCGCCGGTACGACGCTCGACGGGCTCCGCGCGTCCCTCGGTACGGCCGGGCGCGGCATCTTCTACGTCGACAGCGCCCTCGACCGAGCCAGGCGGCGGCCCGCCTCACAGGCGGCCCAGGCATACCAGGCGAACGTCCAGCTCCCGATCGGCCAGGGTGTCTTCATCGAGGAGAAGCCCGGCACGCCGCTGATCGCCCCGCTGGCCGACAGGGAGCGTGCCGCCCAGCTCCTCGGCGGCGGCGCGCAGACGAGAAGCGTAGGGGCAGACGCTACGACGCTGGCCCAGCTCCGTGGCCGCGCCCAGCACTCAGCCTGCGAGACAGGCACGGCGACAGACCAGTCCACCTGCTGACACGCTTCCAGGAGGGGCCGAAGCGGTACGACGGTGCTCCCAAGGGGTGCCTTGCGCCGCGCTGCCCCTCCTTGGGGCACCCGGACAGGATGGGGATCTCGGCCTGCCGGTCGAGGTGCTCGTCGAAGGTGACGCCGAACGTGGCGATGGCCTGTTCGATGGTCAGCATCTTCTGGGCTCCTTCGCCGGTGGGCGGGGGTCAGGATCGTCGTTGTGCCGCGGCGTACTGCGCCGGAGTGAGGCCGTAGGTCCAGGCGGCGGCCTGGAGGGGGTCGCTGCAGTCGGCGGGGACGGTGAGGCCGAAGCGGCGGCGGGTGCCGTCCCGTTCGACGGTGCCGTCGGTGCACAGCAGGACCCGCACGTGTGTGGTGTAGATGCCTTCGGGGACGTCGTGCAGGGTGAGGGTCTGGCCCGGGTTGCCGGGGTCGGGCACGGCGGGCCCGATCTGGGCCAGGCCGGCCTCGGCGATGAAGCGGTCCCAGCCGCGGCGTTCGATGGCGCAGCAGGCTTACCTGCTGTTTTTCGGACATACTGGGATGCATGGTGTTGGATCGACGCGCCGAGCTGGGTGAATTCCTGCGATCTCGGCGAGCCCGGCTGCGTCCGGAGGAGTCCGGCCTGCCAGTGTACGGGCAGCGGCGTCGCGTCCCCGGGCTGCGGCGCGAGGAGCTGGCGCAGCTGGCCGGGGTCAGCGTCGACTACTACATCCGGCTGGAGCAGGGACGCAGCCTGCACTTTTCCGCGGAAGTCCTGGACGCGGTGGCCCGAGCGCTGCGACTGGACGCGGCCGAACGCGCGCACCTGCACCGCTTGGCCCGACCGGCCCCGGCCACCGCACCCGAACCCGCCGGCCGCCCGCCGCTGCGCTCGGGCATCCACCGCCTGCTGGCCTCGATCCACGACGTCCCGGCCTACCTGGTCGACCAGAACACCACCGTCGTGGGCTGGAACCGGCTGGCCGCCGCGCTGATCACCGACTTCGGGACGCTGGCGCCCGCGCAGCGCAACATGGCCCGGCTGCACTTCCTGGACGAGGGCATGCGTCACCTCTACGCCGACTGGCCGGCACGGGCCCGCGACGTGGTCGCCTTTCTCCGGCTGGACGCCGGCCGCCAGCCCGCCGACCCCTCCACGGCAGCCCTGATCAAGGAGCTCTCCGCCGCCAGCACAGAGTTCCGTGAGCTGTGGGCCGAGCACCAGGTGAAGGACAAAAGACACGGACGCTACCTGTACCGGCATCCCCTGGTGGGCGACCTCGAGCTGGCCTACGAGACGCTCCGCCTGCCCGACGACCCCGGGCTGGCCCTACTGGTGCACACCGCCGATGAGGGATCTCCCTCCCAAACCGCGCTCCAGCTCTTGGCCGCCTGGGCCGCCGGCCAAGAAACGCCCACCGGCTGAACCACCCGGACCGTCGGCACCGCCGATCGGCGCGCTCTGGCTGGTCGCCGGCGCCCAGGGAGATCCGGAGCGGGCCGACCCGCTCCTGGGTCACGTAGATCGTCAATTGGGGAGCAGGCAGATCGCTATGAAATGGCGTTCGCGCGTATGTGACGTCCTCCTCCGCCCTGGGGAGTCCCAGGACTCGTCGGCGACGCCCCCACGGGCGGTCCAGGCGCTGCGGGCGTTCGCAGACGGGTTCGGGCGGCCGTGATCGGGAATGGCGTGATCCGGATCCTGATCGCGGAGGACATGCACCTCCTTCGCGAAGCACTGGTCGAGTTGCTGTCGCTCGAGGACGACATCACGGTGGCGGGCGGGGTGGCCTCCGGTCTGGAGATCGTTCCTGCCGCGCTGGAGCACCGCCCGGACGTGGCCGTGATCGACATCGACCTGCCGGGGTTGGATGGCATCTCGGCGGCAGCCGAGCTGCGCGAGCAGCTGCCCGACTGCCGCGTTCTGATCCTGACGGCGCTGACCAAGCCGGGCACCCTGCGCAGGGCGCTTGGCGCCCAGGTCGCCGGATTTGTTCCGAAAGACATCCGCCCGGCCGAGCTGGCCGCGGCGATCAGGACCGTCGCCGCAGGTGGACGGGTGGTGGACCCAGCCCTGGCCGTGGTGGCGTTGGAGGCGCCGGACAGCCCGCTCAGCCAGCGGGAGACCGAGGTGTTGCGCCTTTCGGCGAGCGGGGCCCAGCCTGCGGAGATCGCCGAGCGGCTCTTCCTGACCTACGGCACTGTCCGCAACTACCTCACCTCAGCTGTCACCAAGCTGGGAGCCCGCAACCGGGTGGACGCCATCCGGATCGCCACCGAGTCCGGCTGGATCTGACCTGAACTCGGCGACCACCTCGAACCTGCCGCCGGGGTGATGCGCTGCCGCCAACAGCCCGCCGGTGCGCTGCGCGAGGCTGCCGAGCCCGGATCCGTGCCGACCTGGCCGCGCCGGCGTGGAGGCTCGGGCGTCGGACGTGGCGCCGTCGTTGACGACGCGCAACCGTACGAACTCCGCGGTGCCGGAGACGGTGATCTCGCACGTCCGGGCCCGGCTGTGCCGCAGGACATTGGTGATGGTCTCACGGAGCGCGGTGGCCACCGCCGTGTCGACCTCGGCCGGTAGCGGGCCTGTCTCGTGCCGTGCCGTCGCTTCGATTCCGGCGGCCTTCAGCACCTCACGCACTGTGTCGAGCTCGGCCGCCAACCTCAATGCGACTCCGTCGTCGGTGATGGACCGCAGCTCTACCAGGGCCCGTTCGACCAGCGACACGAGTGCGGCGATCTCGGATCTGGCCCGCGTAGGGTCGGTGTCCAGCAGGCGTTCGACCACCTCGCCCTTCAGCGCCACCGCCGACAGGCTGAAGCCCAGCACGTCGTGCAGGTCACCGGCGATCCGCACCCGTTCGCGCCGTACCGCTGCCTCGGCGAGTTCGTGCCGCGCCCGCTCCAGGACGGTGAGAAGCCCGCTCAGCCGGCCGAGGCAGTACACCAACCACATGATCATGACGTGACCGCCGAAAGTGCTGAGTGCGGCGGCGAGGTCGTCGATGAAAAGGGTGCTGCCGTCGATGGAGTACAGGAGCCAGGTCAGGTGCCCGGTCAGGACGACCCCGACGACCGCCCAGGAGCGCGGCGGCCGCACGTTGAGCAGCAGCTTGCCCGTGAAGATGCTCAGCAGACGGTCCCACGCGTCGGGGAAGATCGCCAGAGGTAGCAGGATCAGCAGGCTCTGCGCGACCAGGACCACTCGCGACTGCGGCAGCATGTGAAGGATCACGATGACGGCGAGCAGAGCCGCGGCAACGCCGAGAACCGGCCAGTCGGCGGGGTGCAGGTAGGCCAGGACCCTCACGACGAGCACGCACTGAATGACCAGAACCGCGAGCAGCACGCGCCGGGCCAGTCGCGTCGACTCGATCGGCGGCAGCTCCGCGGGCGGGTCGGCCCGGAAGGCCCCGGCCACGGCACGTACCTCTGCCAAGGAGCGCCGGGCGAGCGCGACGCCTTCCTGGATGTCGCGCCGTGCGTCCTCCGTCTCCTCCCGGGCCGCCTTCCGCATCCGGAACGCGATCGCCTGGAGCTTCCCGCCGAGTACGTCGCGCAGTTGTCCATCCAGTCGCAGGCGTTCCCTGGCCAGGGCCATCCTGGCCAGTTCCTCCCGGGTGCCGTGCAGTTGCTCGACGGCCCTGACGAGCGCGGACAGGCCGAACAGGATGAGCCCGTCGTCCGCCGCGATGATCATGTAGCCGACGCTGACCTGTCCTTCGTACCCAGGCACGAGGTCGTATCCGAGAAGGAGCACGGCCACGCCGGACCCGGCCACGACCAGGATGAACAGCGGCCAGGCGACCCGGCCGGGCAGAGCGCACAAGACCGCGGCGGCCAGGGTCCACGGCACCCAGTCCCAGCGCTCCCCGACCACCAGGAACGGCACGCAGTAGAGCAGCACCACGGCCGCGAGGAGCCCGTATCGGACGGCCGTGCTCCAGCGCCACACCACCAGCGCGACGAGCGGCGGATATGACGCCATGGCGAGCAGCGCCCCGAGCACGCCGGCGCCGTTGTCCAGCCCGCCGGCCGCGCGGATGTAGAACAGGATGCCGAACGTGGCCCACAACATGCCCCGGGCAAGCCGGAGCGGGAGGTCGTCCGCGATGCGCCCCACTCGGTGCCTCCCGATGAGCCGTGCAAAATGCATACTCGGCCGATGACAGGGACACTATCGGCTCTTCTTCGCCGAATGTCACGATCTCTTGCGTCAAGTCAGCAAGATCGCACAGTGAGGGGGTCGGATGGGAAAGGCTGCCGAGATCCTGCCGGTCATCGCCCTGGCCTCGGTCGTCACGGTGGAGTTCGGCGGGCACGCGCTGCTCCGCTTCGTCACCACCGATCGCGAGAAGCTGGGTGAGTTCCGCGAGCGGTTCTTCCGCGCCGGCCACGCGCACGCCGGCGTAATGCTGGTGCTGTCACTCGTCTACTTCCTCTACCTGCCCCGCGCCGGTTTCTCCGACGGCCTGGAGTGGCTGGCCGGTGGGGTCCTCCTGGCCGGAGTACTGGCGCAGTCAGGTGGATTCTTCCTGCATGTGGCGGTTGGTGAGCAGGGTGCGCGCTCGCCTGGCACGATGCTCACGCGAGGAGGGGCGCTGCTCCTGGCCATCGCGCTGATCGCCCTGGCCGTCGGTCTCGTCGGTGCCGCATAGCGCCGTCGGAGCTCTTCACCCCCGCACGCCATGACCTGATAGGACTGATGATGATCTTAGTGACCGGCGCCACCGGCAACACCGGCTCGCACGTGGTGGCCGCGTTGGCCCAGGCGGGGCAGCGGGTGCGCGCGCTGGTACGCGACCCTCGGGGCGTCACTCTGCCGCCCGGCGTCCAGCCCGTCACCGGCGACCTGAACCGGCCCGACAGCCTGTCCGATGCGCTGATCGGCGTGCGGGGAGTGTTCCTGCTGCCGGGATATGCGGACATGCCCGGCCTGCTGGCCCAGATGCGCCGCGCCGGGGTGGAACGGGTCGTGCTGCTGACGGGCGGCTCGGCCGCGCTTGCGGACATGAGCAATGCGATCTCCCGCTACATGACGCTTTCCGAGCGCGCCGTACGGGAGGCGGGCATGCCCTGGACGTTCCTGCGGCCCAGGGCGTTCATGTCCAACGCGCTGCGCTGGTTGCCGCAGCTTCGGGCCGGCGACCTGGTGCGCGTACCGTTCGCCGGGGTGGCGGCCGCCGCCATCGACCCCGCCGACATCGCGGCCGTGGCGGCCCTGGCGCTGACGAGTGACGGGCATGAGGGCCGGATCCACGAGTTGACCGGCCCGGACTCGCTGCTGCCCGCTGACCAGGTCGCCGTACTGGCGAAGGTGCTGGGCAGGGACCTGCGCTGCGAGGCCCTGCCGGACGAGGAGGCCCGGGCCGAGATGGAGGCGACCATGCCGGCCGAGTACGTCGATGCCTTCTTCCGCTTCTACGTCGACGGCACACTCGATGAGTCGCACGTCCTGCCGACCGTACGGGAGGTGACGGGACACCCGCCCCGTACCTTCGAACAGTGGGCGGAAGCACACGCCGACGCCTTTCGCTGACCGTCGCCTTCCACACTGTGGCGGCCGAGGTGGCCAGGACCCGGAGTGACGCAGGTCGTGGTCACACGTCCCAGGTGACCGGGAGGCTCTTGACCCCGTAGATGTCCGCGGTCTCCGGGCGCAGGCCGACCTCTTCTGCCGGTACGGCCAGGCGCAGCGTGGGGAAGCGGTTGAGCAGCGCGGGGAGCGCGACCCGCAGCTCGACGCGGGCCAGCTGCTGGCCCAGGCACTGGTGGATGCCGTGGCTGAAGGCCAGATGCCCGCCCTCCTGCCTGCGCAGGTTGAGCACGTGGGGGTCGGTGAAGCGCTCGGGGTCGCGGTTGGCGGTGTTGTAGGACAGGATGACCGCCGTACCGGCCTTGATGGTCTGGCCGCCCAGCTCGACGTCCTCCAGCGCCGTCCTCATGAACGTCTTGGCGACGCTCAGATACCGCAGCAGCTCCTCCACGGCCCCGTCGGTGAGCTCGGGCTCGGCGCGCAGCGCGGCCAGCTGCTCCGGGTTCTGCAGCAGCGCGAAGGTGCCCAGCGCCAGCATGTTCGCGGTGGTGTCGAACCCGGCAGACAGCAGGATCAGGGCCATCCCCTGCAGCTCCTCATCGGTCAGGTCGCTGTCGAGCAGGTCGCTGAGCACGTCGTCGGTGGGGTTGGCGCGCTTGGCGGCCACCAGCTCCGCGAGGTACTGCTGGGTCGCGGTGTAGGCCGCGATCAGCTCCTCGTCGCTGACCTCCCCGCCGAGGAACTTGTCGATGTTCTCCTGGAAGGAGCCCCGATCCTCGTACGGCACGCCCAGCAGCTCACAGATGATGACGGAGGGGATCGGCTTGGCGAACGCGGTCACCAGGTCCACCGACGGGCCGGCCTTCTCCATCGCGTCCAGGTGCTCGGCGGTGACCTGCTCGACGCGCTCGGTGAGCAGCCGCATCCGCCGTACGGTGAACTTGCCCACCAGCGGCTTACGGTAGCGGCTGTGCTGCGGATCGTCCATCAGCAGGAACTCGCCGGGCGGCGCCGGCGGGACCTCGATGTCGCCGAGGTCGACCAGCGGGTGGTGGCTCATGAGCTCCTTGCGTGAGCTGAACCGCGGGTCGGCCAGGACCGACCGGACCAGGTCGTACCCGGTGACCAGCCAGCCCTGGTGTCCGTCGGGGAAGGGAAAGCGGCTGATCGGGCTCTGCTCGCGGGCCTCGATCAGCTCCTTGGGCGGGTCGAAGGGGCAGCCGGGCTGACGCGTGGTCGGCAGTGCGGTGACGGTGTGTTCCATGGTCACTCCTCTGGGCTCTAGCAGCAGGTTTTCTCGCCGGTGTCGTCCACCATCGCGGACCGCCCTGATATCGGGCTGTCGCCGTGCTGACACGGCCGCTGACGCGACACCGCACGTGTTCGCGGATTGCCCGCGGTCGCGGCCAGTCGTCACGGTTCGGCACAATTACCCGTGTGCGAGTCGGATTGCTGGGACCGTTCGAGGTCCATAACCGTGACGGTGCCGTGGTCGAGGTTCCTGGGATTCGGCTGCGCGCACTGCTCGCCGCACTCGCCCTCGAACCCGGCCGGATCGTCACGCGTGCGAGGCTGGTGGACTGGATCTGGGGGGAACAGCCGCCCGCGGACGAGGTGAACGCCTTGCAGGCGTTGGTGTCCAGGCTGCGCAGGGTGCTGCCGGACGGTGTGATCGAGGCGCATTCCGGCGGGTACCGGCTGGCCGTGGCTCCTGACGCCGTGGACGCGTACCGGTTCGAGCACCTGGTCGGTCAGGCCCGTGCCGCCGAGCCCGAGGCGCGGGCGGATCTGCTGCGCTCGGCCTTGGCATTGTGGCGCGGTACGGCCATGGCGGACATCGCACTGCGAGACAGCGAAGTGTTCGACGCCGCGGTCGCGCGTCTGGACGAACTCCATGTCGCCGCGCTCGGGGATCGGGTGGATGCGGACATCCGCCTCGGCCGTGGCTCGGAGCTGGTCTCCGAGCTGACCGAGCTGGTCGCCACGTACCCGCTGCGGGAGGGGTTCGTGGCGGCGTTGATGCGGGCCCTCGCCGAGGCGGGGCGCGGGAACGAGGCGTTGACCGTGTACCAGCGGACGCGCGAGCGGCTCGCTGAGGAGCTGGGCGTGGATCCGTCGGCCGAGCTCTCCGCGCTGCACACCGCGCTGCTCCGTGGCGAGCTGGGCGAGCGCGCGGAGAACCGCAGGACGAACCTGCGCTCCGAGCTGACGAGTTTCGTCGGCAAGGACGACGACATCGCCGCGGTCGCCGTTCTGTCCATCGGGCACCGGCTGGTCACCTTGACGGGGGCGGGTGGCGCCGGCAAGACAAGACTGGCCACGGAGACCGCGCGGACGATGCTCGCCGAGCTGCCGGACGGGGCGTGGCTGGTCGAACTGGCCTCCGTGCGGGCAGGCGGTGAGCCGGCGCAGGCCGCCCTTGCCGCGATCGGCCTGCGTGATCAGGCAGTGCTCGGTGACGCGCGGGCTGGGGAACCGATGGACCGGCTCATCACCGCGCTCCGGGAGCGCTCGATGCTGCTGATCCTGGACAACTGCGAGCACATGATCGAGGAGGCCGCGGCTTTCGCGGATCGGCTGCTGGGGGAGTGCCGGAGGCTGCGGATCCTGGCCACGAGCAGGGAACCGCTCGGCATCACCGGGGAGGTGCTGTGGCAGGTCGAGCCACTCGCGCTGCCCGCGCAGGGAGCGGACCCCGCGGAGGTCGGGGCCTCGCCCGCCGTGCGGCTGCTGCGGGACCGCGCGGGTTTGGTGCGCAAGGACATCGGCTCCGACGCGCACACCTTGTCGGCCATGGTGCGGATCTGCCGGGCGCTGGACGGGATGCCGCTGGCGATCGAACTGGCCGCGGCACGGCTGCGCACCATGTCCATCGATCAGCTGGCACGCCGGCTCGATGACCGGTTCCGGCTGCTGACCAGCGGTAGCCGTACGGCGCTTTCAAGGCACAAGACGCTGCGCGCGGTCGTGGACTGGAGCTGGGATCTCCTGTCCGAGGCCGAACGCGGCGTGCTGCGGCGGCTCTCGGTGTTCGCCGGCGGGGCGAGCCTGGATGCGGCCGAGCGGGTGTGCGGCGGCGAGATGTTCGCCGAGGAACTGGTGCTCGACGTGCTGACCGCGTTGATCGAGAAGTCGCTGCTGCTCGCCGACGCCGAGGGCACGCCGCGCTACCGGATGCTCAACACCATCAGGGAGTACGCGGCACACCGGCTCGCCGAAGCCGGGGAGAGCGAGCAGGCACGCCGGGCGCACCTCGCCTACTTCACCGAGCTGGCCGAGACGGCCGAGCCGCACCTGCGCCGGGCCGGGCAGCTGGAATGGCTGGCCACGCTCGAGGCCGAGCACGACAACATCAGTGCGGCCCTGCGCGGGGCGATCGCCGAAGGGTGGGCCCAGGAGGCGATGCGGCTGGTCGCGGCCGTGGGCTGGTACTGGTACCTCAGTGGGAAACGGACCGAGGGCACCGAGTTGAGCATCGCGGCGGCCTCCCTGCACGGTGAGGTGACCGATGAGGTGCGGGCGATGGCGTGCGCCACCGTGACAGTGTTCATGACCTCCGGGCCCGGCCGCGATCAGTATCAGGCGCAGGAGTGGATCCACGAGGCGCACCGGCTCGTCCAGCGCACTGGGAATCGCCATCACCCCAATCTCAGGTTCGTCGAGCTGTGGGAGCGGATGCTGAACGAGCCGACGGATTTCCTGGCCACGTTCGAGCCGCTCTTCGCCGACGACGATCCCTGGGTACGCGCGCAGGCCAGGCTCGCTCGTGGCCGATTCCGGCTCACGCTCGGGGGCGACGAGACCGACGTGGACGTCGACGCCGAGATCGCCCTTGCCGAGTTCCGCACGCTGGGTGACCGGATGGGGATCTCGTTCGCGCTGACCTTCCTGGCCGATCGGCTCGCCATGCGCGGGGAAATCGCACGCGCGTGTGAGCACTACGAAGAGGCGGTCGCGGCGCTGACCGAGCTGGGCTCGACCGAGGACGTGGTCAGCCTGCGGGCACGCCAGGCCCAGCTGTACTGGCTGCTCGGCGATGAGCGATCGAGCACGTCCGCCATGGCAGAGGCGCAGCGGTACGCGGACGGGATCGCCTGGCCGGACACCCTTGCCGATCTGGAGCTGTCGAAGGCGCAGGTGGCGCGCTGGCGCGGCGAGCCGGAGGAGGCACACCAGCACCTGGCCACGGTGCGGGCGATGCTGGACAACGGGGAGCTGAGCGACCTGGCCCGCGCCAAGGCCATGGACCTGTACGGCTACCTCACCGAGGATCTCGAGCAGGCCGGCGCGCATCGGAGCGAGGCGTTCCGCGCGGCTGCGGAGACGACGTATCCGCCGCTGATCGCCGAGGTGCTGATCGGGATCGCGGATCTCGCGCTCCGCCAGGGACAGGACGAGCAGGCCGTACGACTGCTCGCGGCAAGCGACGCCGTGCGCGGTACGCCGGACCGTTCGCAGCCGGACGCCGGCAGGATCGCCGCGGACACGCGGGGTCGTCTCGGTGAAACCGTGTTCACCGAGGCGACCCGTGACGGCCGGCAGCAGGATTGGCGGGAGCTGGCCGAGGTCACCCTCGCTTGGCGAACGTCGAGCGGGTGATCGAGGTCCGGCGGTTCAGACGCGCACCACCGCGGTGCGGGCGTGCCCGCGGCTGCCGCCGACTTCCACCTTGACCGCGCTCTTGGCCCTGCGCACGCCGCGGTCGTGTTCCTTGACCGATTTCACCGGCCAGGGCAGCGTGATCTTCACCTCGTCGGCGGTCCTGGACGGGTCGGAGACCGCTAGCCGTACCCGCTTGTGGTCGCGGCGGACCAGCAGCGTGCACGGTCCGTCGGCGGTGAGCGGCCCATGCGCGGTCTCGACGGTACCCGCGCGCCAGAAGACGGCGGCGAGCAGGTTGCCGTGGGCAATGGCCTGCGCCGTCCCGGAGTTGGCGAGGATCTTGATCCGCCGGCCGTAAGCCGCCGTCTGCTCGACGGAGGCGTCGGGCAGTACGGCATAGGCGTAGCGCGCCTTGCGCGGGTCGACGCCGTGGTCGAGGAGGATCGTCGTGTAGTGCCTGGTGACAGGGGTCTCGTCGCCTCCGGTGGTGGCGCCCTTGTCGATGTCGCGCCAGCGGCCGGTGCGCTGCTCGCGGATCACCTTCGCCTCGACGCCGTCGAGCAGCGCGTATCCGGCCACACCCGACAGGTGGAGCCAGCCGTCGCCCCGCGTCAGCGGCGGATGCGTGTCATGGGTGTTGCGGTTCTCCACGACGGTCTCGATGCGGCGGCCGTCGGAGGCATGGATGCCGGTGCCGAGGGCGATCACCGCGTCATCGAGAAGGAACCACGCTTTCTTGGCCCGCAGCGAGGAGCCGTCGGCGATGAGCTTCATGGCGGCCACGCCGTACTCGCCGTCGAGTGCCACGCCGCCCGCCCACGGGGTCTGCGGCAGGCGACGCGCGCCGTGCGGGAGGTCGGCGCGGCCGCGGGTGTCGACCGTCGTGCCCGGCAGCCGGTACGGGTCGATCGTGGGCCACAGGTCGT
Organism: Nonomuraea sp. NPDC049695; assembly: GCF_040674955.1. Lineage (NCBI taxonomy): Bacteria > Bacillati > Actinomycetota > Actinomycetes > Streptosporangiales > Streptosporangiaceae > Nonomuraea > Nonomuraea sp. NPDC049695. Next base: position 144,832 of record NZ_JBFANV010000014.1, on the reverse strand, counting down.
CGTTCCAGTGGGTGAGGTCGCCGGTGTAGAGATAGGTCATGCCGTCGCCGGTGTACCAGCCGTGCAGGTTCTCCTGGTTCATGGCCTCGGCCGCGCCGATCCGCTCCGAGCTCATCGCGATGGCGTAGGCCCAGGTGGGACGGCGGTGCACGATCCGGTCCATGTCGGCGAAGACGTACGTGCCGGTCGTGCGCGGGCCGACCGGCACCGACGGGTCCTCCAGCAGCGCCTTGGCCTTCGCGATGCTCGCCAGCGGCGCGAGCGTGTCGAAGGGGATGACCTGGTTGCGGGTGAGCCAGCCCTTCACCAGCGGTCTCCAGCGCCGGGCATGGCGCTCGGGCGCCGCCTCCAGCAAGGTGAGGATGGCCTCGACCGCCTTCTGCCCCGAGTGGTAGTCGCGGTGGCCCTGCACCGAGATCTGCCGGCCGCGTACGCAGTCCATCATCAGCCCGTCGAAGATGAACGGCACGAACGAGCGATCCACGATGTCGTAGACGTTCCCGATGCCGGGGATCTCCCACGGTGACCCGGAGAGCATGGCGATCAGCTTGGCCACGCTCTCCAGATAGTCCACGCCGTAGCTGCCGTTGTAGGGGTACACGCCGTGCTGGATGAACGACCCGTCACGGTAGAAGCCGTCACCTGGACCCGCGGTCGTCCGCAGCAGGTCGGAGACCGCATTCCTGGCCCGCTTGATGAGGCGTGCGTCGTGGGTGAGCAAGCCGCGCATCGCCACCGCCATGGCCTTGCCCGCCCGGTTGGCGCCGGTCTCGATGACGCCGGGATGGGTGACGCGGCGCTCCGGGTCGGGGCACCAGCGGCTCAACGGGCGCAGCCAGCGCTCGAGGCGGTCCTTGGGCAGGCCGTCGTAGAGCAGGGCGCAGGTGTCGGTCAGCGAGCGGGGGACGCCGATCTCCCACCAGAACCAGTTGCTGCCCCGCTGGTCGAGCCCCTCGTGGTAGGCGTGCTCGTACAGGAAGTCCAGCGCGCTGACCGCGATCTCGGCGACCTGCCTGTCCCCGTGCATGGCGGTGCCCGGCGTGGCCCAGCCCAGCGCCAGCGTGCGCATGCGGTTGTAGGCGCGGTTGAAGTTGCCCGTCCGGGGGTCGTCAAGCGGCAGGTCGGGCCAGAGGCTCGGGCGGTCGGGGGTGGGCTTCAGCTTGCGCAGCACCGCATTGGCCGAGCCCTCGATCGCCTGTGTCTTGTCGGTGTAGGCGGCGTCGTACGACCCGCCGGCCAGCAGGCTCACCCACCGCTCACGCGCGGCGTCGAACGCGGCGGCGCCGGCCGCCTCGGCCGGTCTGTCCCACAGGGCGAGGCCGGCCACGGCCGCGGCGCCGAGCAGGGTGGACCGCCGACTGAGGGGGTTGGGCATGGAGGACTCTCCGACAATCGGGCAAATACCAGATCAAAGGATCATATGTCCGGGAGGAACCCGAGCCGGACCCGGCGGGTATCCCTCTGGGCAGATGCGGGTGGAACCACCCTGTTCCTACGATGGGCGGGTGGTGGTGACTCCCCGCCGGCTCTTACAGGCCGGCCTCGGGCTGCTGATGCTGCTGGTCGGACTGTCGTGGGCGCAGACGATCACGCGTGGCTGCGACTGCGTGTGGCCGTTCGCCGGAGGGGGCGCCTTCGTCGTTCTCTGTCTCGTCATCGTGCGTACGCTGCCGGGCCGTCCCGCCGAGGTGGCCGGCATGCTCGCTCCCGCGGCCATAGCGGCGCTCACGGGCCTCGCGGTCAACAGCGTCGGCTGGTTCATCCTGGTGCTCTACATCGCCTTCGTCGCGCTGGCCCTGCGGCTCTGGCCGGGCATCGTCGTGTGGCTGGCCTCGCTCTCCGTGGTGGGCGTGGCGGCGGTCACCACGCCGGACCCCGGCTGGCCGAACTGGCTGGCCGCCCTGACGCTGGTCTTCTGGGGTGTCTGGGCCGCGCGTTACCGCATCGAGGTGGGCGACCGGTTGCACCGCGCGGAGAGCGCCGCCACCGCTGCCGCCGCTCTGGCCGAGCGGCAGCGGCTCGCCGCGGATCTGCACGACATCGTCGCGCACACGCTCGCCGTGACGGTGCTGCATCTGGGGGGTGTACGGCTGGCGCTCGAGCACGATCCCAAGGAAGCGGCGGCGGGGATCGCCGAGGCCGAGCGCCTTGCCCGGCAGAGCATGGCGGAGCTGCGCAAGGTGGTCCGTGTTCTTGCGGAAGAAGGCTCCGATCTCGCCATGGTCGCTCCCCAGCCCACCGCTCCCCAGCTTCCCGAGCTCTTCGAGGAGTACCGCACGGCGGGTCTGGGACTCGAGTCGAGCATCGACGGCGAGCTGACGGCGGTGGGCCCGACGACCGGGATGGTGCTCTACCGGCTGGTGCAGGAGGCACTGGCCAACGCGAGCCGCCACGCTCCTCAGGGCTCCGTCGAGGTACGACTGCGCATATCGGAGGAAGGCACTGTGCGGGCCACGGTCACGAATCCCTTGCCTGACCGCCCGTCTCGGCACAATGGCGGCATGGGACTTCGCGCGATGGCCGACAGGGTGCGCATGGTCGGCGGCCACGTCACCGCCGGCCCGGAGGACGACCGGTGGGTCGTGCGGACGGAGCTGCCGGCATGATCTCGGTGGTGCTCGTCGACGACCAGGAACTCGCCAGGGCAGGACTGCGGACGATCCTGCGCCAGCCGTACGGATTCGACGTGGTGGGCGAGGCGGCCGACGGCCGGGACGCGCTGGCGGAGGTCGCGCGTGTCCGGCCCGACGTCGTGGTCATGGACATGCGCATGCCGCGGATGGACGGGGTCGAGGCCACCCGTGCGCTGCTGGCCGCGGATCCGGCCTCGCGCATCCTGGTGCTGACCACGTTCGGCGAGGACAGCGTGCTCGCGGCGGCTCTGCGGGCCGGCGCGTCAGGATTCTGCCTCAAGGACGCCCCGGCCGAGGACATCCAGCGTGCCGTACGGGCGGTGGCGGCAGGCGACGGCTGGCTGGATCCCGCTGTCTGCGGGCGCGTCCTGCGGCGTTACCGCGCGGATCCGGTGACCGACCCCGACGCGGCCCGGCGGCTCGGCGACCTCACCTCTCGCGAGCTCGACGTGCTCAAGCTCATCGGCCGGGGGCTCACGAACGCCGAGATCGCCCGTCATCTGGTGATCGGCGAGGGCACGATCAAGACCCACGTCGGCCGCATCTTCATGAAACTTGCGGTACGCGACCGGGCCGCGGCGGTCGTCTTCGCGTTCGACCACGGCGTGGTCCGCCCTGGGGAGCCGCCGCCTATGCCTGGGGTCTGACTCCACGTTCTGTTCACGGCCAGACGACAGGCAGGGGTGCCATCGGAAACCGTGGAGGCATGCTTCTTCAAGCCCCCCGTCTTCGGAACACCGCTCCCTCGCTCCCGGCGATCGCCTGGCGGACCACCGGTCCCATCGCGGGCGCCGTCGTGGTCACCCTGCTGATGCTGAGCCCGTGGTACGGCTACCACCGCGACGAGCTCTACTTCCGCATGCTCGGTCACTCTCCCGCCTGGGGGTACTTCGACCAGCCACCGCTGACCCCGCTCCTGGCGCGGCTGTCCACGGCGCTGTTCGGGGACACCATCGTCGGGCTCCGGGTCGTCCCCGCGCTGTGCGCGGGAGTGCTGATCCTCATCGGCGCCGCGATCACGAGGGAGCTCGGCGGTCGCCGGAACGCGCAGACGCTCGCCGCCGCCGGCCTCGGCACCGGGATGTTCCCCCTGCTCGCCGGGCACACCCTGCTGACCCAATCGGCCGACTTCGTGTTCTGGACGGCCTGCATGCTGTTCGTGCTGCGGGCCCTGCTGCGCGGCGACGGGCGATGGTGGGTGGCGGCCGGCGCCGTCGCGGGAGCCGCCACGTTCAACAAGCACCTGATCGTCCTGCTGATCACGGGACTGGCCACCGGCCTGCTCATCACTGTCGGCCTGGCCGTGAAGGGGCCGCGTGCCGTCTTCAGCGACAGATGGTTCTGGTCCGGGGCGCTCCTCGCCGCTCTCATCGCCTCTCCCAACCTGCTCTACCAGGCCACGCACGGATGGCCCCAGCTCACCATGGCCGCCACGCTCAGCGAATCCGTGAATCGGATCATGTTCGTGCCCATGCTGGTGGCGCTGCTCAGCATGGGGGCTTTCGTGATCGCCGTCGTCGGGTGGCTCTGGCTGCGTGGGCGGCGCGAGACCCGGCCACTGGCGATCGCGGCCCTGGTGACGATCCTGCTCGGCTGGGCGTCAGGAGGACGGGCGGACTATGTCGCAGGAAGCCTGATCTTCGCCTTCGTGGCCGGTTGCGTGCCCGCCGCGGCGTGGATGGAGAGCCGGGTCGCCCGGCGTCGAACGGTGTGGTGGGGACTGCTCGGCACCTCGGTCATCGGGATCGCCGTGGCGCTGCCGCTGCTGCCCCTCTCGGCGCTCGATTACTCGCCCAACGAGGTGTCCAGGGAGTCGGTGGGCTGGCCGCGCTTCGTCGCGCAGGTGGCCGCCGTACACCGGACGCTGCCACCGGGGACCATCGTGCTCACCTCGAACTACGGCGAGGCCGGCGCGCTGAACCGGTTCGCGCCGGCCATCCCCGTCTACAGCGGCCACAACGAGCTGTGGTACCAGGGGACACCACCGGAGACGGCGCGGACGGTGGTCGCCGTGGGGCTGCCGCCAGAGCAGCTGCGGCCGCGCTTCGCGAGCTGTGCATCCGCCGGGGTCATCGATCACGGCACCGGGGTCGCGAACGAGGAGCAGGGCCTGCCCATCACGGTCTGCTCAGGCCCGCGGACCTCGTGGAAGACCGCCTGGCCCGACTTCCGGCACGCGAGCTGAGGAGCGATCATGAGCACTGTCCTGGTCATCACGCCCACCTACAACGAACGAGAGACCCTCCCCGGCATCGTCGGCAGGATCCGCGCAGCCGTACCCACCGCCCACATTCTCGTCGTCGACGACAACAGCCCGGACGGGACGGGCCTGATCGCGGAGAGGCTCGCGTCCGAACTCGGCGGCGTGCACGTCCTGCATCGGGAGCGCAAGGAAGGGCTGGGCGCCGCGTACCTGGCGGGCTTCCGCTGGGGACTCTCCCGGGGGTTCGACGTGCTGGTGGAGATCGACGCCGACGGCTCGCACCCTCCTGAGCGGCTCCCCGCCCTGCTGGACGCGGCGGAGCGGGCCGACCTCGTCATCGGCTCACGCTGGGTGCCCGGCGGCCGCGTGGCGAACTGGCCGCGGAGACGGGAGCTGCTCTCACGGCTCGCGAACCGTTATGTAAGGGCGGTGCTCCGCCTTCCCGTCGCCGACGCCACGGGCGGGTTCCGCGCCTACCGGGCCGCCGCACTCGAGAAGATCCTGCTCGGAGGCGTGAGCTCGCGGGGTTACTGCTTCCAGGTGGATCTCACGCTGCGGGCCGTACGTCACGGATGCACGGTGGCGGAGGTGCCGATCACGTTCGTCGATCGTACGAGCGGGGCGAGCAAGATGAGCGCCGGCGTCCTCTTCGAGGCGCTCTGGCGGGTGACCGTATGGGGCCTGGCCGCCTCGGCGTGAGCGGGCGCGGGATGTAGGGGTGGTCGCGCGTTGATCACCTGATGTTAGCGCTCGCGCGACAGCGGATGATGCGGGGAGCAATGCCCGTCCCTTTTCGATCGCACGGAACAGGAAGGCATGTCCATGCACCCTCCGCGCCGGTTACGGCGATGGCTCACGCCTTACTTGCTGGGCCTGATCGCGCTGGTCACAGCGCTCGCCACGGCCGTGTTCACCAGCGGCCCGGCGAACGCCGGGATGCCGGTCGTGACCACGCCGCCGACCAAGCCGACGTTCAAACCCGTCCCGACGCTCCCTCCCATCACCGTCGCCCCCACCCCGCCGCCGACGGCGACCGGGCCGCTCGTCTTCGCGGGGCTCGGTGACAGCTACACGAGCGGTGAAGGCGCGAGCAAGAGCAGCGTCTACAAGGGGAAGTCGGACGGCTCCGAGGACCACCGGCATCAGTCGGGGCTCGCGCCGGTGCATGTGGCGGTGAGCGCCTTGGAAGCCGGCCGCCATCCGGGCAGTACGTACTCGCTCCTGCCGTGGGAGATCCGTTCCACCTGGGCCCAGGACCGGTTCATCTTCAACGCCTCGTCGGGAGCCGAGACCAAACATCTCAAGAACCCGCAGCGGGAAGATGACGACGACCCCAACAGCGCGATCAGGAACCCGCGCCAGCTCGACGGCGTCTCGGACGCCGACATCGTCTACTTCGGCTTCGGCGGTAACGACGCCGGCTTCGGCCCGCTGGTCGCCACCGCGCTGCAGGCCCGGGAGAACATCTTCGCTCAGAACGGTTCGTGGAAGGATCTGCAGGAGTGGGCCGTCAGGCTTGAGCTGAAGCAGCTGGAGCATCGCGTGGGGCAGGTCTCGGCGAACGTCGAGCAGGCCCTGGTGAACACGCACACGGAGGCCGGCAAGGCGGCGATCGTCGTGGCGCTCTACCCGCTGGGCGTCAAGCCGTCGGGCAACACCGACTCGCCGCACATCGCCGCCAAGACCATGGACCTGATGTATCCGTTCGCCGCCAGGGTGAACCAGGCGATCAAGGACGCGGTCGCGCGGTTCCGTGCCAAGAACCCCACCGTCAAGGTCGTCGTGTTCGACCCGAACACGGCGGGGCCGAACGGCGCCAGCGTGGTGGCCGGTCACGAGCTCGGCACGGCGCAGCCGTACTTCAACGGGGCGAAGTTCCGGGGGAAGAGGTACGCGGCGGCGAACGGCGTGTTCAAGTCGCTCCAGGAGAGTTTCCACCCGAACGAGCTGGGCTCCGTGGCCATCGGCCAGGCGCTGGCGACCTTCCTGGCCAGTCAGTTCCCCGAGTGGTTCCCGAACGGGCCCGACTTCTCCGCTCTCACGATCAACGCGCAGGCCTCGGCCGATGATCCGGACGCCGACCAGGAGCTTGAGGAATGGGCACACGAGCATCCTGACCAGATGTGCGACGGCACCGGCATCGACAGCATCTGCCACTTCATCGGGCCGGACGGCCAGATCAAGTTCCCTGTCGACGTGGTGACCGATCCGATCCCGCTGCCACCGATCGACGGGGCCGAGGTGGTCAGCGGCGGCGGAGTCAACGGCAGCCCTCCGTCACCGAGCACCTGGATTCCCGCCTCCTACCCCTACCCATCGGGCGGATCCGGTGGCTACGGCGGTGGGGGCGGCGGCGGTACGGGCGGCTCAGGTGGTAGCGGCGGCACAGGTGGCTCCGGTGGCTCCGGTGGCTCCGGTGGCTCTGGCGGGACCGGCGGCTCCGGCGGCTCCGGTGACGGTGGCGGCTCCGGTGATGGCGGCGGCTCAGGCGACGGCGGCTCTGGCGGGACCGGAGGCACCGGCGGCACTGGTGGCACGGGCGGTGGCGGTGGCGGGGCGACGAACACCCCCACCGGCGATCCCTGTCAGCCCACCGCCGTGGACCCGGGTGTCTCGGGCGGCTGGGCCATGCAGGTCCAGGCCTCCGTCGTGCGCGGCGGCGGCCTGCAACTGCCCATCAACCTCCTCATGGTGCAGTTCTCCCTGAAGACCCAACCGAGCAATCCATGCAAAGAACCCAGCATCGATGACAATGACGACATCACCGATATAACCGACGAGGAGTGGGTGTAAGGACCAAGGTCCGCCGGGCGGGCGCGTACCGCCCGGCGGCTACCTGCCGGCGCCGGAGACGGACGGCTGACCTCCGCACCGCTCACACGACACCGCTCACACGACGGCCCGCCGGGATCCCGGCGGGCCGTCCGCCTGTTCTGCGGCGTCCTGAAGGAAATGCTGGGCGATGCACGCACATAGGCATAGGTGTCCGAGTAAATGAGCCAATGAGGAGATCAGCCATGGGAACCGCCCGTGGATGACGAGCGGCCGGCCAAGTTCGAGGCCGCCTACAACCGGGCCTACGGCCAGATCACGGCCTATGCCGCGCGCCGCTGCGACTCGCCGCAGGACGCCGCCGACGTGGTGGCGGAGACCTTCACCGTCGCCTGGCGCCGGGTGGACGAGCTGCCGGAGGGCGCCGAGGCCACGCTCTGGCTGTACGGCGTGGCGCGCAAGGTCCTGGCCAACCACTTCCGGGGCGACAACCGCCGCCGGGAGCGCACGGCCGAGCTCGACGCAGAGCTGGCCGACCTGTACGGGCACTCCCCGGACACCGAGGTCGAGCTGGACGCGATCGGCCGGGCGTTCAGGAGCCTGCCCGACGACGACCGGGAGCTGCTCTCCCTGGTCGCCTGGGAGGGCCTGGAGCGCGAGGAGATCGCCAAGGCGCTGGGCCTGTCCCGCAACGCCGTACGCATCAGGCTGCACCGTGCCCGCAAGCGCCTGTCCCGCGCGCTCGCCGAGGCGGGCGTGCACGTCACCGCGGAGAGCCGCCTGCTGTCGGCGGACAGGCCGCTGCGAGGAACGTCGTGAGGAACGCTGGGAGGAACGCTGTGAAGGACATCGACGAGATCGAGGCGATCAAGCCGCTGGCCCGGGTCGAGCCCGGTGGCCGGGGAGGTGAGCCTTCCGGCGCGGCGGCGCGGGCGCTGCTGGCCACGATCATCGCCCAGGAGCCGGGCACCGCTCCGCAGGCTCGCCGCCGGTACACGCCCAAGCGGCTGGCGTTCGGGCTGGCGGCCTCGGTCGCGCTCGCCGCGGGCATCGTGGCGGTCCCGATCGTGCTGCAGGACGGCGTGCCCAGCTCGTACGCCGTCACCCTGGAGGACGGGATGGTGACGATCCAGATCCGCGACTTCGACGACGCCGCCGGGCTGCGGCAGCGGCTGCAGGAGTTGAAGGTGCCCGCGATGGTGGACCACGTCCCCACGGGCATGATGTGCCGGGAGCCGCGCGGGAAGTTCGTCGAGAACATCCCCCGCGGTCTGTACAGCGTGCCGGAGAACATCCCCGGCGAGTCGGAGGGCTGGCAGATGCGCATCAACACCAAGCTGTTCGGCCCCGGTCAGACGTTCGTCTGGACCATCAGCGGCAAGGGCGGCACGACCACCACGTACCTGATGGAGGGCCCGGTGGCGCCCTGCGAGCCCGTGGCCGCGCCCACGCCGAAGATCATCGAGCCGGAGTTCCGCCTCGCGACCATCAAGGGCCGCTCGCTGGAGGGGCTGCGGGTGGACGAGAAGACCGTCGGCGAGGTCCTGCCCGAGCTGAGGAGCCGTGGCAAGAAGGTGATCTTCGCCGTCATCAGCGTCCCGCCGGGGAACCCGGGAGGGTTCGGCATAGTCCGCACGCAGAAGGAGCCCGTCGGCGACAACTGGGTCGTCTGGGAGGCGGAGGAGAACGCCAAGGGAGTGATCCAACTGCTCGTGACGGAGAATCGGCTGGACAAAAACCCAGTTTACGCCGGACCGCGGGACGCGATCATCAAGGAATAGACGGTTTGCGATAGGTGATGATCTTGTCGCCTTCTCCCGGGTACGCCATGATCAGCAGCCGCTGGGTGCCGTACTTGTCTCCCTCCCAGGGGAACCAGGCGAAGTGCACGCGGATGCGGTAGTGCCCCTTGCGGCCGTTCAGCGACAGGTCGGGAAGCTCGGTGCCGCCGAGCCCGTCCATGAAGATCATCTGACCTTCCGGGCTCTCGTAGCCGACCTCGACCACGTGGTCCCAGCCCTTGGTCTCCACCGGCGGGCGGCGCCCGTACGTCTCCAGCGTGACGCAGACGTGGAAATCGGAATGCGTGTCCACCATCAGGTGACTGGGGCCCACGGAGACCAGGCCGTTGGCCGGGGCCGCGCCGTACACGCCGTCGTTGGCGGGGTCGCTGCCCTCCGTCTCCTCGTACAGCTCCAATCCCGCCTCGGGCCATTCCGGCTCCTTGAGCCGGATCGCCTTCGCGGGCCGGATCCGGGGCCGGTGGCGTGGGGTGGCGTCGCATTTGCGCTGCTCCTCCGCCTCCCACTCCTCGTACTCACGGTCCTGCTCGTCCTGCGCCGCCTGGACCACGGCGTCGGCGGGCGGGCAGATGGGGGCGAGCACGCCCTCCAGGCCGCGTACGTCCACCTTCTCCACGGCTTTGATGCGCGCGAGTTCGGCCGGGTCGTTGCGGGTGTAGGCACCGCACAGGCGACGTCCGTGGGCGAGCAGCACCTGATCGGGCGTGGTGTCGGCGAACGCGAGCGCGCGGTTCTCGCGTACCGAGCAGATGAAGGCCCGCGTGCCCGTACGTGGCTGGGGTTCGGCCACCTGCGCCCAGGACTCCTGCGGTGAGCAGTCCGCGGCCGTGGTGGCGGGGCCGCGCGAATGGTCGGCGGCGGGCAGGAAGCACAGCGTCACGGACGTGGCCAGCGCCGTCACCAGGACGTGGTGGCGCATGCGGGCGGCGGGCGGGGCGGCGTACAGGAGGAACAGGACGAAGGCGGAAACGGCGAGCGCGGCGCTGTACCACAGCGGCGAGAGGCCAAACAGGACGCGGCCGCTCTCGTCCGTGTCGAACAGCCCCGGCGGGTAGGGCGACAGCCGCGCCTTGACCATGTCGGGGAACAGGTCCAGGTCCCTCTCGGGCCGCGCGGTGAGCGCGGAGGCGACGCCTGCCGCCGCGGCGATGACCAGGGCCGCCATCGTGACCCGCAGCAGCCGCCTGGTCCTGCGGACGACGGCGACCAGGATCAGCACGGCGGGCGCGCCGACCCCGACGAGCAGGTCCACGCCGACCCAGAGCAGCCTCGCCGGCTGGGAGAGGTACGCGCTGAAGAAGTGCTCGACCACGCCTCTGGGGCCGGTCCACACCGGCATCCCGCCGGCGATGTTGAACGCCGCGGGGATCAGCGGGAGCAGCACCGCCACCACGGCGAGCGGCCACGGCCGCCGCGCCGCCCGCGCCGTCGGCACCGGGGACGGCGGTACGGCCTGGGGCGGGCCGCCCAGGTCGTGTGCCGAGCGCGCCGCCCACACCATCCAGAAGACACCCAGCACGCCCACGATGGCGTGCACCACTGTCAAGGGGTCCAGACCGCCCCCGATCGAGGCGTACATAGATGACCTGGGCAGCGACAACGACACCGCCGCCGAGACCGCGCCCGCCACCACCGTGGCCCGGCTCCAGCGCGGATCCCTGACCTGCCCGGCCAGGACCGGCGCCAGCCACACCAGATGGATCGCGTCGACCAGCGGCAGCCGCCACAAGGGCGCCATGAAGTCGTAGCGCCCCAGAGCGACGGCCACGGTGTCGGCCACGGTGATGACGGCATCGCCCATCCCCGCCACCAGCGCGACGATCCGCAGCCACCGGGGCAGGACCCCGGCGAGCACCAGGAAGAACAGCCAGACGACGGCGATGTGCAGCAGGTCGCCGGACACGCCCAGCCACCACTGGTACGGGATCGGCAGCTGGAACAGCAGGGCGGACGCAACGTTGAGATACAGGGCCGCCCGCAGCAGCCTGACGCGCCTTCCCCCGGCGGGGGGCTCGCCCACCGACCGACCGCGCAGCACCTGCCAGTACGCCCAGCCCTGCAGCATCCCGCCCGCGACCAGGACGATCTCCAGCCACCAGGTGAAGGGCATCAGGTCCGGTTCCCAGTAACCGACGACGAGCTGCCGCAGCAGTGCGGGGTCGCCGGTGACCAGCGCGATGACGCCGAACGCGACGGCCACGAGCGCATAGCCGGACGCGAGCAGCGCGGCGATCCTGCCGAAACGATAGCGGCGCACGGGACATCCTCAGCGGAATCCGAAAGGGTGTACGAAGGCGCCCAACCCTAGCGAGCCACCACAAAGACGATCAATATCGGCCGCATAACGTCCGTCAGCCGCGGCTTTCGGGTGCCCAGTTCCGTACGGCGGGGGCGTACCCGGCGGGCTTGTCCCCGACCTTGACGCCCGGACTGACCAGCCGGCCCTGATACTCCGGCGCCGCCGAGGGGCTCCACGCGGTGATGCCGTGTCCCAGGTTCTGTCCCATGGCGAGTCGACGGGGCCGGCTGGCGATCATGTGATCGCAGGGCGCCGCGGACGGGGTTCTGTCGGCGACGATCTCTATTGTCCTGCGTCATGACGACTGCCGTGTCGGCGCCCGGCGCCGCCTGCCTCCTCGCCCCCCATCCACGCGCGCACCGGTGCGACGGCATCGCGGGGGTGGGCGCGTGAACGGATGGGAGCGCGTGGCGGAGGCCGTGGGCGCGGGTGACGCGTCCCGAACGGCCGACGAGGTGTTACGCCTCGACGCGGCCGAGCGCCGTGAGGTGGCACTCCGGCTGCCCCGCCACATCGGCCCGGCCAGGGACGCCGCGCACGCACGCTTCGACGAGCTGAGTGCGGAGGAGGAACGAGCCCGCGAGAGGTTCGTCGCAGCCGCGGTGGCCGGTGGCCTGCCCAGGCAGGAGGCGGTCCACCGTTGGTGGACGACGGAGGTCCACCACAGCCACGTCGACTGGAGGATGCGCGACAACTGGATCGCGCCCTTGCGGGTCGCGGGCGCGGGCGCGCTGGGAGGCGCGGCCGCGGTCACCACCTGGATCTTCCGGCGCGACTTCTCCGGCCGGCGCGACGACCTTCCTCTGGAGCCGCTGCTGCGGGTCATCGCCGCGCGCCCGGCGGAGTGGCAGGCCGACCTCGCCGTACGCGTGGCAGGACGCCTGCGCGGCACCCGGCGGCAGTTGGAAGACGGCACCGTCGCGCTGGCGCTGGAGCTGCTGCGCCGCACCGGAGCCCCGCCTCCCGACCACGAGCCGCTCGTGGTCGCCTGGGCGTCCACCGAGCCCGATCTCCAAGCCGATCCGCTGGCGGAGCACCTGATCCCGCGGCTCTTCGAGGCCGAAGGCGTGGGCCGGGTGCTGCGCGAGGAGCGGGACGACGAAGGGCAGGGGCGGCGGTCCTGGTTGCGCGCGCTGCGCGACCTGGCCGACGCCGGACGGATCGAGCGCGAGGCGCTGGTCGACGGGTGCGTGCGCCGTTTCCTGCGCGGCGGCAGCGCCACCGACCTGCGCTTCTTCGTCCGCCTGCACGACCTCCTCGGCTCCGGGCCCAGCCCGGAGCGCGCGCGTGACTACCTGCGGCTGCTGCCCGCCGCGCCGGGGCCGGTCGCCGAGCTGGCCCTGCGGCAACTGCGCGCCCGCGACGCCGCGCTGGGCGGCGACGAGGTCAACGAGGCGGTGGCGGCGCTGCTGTTCCGCTCCGAGGGCAAACTCGTGCGCGCCGGGCTCACCCTGCTCGACCAGGCCGCCCGTCAGGCCGGGGACGAGCTCGACCAGCTGGCGCCCGCGCTGGCGTCGGCGTTCCTGTGCGAGTCGTACGAGGTCAGGGAGAGGTCGGTCCGCCTGGCCGTCAAGCACGCGGGACGGTTCACCCCGGCCGGGGCCGAGGCGGTGCGGGAGGCTGCCGGCGTCCTGCCTCCGGATCTGGCCGTCCGCCTGGCCGAGGCGTACGGCGCTGCCCCTGCGCCGGCCGACGAGCTGGAGACCGACGGATTCGAGGCCGTTGAGCTGCCGGCGTTCAAGGCGCCCGCCCGCCGGCCGTTTCCCGGCGCGATCGAGGACCTCGCCGGCACCTTCGACCGGCTGCCCCACGAGTTCTCCATCGAACGCTGGCTCGACGGCTTCGTCCGCCACCCGCAGACCAGGAAGCCGCCGCCCCGACCGACGGACCTGTACGCCCTGGGCGAGTGGTCGAGCCTCGCCCACTGGACCGAGGCACTGCTGCGCGAGGCCACCAATCCCGGCCGGGAGCCGTCTCCCTCCGCTCGCAACGCTGTGGCCCGTTCCGGCCGCATGGCTCCAGGAATGCTCCACAATCTCGCGGCGAGCCTGGCCGGCCTGGGCCTGACCCTTCCGAACGCCGAGCGGCTCACCAGCCCGCCGCCGGAAGGGGAGCGCGTCTTCCTCACCGCGGTGCGCAAGCGGGAGCCGAGCCCGCAGGAGACCACACCGCACGAAAGGCTGCCCGACCGGCGGCTGGTCTCACCGCCACACTGGGCCATGCTCCTGCGCTGCGCCGAGATCCACAGCGCGTTGAAGGCGGGAACCCTGCCGCCGTACCTCCTGGCCATCCCGACCCACACCTCCGGCCACGTCGATCCGGCCGCGCTGGTCGCCCGGATCGAGGGCTACGAGCGCGCGGACGTGCGCCCCCTGCCCGCCGACCTGGCGCAGGCGCTGCTGCGGCTGCCGCGCGAGGTGGATCCCGACGTGATCGCCCGCGCCGGTCGGCTGGCCCGCACCTGCGAGGCGGGCGCCGCGCTGGAGCGCTGGCTGAGGCAGCGGCCCGAGCCCGAGACACAGGTGGAATGGCCGCCCGCCGACGCCCCCCTCGGGCACCGCGCCGGATGGTCGGCGCCCTTCCCGCGCCCCCGCGTCCGGCTGGAACCGACGGGGATGCCGCTCGTGGACGCGCTGCTGTCCGACCCGCCCCACTCGGCCTTGAGCGCCCCCGGCGGCGACCTGGCGGCGTGGCGGATGGCGCTGCCCTCCGACCGGGAGGTGGTGGCCATGCAACTCCTCCCGCAGCTGTCCCACAGCTGGTCGAACCCGGGCTATCTGCACACGTACATGACCCCGCTGCGCTACCAGGACGGACCCGTGGGCGAGGGGACGGCGCTGGTCCTCGGCGTGCTGCTGGCCGAGCGCGGCTGGCATGCCGAACGCTGCCGTGACCTGGTGCTGCGCGCGGCCGCCGCCGGTTGCCTGCCCACCGAGGAGTGCGGCCGGCAGCTGGGCCGGTGGCTGCGCGGGACCGGGATGACCATGAGTCAGGTGAGCTCGGCCCTGGACGACGTCGCGCGCAAGGGCGCGCACAGGGAGGTCTGGGAGATCATGCGTGGCCTGCTCCCGGCGTTCCTGCCGGCGCCGGGTGAGCGGGCCCACAGCGGCCACACCCGCGCCCTGGAGTTCGCCGCCGACGCCGCCCGCTGGGCGGGTGCGCACGGCACGATCCCCAAGGTCGCCGCGATCGCCGCGCGCAAGGGGTCGAGCGGGCTCGTCCGCGCCGCCCGCCGCCTGCACGAACACCTGGGCCGGGAGTGAAGGAGAAGAGTTACGGAAGCCGTGGCTGCGACGCTTTCCGCATAATCGAGCGAAGGCAGGTTCTCCATGCGGAACAAGATCTTGAGGGTGGTGGTCCCGGCGACCGCTCTGGCGATCGCTGCGACACTCGGCGCCAGCGCGTCCGCGAGCGCGGAGGTGGTGACGCCCAAGGCCGGCTACATCAAGAGCGTCCACAGGACCCTCAAGGAGTGTGAGACGGCGGGTTACCGGTACTCGGGGGACCACGAATACTGGGACTGCAACTGGGACAGCCCGTTCTGGGCACTCTGGGTCCTGAAGTAACCTGCCGGACCGCGCTCACGTTCACGCCTGGCCGCCGGCAGCCGGCGGAGCGGCGTCTCCATGCAATCCCCTGAGCGACAGGATCATCACTCGGTAGCATCACAGCGGGATCACCGGGGGATGTGAAGGGGCCGCATGGAGTCGGAGGCGCGGTTCGCGCTTCTCGGGCCGGTATCGGTCGAGGGGCCTGACGGGCCGGTCGCGCTCGGCTCACCGAAGCAGCGGACCGTGCTGGCCGCCCTGCTGCTCAATGCGAACCGCGCGGTGCCGGACGACCGGCTCGTCGCCCTGGTCTGGGGTGAGCACCCGCCGCGCACGGCTGTCGCCCGCTTACAGGTTTACATCCACGAGCTGCGGGCTCTGGTCGGCAAGGAGCGCATCAGCCGCGTCGGCGCCGGCTACCGCATCCACGCCGGCGAGGACGAGCTGGACCTGCGTCTGTTCGAGCGGTACAGAACCGCCGCGCGCGCCGACGCCGAGAAGGGGCGCCACGCCGACGCCGTGGCGCGGTTGCGCGCGGTGGCGGAGCTGTGGCGCGGCCCGGCGCTGGCGGGGACCAGCGCCACGCTGATCGAGCAGGAACGCCCCGGCCTCGAGGACAGGCGGGTCTGCGCCCTGGAGGAGCTGTACGACGCGGAGCTGGCGTCCGGGCGGCACGCGGAGATCGTCGGCGAACTTCACACCGTGGTGGCCGAGCACCCGCTGCGCGAGCGGCTGCTGGGGCAGCTCATGCTGGCCCTGCACCGGTGCGAGCGCCGCGCCGAGGCGCTGGCCGTGTACCGGGACGCGAGACGGCGGCTGGTGGACGAACTGGGCATCGAGCCCGGCCCGCACCTGCGCCGGTTACACCAGCGGCTCTTGCAGGACGACGAACCGGACTCCCCAGCGCAGGGCCTGACTCCGCTGCCCGCACCTTTTGTCACGCGGCCGGCAGAGTTACCCAGGAACGTGCCCGGGTTCGTCGCCCGCGACGCGGAGCTGGCCTGGCTGAATGAGTGCCTGGCCGGCGGCGACGGAGTGTGCGTGCTGAGCGGCACGGCCGGCATGGGCAAGACGGCCCTCGCGTTGCACTGGGCGCACCAGGCCAAGGAGCGCTTCCTTGACGGCCAGCTCTACATCGACCTGCGCGGCTACGATCCGGACCACGAGCCGCTGACCACGACAGCGGCGCTGACCCGGCTGCTGATCTCGCTCGGCGTCGATCCTGAACGGGCGCCGGGCGGGTTCGAGACCCAGCTCGGCCTCTACCGCTCGCTGCTGGCGGGGCACTCGTTCCTGCTGGTCCTGGACAACGCTCGCTCAGCGGCCCAGATCGAGCAGCTCCTGCCCCCGAACGGCGTGGCGCTCGTGACCAGCAGGCACCGGCTGGGCGAACTGGTCGCGTACGCGGGCGCCAGGCAGCACTCGCTCGGCCCGCTCTCCGACGAGGACGGCCGGGCGCTGCTGGACGGCGTGCTCGGACCGGCGGGCGGCCGGGCCGAGTCGGATGCGCGCGGCGAGCTGGTACGCGCGTGCGGCGGGCTGCCGCTCGCGCTGCGCATCGCCGCGGCGAACGCCGCCGCCCGGCCCGAGGACGGCACCGCGGCGGTCGCGGCGGAGCTGGCCGCCGGCAACCCGCTGGCGGGACTCACCGTGGACGGCGCCGAGCACAACACCGTCACCATCGCCTTCTCCGCCTCCTACCGCGTGCTCGCCCCGGCCGAGCAGCAGGTCTTCCGCCTGCTCGGGCTCGTGCCCGGCCCCGATGTCACCGTGGCGGCCGCGGCGGCGGTCACCGGCCTCCCCGAGGACGCGGCGCGCGCCTCACTCAGAGCCTTGGCCGCGGCGCACCTGATCGAACACCGCAGCACCGATCGGTACCGCTTCCACGACCTGGTCCGGCTCTACGCGGTGGCGGAAGCCGGGCGCGACCCGGAGCGTGAGCCGGCGTGGCAGCGCCTGTTCAACCACTACCTGGAACTGGGCGCCACCATCGCCGCCCAGTGCGCGCCCGGGGAGTTCCTGATCCCCGGCCCGCAGCCGCGCACGGACGCTCGTGAGCACCCGTCCCCCGAGGCGGCCGACGTCGTCAACCTGATGGCCGCGCTGATGCGCGCGGTCGAACGGGATCCCGGCCCCGGGGTCTGGCGCCTGGCCGACATGGTTCGCGTGATCTGCGCCCGTACCGGCCGCATCGGCGAGTGGATGGAGATCGCGCCGGCCCTGCTGGAGGCCGCCTCCGCCCACGATGTGCCGGCCGTGATCGCCATGCTGCACACCGGTATGGGCGACGGCCTCTTCCGTGCCGGCCGCCGTGAGGAGGCCGTCGTGCACCTGGAACAGGCCGTCCGCATCGCCCGCGAGAGCGGCGAGCGCAAGGGCGAGGCGGCGGCCAGGATGGGACTGGGCTTCGCGCGTGCGTGGACGGGCGACCTCACCGAAGCGATGGCCGACAACGTCCGGGCCGCGCAGCTCTTCGGCGAGCTCGGCTCGGTGCCCGGCCACATCCGGGCGCTCAACGCGCTCGGCAACCAGTACCACCACCTGGGCCGGCTCGACCTGGCCGAGGACTACTGCAGGCAGGCACTCGCGTTGAGCCGGTGCCACAATCTGCCCCACGCCGAGGGAGCCGACCTGCGGCAGCTGGGCGCCGTGCTCCTCGACCAGGGCCGGTACGGCGAAGCGGAGACCTGCCTCCGGCAGTCGGTCGCCCTGATCAACTCGATAGGCGGCCACGGCGCGGCCACGACGCAGGTCTGGATCAGCCGGCTGCACTGGGAGAACGGCCGGTGGGCGCAATCGCGAGACGAGGCGCTGCGGGCGCTCGACGTGTGCCGCGGCCAGGGTGACCGCCTGGTGGAGGCGGCGGCGCTGATCGCCCTGGCCGATGCCGGAATCGGCCTCGGCCTGACGACAGAGGCCTCCGACAGCCTGAACCTGGCCGACGACCTCATCGGCGCAGGCGGCCTGAGCTGGCATCTGGCCTACGCGCTGCTCGCCCGTGCCCGGCTGCTCGATGCCCGGGGCGACCACGAGGGCGCCGTCCGCCACGCGCTGCGGGGCCACGCCGTGGCGAGCGAGAACACGTACCGGCTGCCGGAGCTGGCCGCGCTGACGGAGCTGGCCGGGCTGGAACGGCGACGCGGCGACCGCGCGGCGGCGGCGTACAAGGCCGAGCAGGTCCTGCGGCTGTGCCGGCAGATCGGACATGCACCGTGTGCGGAGAAGCTCGCGCCCCTGCTGGAGGACTCGACGCCGATGGGAGAGTAATGCCTGCTGAGAAGGATCTGGAGTCGATCGGCGACGGCTGGTTGCTCAGGGGCCCGCCACCGCATCGGCACTTCGCCTTCGGCGGCGGCGTCGTCACCGTCGACCTGGCCGGACGGCGTTCTGGTGGCACAGAGCAGGCAGCTCGCGCGTTACACGCCGCCGGCCGCAGTTCAGCGGACCGAGCGTTGATCATTCGGCGGGGCAGACGGTGCCCGGTGGCGGGAGCGTCAGGTCGGTCAGGTACCTGGTGGCGTGCTGGATCGCGACAGGTACATGATGTAGCCGGGCCCGTCGTAGGCGACGGTCACCGATCCCGGGATCATGCCGGTGAAGCTCTCGGTCGACGCTCATTGCCAGCGTTCCGGGCGTCGCCGTGACACGCGCGTAGCTCCCCATGGCCGTACTGCGACGAGGTGACCGGGATCGGATGGCGATCGGCATCCCTCAGGAGCTTGTGCCATACCGCTTCGGCGTCCTCGCCGTGCAGCGCGCAGGTGGGAGTGTCCGCGCACCACTCGGCGAACCTGGCGAACATCCGTTGCTTGACGGGCAGGCTCAGCAGACCCTGTGCGGGCCAGCCTTGGGTCTGGTTGTTGACGCTGTCGAGGTACATGGCCCGGATGTGCCGGGGGAACAACCGGACGTACGCGGCGGCCGCGATCCCGCCGAGGCCGCCGGCCATGAAGCTCAGCCGATCTTCACCCAGCGCCCCGCGGATCGCCTCCACGTCCCTGGAGAGGATCCAGGAGCCTGGTCCTACTCTTCAGGGTGCACCTGTGCCTGTGCGCACCAGGCCGCTTTCGTAGGCGTTCGCCGCGTCGCCCGCGGCTGCGACGGCACCCCCGTACCCGAGAAGTAGCCCCGCCCCACCTTTCGACCATGCACGTGTGCAACAACCTGTCGAAAGCCTGCGACTTTCACATCTCACGGCGGGTGCGGAGCCGGTACGAAGCTGGTCGCATGCTCGATAGAAGATCACCGTCGATTCGGCGGTTGCTCGCCCTGACCGCCGGCGGCTGCCTCACCATGACCCTCTGCGTCGCGCAAGCCGCCGCGCGACCGCAGGAGCGGACAGAGCCGCGGCCGTCGGTCGTGGAGCTGGACTCGGGCCGGATCCGCGGCTTGGATGATGGCACAGTGAGGACGTACTCGGGGATACGCTTCGCGCAGCCGCCTGTGGGGAGGCTGCGGTGGAAGGATCCGGTGCGGGTCGCAGCGTGGCGGGGGGTGGCCGACGCCACCAAGCCCGGCCGGCCGTGCACCCAGGTGGACCAAGGTAAGCAGATCGGTGGGGAGGACTGCCTGTTCCTCGATGTCACCGCGCCGGCCAAGTCGTCGCGCAAGCGGCTGCCGGTGATGGTGTGGCTGCACGGGGGCGGCTTTCTCGACGGCTACGGCAGCATGTACAACGCTCGGCGGATGGCCGACCAGGGCGAGGTGATCGTGGTGACGCCCAACTACCGGCTCGGGGCGTTCGGCTACCTCGCGCTTCCTGGGCTGTCGGGTTCGGGCACCTTCGGGCTGGCCGACCAGCTCGAAGCCTTGAAGTGGGTCCGGCGCAACGCCGCGGCCTTCGGCGGCGACCCGGGGAACGTGACGTTGTTCGGCCAGTCCGCCGGCGGGATCAGCACCTGCGCGCTGCTCACCTCTCCGGCCACGCGTGGCCTGATCGACAAGGCCGTCATCCAGTCGGGGGCGTGCATGCTCAACTGGCCGACCGGCACCTACATCCCGGTCCCGGACATGCCGACGATAACGCCGTACCCTTCGCTGAAGGCCAGCCAGGACATCGGCCTGGCCGCGGCCAAGCAGCTCGGCTGCGCGGCGGGCAAGGAGCTGGAGTGCCTGCGGTCCAAGCCGGTCTCCGAGCTGACGAAGGTCAACGAGAGTTTCGGCACCGCCCTCGCCCACGGCACGCCGCTGCTGCCGCTCGAACCGGCGCAGGCGCTGCGCACGGGCAAGTTCCTGCGCGTGCCGGTGATCTCCGGCGGCACCAAGAGCGAGGGCACCGGCTTCGTCGCCGGCACCGCGCAGGCCGGGATCCCGGTGACCGCCGAGAACTACCCGACGTTGATGAAGAACGCGTTCGGCGAGCAGGCCGGCAAGGTGATGCGGGAATATCCGCTGACCGGCTTCTCCTCGCCCGGCCTGGCCTGGGCGACGGTGAGCAGCGACCGCGCGTGGGCCTGCCCGACCTTGGAGAGCGACGAGGCGATGGCCGCCCGCACCACCGTGTACGCCTACGAGTTCGCCGACGCCAAGGCCCCCAACATCTTCGAGACCCCCTCGGAATTCCCGCTGGGCGCCCAGCACGCCAGCGACCTGCCGTACCTGTTCGACCTGGACGGCCGGCCATGGGACGGGCTCACGTCGGAGCAGTGGCGGCTGGCGGAGCAGATGATCGGCTACTGGACATCCTTCGCCCACGCCGGCAAGCCCCAGGCCGCCGGCGCACCCGCCTGGCCCGCGTTCACACCGTCCGGCCGGACCGTCCTCAGTCTGAAGCCCGCAAGCCAGGGCGGCATCGGTCCGGTCGACCTCAGCGGTGAGCACCGATGCGCCTTCTGGCGCGGGCTCGCCGGTTGATCACCGCGATGGTGCCCGGCCCGGCACGGGCCGGGCACCACGGCGGGCGATGACGGATGGCAGACTGTGCAGACGTGATCAGGGTTCTGCTCGCTGACGACGACCCGATGGTGCGCCGGCATCTGAAGACGATCCTCGGCTCCAGCACGGAGGTGGAGGTGGTCGGCGAGGCGCGCGACGGAGCGGAAGCCGTCGAGGAGGTCCTGCGCAACCGGCCCGACGTGGTGCTGATGGATCTCAGGATGCCGGGCGTGGACGGGATCACCGCGACGAGCGAGATCGCGGCGCTGGCATCGCCGCCCGCGGTCATCGCGCTGACGACGTTCGAGTCCGACGAGTACGTGCTGCGCGCCCTCGAGGCCGGGGCCGGGGGCTTCCTGGTGAAGAGCACCCCGGCCGAGGACCTGCTCAATCTGATCAAGGTGGCGGCGGACGGCAACGTCGTGATGTCACCGAGCGCCGCGCGGAGACTGGTCACGCATTCGTCCAGGGACGACGAGCGGCGCGACGCGGCGCGCACGCTGGTGGCCAAGCTGGCCGAGCGCGAACGGGAAGTGCTGGCCTGCCTGGGTGAGGGGCTCACCAATCCGGAGATCGCGCAACGGCTGTTCCTGTCGGAGACGACCGTCCGCAGCTACGTCTCCCGCCTGCTGGTCAAGCTCGACCTCGCCCACCGGACGCAGGCCGCACTGATCGCCCACCAGGCCGGACTCCTTGACGGGCCCGGCTGACCACGATCCCGCGACAACCGGCCTGCTGAAGGTGCCCACTGTGCGCAAACCGCCACGTTTCCCCCGGCCGGAGCTCATCGTCAGCGACCGAAGGATGATGCTCATCGCCGCCATCGGCGCGGCCATGCTGTGCGCCGTCATTCAGATCGCGCTGCACGCCGCGGGCGGGTACGCCGGCGGCGCCGGCTTGCCCGTCGAGCTGGCCCTGAACCTCCTGCTCGACGCGTCCTTGCCGGCGGTGGTCCGTTTCCCGCGAGCGGTGGGAGCGCTGGCCGTCGCGGTCACGACGGTGCTCGCTCTGGGCGCCAGTCTGGCGCCGGGTGTGCTCTCACCGCGGAACGACCCGATCGTGACGCCCGCGGCGGCCCCGCTCGTGGTGTCGTTCCTGGTCGCCCTGGTGCCCTGGCGGCAGGCGTTCGCCTTCGCCGCTGTCCTGGCGCTGCCGGCCATCCCGATCTGGTCGCCCACGTGGGGGACGCTCTACACGGCGCTGTCAGCCACCGCCCTGCCCGCGCTGGTCGCTCTTTACCTGAGGACCCGGTACGAGCTGGTGCGCGAGCTGCGCGAGCGGGCCGAGCTGGCCGACTCGGAGCGCCGGCTGCTCGCCGAGCGGGCAGAGACCGCCGAACGGCAGCGCCTGGCCGCGGAGCTGCACGACATCGTCACCCACCACGTCACCGAGATCGTCCTGCACGCCGACGCGCTGCGCGTCACCACGGGCGACGACGACGCCCGCGTGGCGGCGGAGCAGATTCGGCGGGTCGGCACGCGCACCCTCATCGAGCTGCGCGACCTCATGCGTGTGGTCACCACAGGGGCCCGGCCGGTGGCCGCCCGGCGTCCCGACGACGACACCGGCGGCGACCTGGCCGCGCTGGCGGCGGCCGACCAGGCGGCCCTGAACGTCGAGGGCGATCCCGGCACGGTGCCCGCGGTCGTGGCCCGCGCCGTCTACCGGGTGGTGCAGGAGTCGCTGACCAACGCCCGCAAGCACGCCCCCGGGGCGCCGGTCGC
The DNA here is from genome assembly GCF_040674955.1 of Nonomuraea sp. NPDC049695. Classification (NCBI taxonomy): domain Bacteria; kingdom Bacillati; phylum Actinomycetota; class Actinomycetes; order Streptosporangiales; family Streptosporangiaceae; genus Nonomuraea; species Nonomuraea sp. NPDC049695. Next base: position 121,977 of record NZ_JBFANV010000014.1, on the reverse strand, counting down.
CGTCACCGTCGTCTATCCCGGCGACCGGGCCGACGTCGAGGTGCGCAACGCGGCGCCCCGGCGGAGCGCCGACCCCACACTGACCGGCGCCGGCTCAGGGATGGGCCTGACCGGGCTCAACCGCCGGGTGACCCTGCTCGGCGGCACCTTCAGCGCGGGAGACGACGGCGAGGGAGGCTTCACGGTCACCGCCGGCATCCCCGCCCCAGCCACGTAGAACGCGGAGGATCATTCGGCGGGGCAGGTACGCCGCCTACTCGCCGTCCTCCGCTACCCGCAGGCCTGGCCGAGGCTTCCTCACCCTGGGCAGGCCGCCACGTAAGGCGCCCCGGGTGCGTAACCCTGCCACTCGCGCTCGGTGAACTTGCGCTCGACGAGAGCGCAGACCGCCGCGACGGGATCGGCGGGGAGGTCCACGTCCCGCAGGACCACGGCCCCCTTGCCCATGGTGGCCAGTGTCCGGCCGTCCGGGCTGACGGCGGCGCCGACGACGCCATTGGCCTGCGCCGGCAAGGAGCCGCTGAGCGGTCGCTGCGATGTCGTCTCCCACAGAGAGACCGTGTCATCGGGGTTCCGTACGACGGCGACGCTGCCGTCCGCGGTCAGCGCCATAGCCGTCGTCTCCGCTCCGAACGTGAAGGGCGGGGCGACGGTCTCGCCCTCCGCGACGTTCACCTGCTGGACTCTGTCGTTCCACATGAGAGTGAGGACGCGGCCGTCCGGGCTGAAGGACACCGCCTCGATGACGTCCTCGACGGCGCGGCTGGGCAGGTCGACCACCAGCGTACGGTGTCGCAGATCCCACAGTTGGACGCCGGCGCCGAAGGCGGCCATGACGGATCCGTCCGGGCTGAACGCCACGCCTTCATAGAACACGTGAATCGGCGTCCCCGTTTCGCGGCCGGTCCGTACGTCCCAGAAACGTACTGAGTGGGCATAGCCGGGGTTTCCCCGGCAGGCCACCGCCACCGTCGTGCCGTCCGGGCTGAACGCCGGCGCGCCGGCGGGTGTCCGGCAGGGCAGCGGCGGACCCAAGGGGCGGTGGCTCGCCAGATCGAACAGCTGGACACCGCTGTCGACGTTCCAGGTGCCGACGATCTTTCCGCCAGGGTGGAAGGCGACGTCCTCCACGCGCTCCGGCCATGGATCGCCGATCGGCCGCCGCGAGGCGACGTCCCAAAGACGCATCCGCGAATCGAGGCCGGCGCTGGCCAGCAGCCGCCCGTCCTGGCTGAACCGCGGCCGGTAGGTCAGGCTCGAACCGCCGATGAGGCTGTCGAATCTGCGGTCCGGAGGGTTGTCGATCAGGGTTCTGCCCTGCGGGAAGCGGCTGCCCATCCGCCACAGGCGCACGGCGTGCCCCTGCCCGGCGGCGGCCAGGTAGGAGCCGTCCGCGCCGAAGCACATCGACCACACGATGCCCTCGGAGAAGCCGGTGAGCGGCGTGCCGAGCGGCCGGCGGGTCGAGGGCTGCCATAGCCGGACGATCGATTCGTCGCCGCCGACGGCCAGGGCGGTTCCGTCCTGGCTGAAGGCCACCGTGTAGATCGCCTGGCCGTCCGGGATCGGGGGCCCGTCAGGGCGGCCGCGTGCCACGTCCCACAACCGTACGGTGCGGTCTCCGCTGCCACTGGCCAGCGTCTTTCCGTCGGGGCTGAAGGCCAGCGTGGCGACGCCGAGCTCGTGGCCGGTCAGCGGCTCGCCTCTGGGACGTCTCGTACGGGTGTCCCACAACCGGACGGTCCTGTCGACGCCCCCGCTGGCCAGGGTCCGGCCGTCGTTGCTGAACGCCACGGCGGAGACGATGCCACGGTGCCCGGTCAGCGGGCCTCCCTTCGGCCGGCCGCCGGGCACGTCCCACAGCCGTACCGTGCCGTCATCGCTCGCGGTGGCCAGGGTCGCGCCGTCGTGGCTGAACGCCAGGTCCCTGATGATGGCCTTGTGGCCGGTGAGCGGATCATGGAGCGGGCGGCGGGTCGCCACGTCCCACAGTCGCACCATGCCGTCCTTGCCCCCAGCGGCCAGGATCTTGCCGTCAGGGCTGAAGGCCACCGAGAAGCTCTCCTCGCGTGAGAAGGGGACGGCCCCGCCCTGAGGGCGGCGGGTGGGCGCGTCCCACAGGCGCAGCATGTTGTCCCGGCCAACCGTGGCGAGGGTCCTGCCGTCCGCGTTGCACGCCACGTCGACGGCGGAGCCGGGTATCGACCCGTGGTACGGGCTGTTCAGGACGCTGAGCAGGCTACGACGGGCGTCGCCGGTCGGGGCGACCCGCCACGCGGAGGCCGCGAGTAACGCCGACACCATCGGATCACTCTCACCGACCGACTCGCTGCGCACGGCGAGCAGCCGCGACAGTGTCTGGGTCTGCTGCTGGGCGGACTCCCGCCCGGCGCGGACCGCAGCAACGGCGGCGACCAGCGCGATGACGAACAGTCCCGCGAGCGTGGACACAGCCGCTCGCCGCAGGCGACCCCTGCGCTTCTCAGCCACCGTGGCGTTGTCGAGAAAGGCCCGCGGAAGCGCCTGCAACTCGGGATACCGTTCTGGATCGGCCCGCCAGTAAGACAGGACCTGCCGGACCGCGTCCAGGCGGAACCCGTGATAGAGGAGGGACCGGTCTCGCTCCTGCCGCTGCCACTCCTCGGCGTCATCCAGCAGCCGCTCGTACAGGGCGCGATGCGCCGGATCCTCTTTCAGCCAGCCCGCCAGCCGATCCCAGGCGTGCAGCAGCGCGTCATGGGTGATCTGAACGGTGTCTCCCTCGACCACGACCAGCCGTTCGGCGGCGAAGCTCTCCACCACCGCCTCAAGGTCGGATCGGCCGGACTGGTCCTGCCCGGTGCGCCGGTACGGCATCGGCCGGCGCCGGACCGCGCCGTTCACGGTGACCTGGGTCAGGCGGTGGAAGACCTGCCGGGCGAGCTTCTGCCGCCGGCCGCCGAGCGAGGCATAGACGGATTCGGCACTGAGCTGAATCGCGCGCGCGACGCCTCCTGCCCGCTCGTATCCGCGGGTCGTCAGCCGGTCACCCTCGCGGTGCGTCCAGGTGACCCGCATCGCCTCCGACAACAGGGGCAACGCGCCGACCTGGAAGGTGTCGTCTTCGGGAGAGGCGCGTAAGTCGTTCACGATGATGTTGACAAGTTCGGGGGCGACATGAATGCCCGCTTGTTCGGCCGGGCCGGTGATGGCCAGGCGCAACTCGGTCTCCGACATCGGCCCCACCATGAGCAGGTCCTGACCGAGCGCCGCTTCGAGTTCGTCGTACGCCGTGCAGGCCGTCAGGAAGTCGCTGCGGATGACGGCGATCACCAGCGCCGGAGCGGACGCGGCCGATCTCGGACCCGAAACTGCGGCATCGCTCGTGCCCCCGCTGCCGCCGGCCATCGTGTGCAGCGCGGTGATGAGGGCGTGGCGCTGCCGGGCAGCACCTTCAGCGGGAGCGAAGATCTCCTCGAACGGGTCCACGATCAGGATGAGCCGGCTGGTCTCCCGCTCGTGCCCATCCGGTGCCGCCGAACGCGCATGAGCGGCGAGGACATCGCGTACCAGCGCCAGGGCGTTGCGCGGGTCGTCCCGCAGCTCGCGTCGGGCGACCGCGGGATCCGTCCCGGCCTCGGCGGCCAGCCTGCGCGCCAGTTCGTCGAGCGGGGCATCGGTGGGCTGGATCGTGACCACCGGCCAGTGCTGTGCGCCCATGTCAAGCAGGTGCAACGACGGCAACAGCCCGGCTTGCAGCAGCGACGACTTGCCCGCTCCCGAGGCGCCGCTCACGATCAGCATGCCCGGCAGGTCCGCTCGGTCCAGCCGGGCTCTGAGTGCGGCGATCAGCTTGGTGGTGAGTCGGTCCCGACCGTAGAAGACCGCGGAATCGCCCTTGCCGAACGGGGCGAGGCCCCGGTAGGGGCAGCCGCCGGACCACTGCGGCGGGCTCTGCACGGCGGTGCGCGCGGGGGCGGCCCGCGCCTCCCGCAGGAGCCGTGTCCACGCGCGCTCGTCCAGTAACTCTCTTGTGCCCTCGGCCGGCAAGACGGCCGCCTTGGTTCGGCAGGCCTCGATCAGGATGCGGATCACCGCGGCGAAAGCCTGGTCCGACTTGGGCAGGTGCTCGCCGGTCTTCCAGTCGCTTATTCGCTGGGCTCTGACCGTCCAGGTCTGGCCCGGAGCCCGCCGTGCGGTGGCTCTCGCCGCGATGCGGTCGAGTGGCAGATCGGCGAGGTCGAGCAGCTGAGCCAACCGGCGCGCCAGCCGGGTGCGTGGATCCTCCTGCTCGGCCACAGCGCCCTCCCGCAAGGTATGCGCGCATCCGGAGCGGACCGGACCGGACAACCACTGTAGACGGCTTCAGCAGCGCATATCGGAGGTTCGCCGCCACAGGCGCTCGCCGACCTGGCAAGTGGCGAGCGTACTGGGACCGTTCCCCCCAGCCGGGGTGGTGAAGCTCTGGAGAAGGGTGCGCTCATGATCGGTATCGCTACCGTGCTCGCTGCTCTGGGCGGCGGCCTCTTGTATGCCGGGACGCTCACCATCCTGGCCGCGGTGTCGGTGTACGGCCGGACGCCGTCTCGGCGCCGCAATGCTCGGGCCACATTGGCCCTGCTCGTACGTAGCCAGGGCAGGTCAGGGAGCGACGACGAGCCGTCCTGACCGCCGTCGTCGCGGCGCGGCAGCAGCCCGAGAGCAGGTCATTCCAGCCAGTCGGCGCCGGCCCTGAGCCAGGAGCCTCCCAGGAGCGTCGAGCACAGCGCGTCGGCTCTGTCCCGGCCGACCAGGCCCACACAGACGTCTCGGAGTGGCCGGGCGAGGTAGCGGACCTCCGCCGCGGCCTGCCGGACGGCGTACTCCAGCGACCGGCGCGAGATCCAGGCCAGCTCGGGTCCGGGATCGCGTTCGGTCGGGTGGGTCAGCAGGAGATTGTCGCCGTCCGCCGCGACATGGACCCAGGGGTGGCCGATCCACACCATCGTCGGATCAGGCCCGCGATGCCGGGCGGCGTCGCGCCAGTTGGCCAGGTCGGTGAGGTCGCTGCAGCAGCCTGGCGAGACGAGCGGCCGCCCCGCTGCCACCAGGCAATATCCCCCGCTCACAGCGCTGACGTGGTCGAGGGCGTCCTCGGCTGCCAGGTCTGTCGCAACGTCCTTGACCGTGGCCCGAACCAGCGTCGTCAAGCAGTGCCCGCCGAGAAATCCGGACAGCGGGATCAGCGTCGCGTTGCCCGGCATCGGTCTCGGCAGGCCTGCCGCGGCGACCCGGTCCAGCCAGTAGGCGTCCCGGAGCGACTCGTCGGCGGGCGGTGCCGGACAGCCGTCGGTCAGGATGCCGGAGAGCGCGTCGATCACCGGCACCAGCCGCACATCATCGTGGACCACCGGCGCTGGTGGCCGAACCGGTCGGGCGGCGGTGGCACGCAGAGCCTGTTCGTACTGCCGCCTGTCGAAGACGAACGGCCCGAGAGTCGCCCGCAGGTCCCAGTCCCGGTGGTTGTTGGCGAACCTCGACCACCGCACGACCGCATCCGTGACCTCGACCCTGGCCAGCAGCGCCCAGCACTCCGGGATGCCGCAGGTGCACCCGAGCAGCATGGTCTCGTCGTCGTCCTGGTTGTAGGCGGTCTCCGCCGGCTCCCCGAGATAGTGACGGCTCGGCCAGCCGACCATCTGCCGTGGAAAGTAGCTGTACTCGCCCGCAAGCAGGGGCGCGGGCTCGGGCGCGAACTCCTCGGCGCGCTCGAGCTGCTCGTCCTGCGCATACGGCAGCTCGGCCGTCCGTACGAGATCGAGCAGCGGAACGCCATCTATCAAGATCTCGATGAGACCGTGGCTGCCCGGCCGGAACTCGATCTCCTGCATGTCGCCTCCTCACCGACATCCTGACGCATGCGCGGACAGCAGGCTCCCTCGATGAAAGTTACACAGGCTTTGGCGTGTTTTCCCAGCTCGCGCGCACCTGCACTTGACCAGGCCAGCGCTACGCGGAAAGAGTCGTGTCGATCCTTTTCTGAGTGGGGAGTCCGATGAGTCACGCTCGTCGCCGGTTGATCGCCATCCTGCTTCCCGGTTTCCTGGTCGCGCTCTGCGCCTTGGTGCCCTTCATGCAACAGTCCGCCAGCGCGGTCAGCGACCCGACCGGCCCTGTGACGGGCAACGCCACCTATTTCGACGGGCTCGGCATGCCGTACGGCGGTTGCGGAGTGCCCCAGGCGAATCTCGACTCACAGGATTTCGTCGCGCTCAACGTCTACAACACGCCCGGCGATTACACCTTCTACCCCCGGCCGCTGACCGGGGCCAATCTCAGCAAGGCCGGGTTATGGAACAACGGCCTGAACTGCGGCCGCTACGTTCAGGTGGAGATCGCCGATTTCTGCACGGGCACCAACGACGGCGCGCAGAACCAGCCGTTCTGCCGCAACGGCTCCTGGGTCTCCGACGCCTACAACGGCGCGAAACTGACCATGCTCGTCGCCGACAGTTGCGGCGACTCCAACGGCTGGTGCCGTGACGATCCCTACCATCTGGACCTGTCCAAGGACTCGCTCAACCGGTTCGTGAAGAACGGCGGCGCGGTCGGGGACATGTATCCCAACCACTGGAACAACCGGCACGTCACCTGGTCGTTCATCCCCGCGCCCAACTACAGCGGCGACATCAACATCGGGTTCCTGCAAGGCGCCCAGGTCTGGTGGCCGGCCATCTCCGTCTCGCACCTGGCCAACGGCATCCACGGCGTCGAGTACTTCGCCAACGGCGCGTGGCAGACGGCCCAGATGAACGGCGACATGGGCCAGTCCTACGTCATCGGCGGGATCACGTCGGGCTCCAGCCAGTTCCAGATCCGGGTGCGAGACGTCACAGACAAGCTGATCAACGGCGGGCGCGTGTACAGCTTCACGCTTCCGTCGTCCTGCAACCCGCAGTGCGGCACGGCGTACACCAAGGTCAGCTACACCACCTCAGAGGGCTCGACCTCGACGCCCACGGTGACCCCGACGGTGACCCCCACCGTCACGCCCACGCCCACGCCCACCGGTGGCACCGGTGTCTCCTGCGGCGTGAACTACCAGGTCGCCAGCGCCTGGCAGGGCGGCTTCACGGCCAACGTCACCGTGAAGAACACGGGCACGACGACCTGGAACAACTGGACGGTCACGTGGACCGCGCCGTCCGGTGTGAGCCTGGTCAACGCCTGGAGCTCCACCATCACACCGTCGGGTACCACGTGGACGATCAAGGCGCCGAACTACGCGACGAGCCTCGCGCCAGGGGCGACGGCCACCTTCGGCTTCCAAGCCAACGGCCCGTCCACGCCCGGCCCGACCGGCATCGCCTGTTCCTCCGGCTAGCAGTTGATCGGCGTGGTGGACCGCGGTCGGCGCGCCAGGCCGTACCGGACCTGGCGCGACGCCGGGTGCTGTGGGGCCATTCCCGTTGCGGCGTGACGCACGCCATGACCAGCGGGAGCGGAGCGCGTACTGACGCTGGGGATTGGTGAATCCGGAACCGGCAGGTAAGGTCAAATCACCGAGGACACTTCGTGCGTTGGCACTCAGGTCGGCGTCGCCCGCGGCGATAGACGATCGAGGGCCTTTCGGTCCGGACGGGCTGGGCAGCCATGCCGCCGACACTTCTCTCCTATCTCAAGCCGCTGAGCGCTCGTGCGTCCACGGTTCCCGCCACCGGCTCGAGGCTCCGGCTCTCCATGAGTCCCGTGCTGGACCGGTCCGCCATCGTGGACGGGGCCTGGTGGCCGTACTCCCTCGATGCCGCTGCCGAGCTGCCCGGCCTGATCGCCGCCGTCGATCGGCGTCTCGGCAGGACCACGCTGCGGGTCACGGTGTACCGGCATGCGTGGGACCATCTTCCGCGCCGGATCCCGGCACGCGGGCGCCAGGTCAGGGTCGGCTGGTTCGGCCAGGCCGATCCCCCTGTGGTGACCTTGAGCTTCGATCGCGCCGAGCCGATCGTCCTACTGGTGATCCCGCCGCGCGCGGGGAGCGGCACTGCCCAGGCCGCGCTCATACTCGCCAACCAGGGCAGGAGCGGCTTCGCCGCCGCCCACTTCCTCACCGTCGCGCACCTTCCCGCCGCGCCGGGCACCGACGCGCCAGAGCGGGGCGGCTTGCCCGGCTGGGACGACGAGGGCCGGCACGCCATCGGCAACTAGCCGATGACGTGCCGGCGTGACCACGTGCTGCCAACGGCCGGTTCGACCGGTGCCGGCACCGCCGTCCGGCGGCTGACCGGCCACCGGCCGGCAGGCGCCTCGTTCCCTACCCTTCTCCGATCGGAGACTCTCATGACCGTCATCGACGCACTGCCTCCAGGCCTGGCGGGGCCATCGGCTCCCACCACCGTTCATCTGTCGGGCGAGATCGACATCTTCAGCAGCGGAGCGTTGCGCGAGCAGCTGCTGAACACGCTGGACCACAGCACCAGCCTGCTCGTCCTCGACCTCTCAGAGGTGACGTTCTGCGATGCGTCCGGGCTGGCCGTAATGATCGGTGTCCAGCATCGCGCCCGAGTTCAAGGCATCACCGTCGTGCTGACCGCACCGCGCCCGTTCATGTCCCGACTGCTGCACCTCACCGGACTGGGCCGCAGCCTGCCGGTGCTCGAGGACAACCGGCAGGTGCCGCCCGCCCTCTGGGGGTTTAGAGCGGCAAGAAGGGGCAGGCGTTTGCTGTGATTGCTCGTATGGGCCGTCAGTTTGCCGGTTATGCGAATTTTTAACCGTTTTGTCGCGGCGAAAGAAGGTCACCGATGAGCGTGACACAGTTCCCGCTTACCCTGCGCGTCACCGTCAGCGGAGCGACTCCAGAAGAGATCAGAGAGAACGCCAGGGCTCAGGCCCATGACTTCTTCGGCCCCGACGCCGAACTGGACGTCATCAGTGCTGAGGCTGAGTCGGAGGAGGAGCACCGTAATCGCTACCGTGCGACCGTCTGCTTCCGTCGAGTTGCCTGACGATCTCGGACATGGTCGCGGCCGGCGTCAGGAGCTCGTGAGGATGACGAGTTGCCGGGTCGCCCGGGTCATCGCGACATAGCGGTCGACCGCTCCTTCGATGCCCTCGCCGAACCTCTCCGGATCGATGAGGACGACCAGGTCGAACTCGAGCCCCTTCGACAGCTCCGGCGTCAGCGACCGGACGCGGGACGTCGCCTGGAACGTGGGATCGCCGATGACGCAGGCGGTCCCATCGGCGTGTGCGGCGAGCCAGGTGTCGAGGATCGAGCCCAGATCGGAAACGGATCCGCGTACGACGGGGACGCCGCTGCTGCGGATGGAGGTCGGCACGTTGGCGTCCGGGAGCGCGGCCCGGATGACCGGCTCGGCTTCCACCATGATCTCTTCCGGCGTCCGGTAGTTGATGCTCAGGGAGGCCAGATTGATCCGGTCGAGCCCGATCCGCTCGAGCCGTTCCTGCCACGACTCCGTGAACCCGTGCCTGGCCTGGGCGCGGTCCCCGACGATGGTGAAGCTCCGGGACGGGCAGCGGAGCAGCAGCATCTGCCACTCCGCGTCGGTCAGCTCCTGAGCCTCGTCCACGACGATGTGCGCGAAGGGGCCGGCGAGCTGGTCCTGGTCGGCGCCGGGCAGAGCGGTGTCGTCGACCAGGGCCTCTTTGAGGTCCTGGCCGTGCAGCATCGTCACCACGCCTTCACCGTCGTCATCGGCCTCGAGCAGGTTGTCGACGACCTGCGCCATGCGCTCGCGTTCGGCGGCGACGGAGGCGGCATGCCGGCGCTTACGCCGTGACGCCTCCGGGTCGCCGAGCCGCTGCCGTGCCGCGTCCAGGAGCGGCAGGTCGGACACCGTCCAGGCCTGGGCGTCCGCGCGCTGCAGCCGCCGAACCTCGTCCTGGCTCAGCCAGGGAGCGCACATCCGCAGGTAGGCGGGTACGGACCACAGGTCTCCGACGAGGTCGGCCGCTTCGATCAGCGGCCAGGCGCGGTTGAAGGTCGTGAGCAGTTCCCTGTTCCGCAGCAGCGACTTGCGGAGCAGGTCAGCCGAGACGTCATCGTCGTCATGCTTGTCCATCAGGATCGTGAGCAGTTCCTCCCAGATCTGGTCGCGCGCCTCGTTGTGCGGAGTACCGGGTTCCGGTGCTTCGAACGCCTCGGCCCAATCGTCGGCGCTCAGCCAGATGTCGGACCAGTGGGTCGTGACCGTCATCCCCTTGGTGGGCGGGTTCTCGTAGAACCTGACGGCCGGCTCGATGGCCTTCACCATGTCCGCGGACGACTTCAGGCGGGCCACGTCCGGGTCGGTCTCGATCGCCGCCGCGGCTCCCTCGGTGACGAGGTCCCGCAGGGTGCAGGTCTGTACGCCCTCCTCTCCGAGGCTGGGCAGGACGTCGGCGACGTAGGCCAGGTACGGCTGGTGCGGACCGACGAACAGCACGCCGCCCCGCCGGTGACCGAGGCGGGGATCGGAGTAGAGGAGGTAGGCGGAGCGGTGCAGCGCGACGACGGTCTTCCCCGTACCCGGTCCGCCGTCGACGACGAGAGCGCCGCGGGATCCCGCGCGGATGATGGCGTCCTGGTCGGCCTGGATGGTGCCGAGCACGTCGCGCATCCGGGGCGACCGGCTGCTGCCCAGACTGGCGATGAACGCGGACTGGTCGTCGAGCGCGGCGTGCCCGACAAGCCCGTCCGAGGTGAACACCTCGTCCCAGTAGTCGCTGATCCGGCCGCGGGTCCAGCGATACCTGCGGCGGCTTGCCAGCCCCATCGGGTTGCCGTGGGTGGCTCCGAAGAACGGCTCGGCCGCGGGGGAGCGCCAGTCGAGCAGCAGCCGGCGACCCGTGCTGTCCGTGAGGCCGAGTCGTCCGACGTACACCGGCTCGGCATTGTCCGCGCTGACCATGTGGCCGAGGCACAGATCCAGACCGAAGCGACGCAGCGCGCGCAGGCGAGCGGTCAGCCGGTGGATCTCCAGGTCCCGGTCCAGCGCCTGCCGGCCCTTGCCGCCGGGCGCCTTGCGCTCGGCGTCGAGGCGGTCGGACAGCTCGGCGATCGACTGCTCGAGGCTCTCCGCGATGGCCGCGAAGTGCTGCTCATCGCCGGCGATCAGCGCCGGGTCGGCCTTGGGGGAGAGGTGGTCGGGAAGGTCAAACGCGCTGGTGGTCAGCGGGTTCACGTGATTTGGCTCCGATGTGAGGGGGCTTGTTCCGCAGGCTCTAGCCTCGGCCGACGATTCTGCGGTATGACCCGGGTCTTGCCGCAAGCCCCCTGGTGCGCTATACGTTGAGAGTGGAGAGGAGCGGATAACCCCCTTTCCTCAGCAGGGCGTGAAGGAGAGCTTCATCTGGCCCTCGAGCGTCCCCCATTGGTCCGCGGGCCGATTGCACCCGAACCAGCGCTGCCCGACGAGCTGATCTCCGGCGTAGTAGCTGATGACGACGAGGTTGTCGCCACCCGGCGGGGGAGGCGGAATGGCGTGAGCGGGGGTCGAGCCGAGAGTGAGCGCGCCGGTGGCCAGCACCGCCGCTAATATCCCGCGCTTGATTCTCATGGACGTTCCTCCAGACGAACCGGCTGCGTGAACTGAGATCAAGGTAACCGCCTTCGACGAACGTTGCCAGAAGCAGTCGATCATTCAGGACGGAATCTTCATCCGCGCTTCTGCGCGGGGTTCACCAGCGGACCGGCACGGTGCGCAGCCCGCCGACGGCCAGCCCTTCCACGCGTTCCAGCTCCGCCACGGGCACGGCCAGCTCCAGGGTCGGGAGCCTGCGCAGCAGCACTTCCAGCACGACCTGCAGTTCGGTGCGGGCCAGTGCCTGGCCCAGGCAGGAGTGGGCGCCGGAGCCGAAGGCCAGGTGAGGGTTGGGGCTGCGGCTCAGGTCCATCTCGGCCGCGTGCTCGAAGGCGCTCTCGTCACGGTTGGCCGCGGCCATGCTGCAGATCACGGTCGTGCCCTTGGGCAGGACGGTGTCGTTGACCTCGGTGGCCTCGCGTAGGTAGCGGGGCAGGCCGAAGCCGGAGTTGGCGTCGAGGCGCAGCGTCTCCTCGACGGTGGTGCGGATCAGCGACGGGTCGGCCAGCAGCCGCTCCCAGCGGGTGCGGTCGGCCAGCAGCATGGAGACCATCTTGCCGATCATGTTGGCGGTGGTCTCGTGCCCGGCGACCAGCAGGGCCATGCCGGTGACCAGGATCTGCAGGTCGTTCAGCCCGCCGTCCTCGGGGCCGCCGGCCGCGATCAGCTCACTCAGGAGGTCGTCGCCGGGCTCGGCGCGCTTGGCGGCGAGGTGGTCGGACATGTACTGGAAGAACTCCGCCTGGGCGGCGTCGATCTCTTCCTTGCCGTAGCGGGTCAGGTTGAGCAGCGTGTCGGACCAGTACGAGAACCGGTCCCGGTCCTCGGCCGGGACGCCGAGCATGTCGCAGATGACGTAGACCGGCAGCGGGAAGCCCAGACCGGCCTTGAGGTCGCCGGGCGCGCCGCGCTTGACCAGGTCGTCGATGAGGTCCTCGGCGATCTGCGCCATCTTGGGCCGGATGGCGGTCATGCGCTTGGCGGTGAACCACTTGCCGACCAGGCGCCGCCAGCGCTGATGCTCCTCCCCGCCGTCGGGGATGATCGCCGCCATCTCGCTGCTGAACAGTCCGCCGTCCTCCGTGGCCGACAGCCGGGCGGCGTCGGGGGCGTTCAGCAGACGGGTGAAACGCGGGTCGGCCAGCACCTGCTTGACGTCCGCATAGCGGGTCAGCAGCGTCGCCTGGTCGCCGCTGGGCAGCGTCACGTGGGCCACCGGGCACTTGCCGCGCAACTCGGCCCACTCCGCGGGCGGCTCCAGCGCCGCGTCGCTCGTGATCGGATAGGTCAGGACCTGCTCGTCTGCGCTCATTCGGCATCTCCTCATGGAGGTCTCGTCATCGAGTATGCGATGGGCCGCTCCCGGACCGCCTGTGGCGGCAAGGAGCGGATGGTCTTTCAGGTGTTCAGGTGCTGCTGCCGCAGGAGGCGGGCCTGCTTGGGCATGTTCCAGCCGAGGACGCCGGTGACCCGGCCGTCCTGGCGGTAGACGGCGGCGAAGCGGTGCTGCTCAGGGTCGCCCTCCACGACGGTGGCCTCGGCCGCCGGTGAGGGCAGGCCATGGGCCTGGATCTTGATGTCGTACTGGTCGGTCCAGAAGTACGGGATCGGCGTGTACGGGCGATCGGCGCCGAGGAGGTTGGCCGCAACCACCTGGGCCTGCTCGGTGGCGTTGGTGCGGTTCTCCAGGCGCAGCCGTCTGCCCAGACCCGAGTGTTCGAAGGAGGCCACGTCGCCGACCGCGTAGACGCCGGGAGCGGCACGGCAGCAGGCGTCGCACTCCACCCCGTCGCCCAGGGGCAGGCCGCTGCCGGCCAGCCAGTCGATCGCCGGGCGGGAGCCGATGGCCACCACGACGGCGTCGGCGGGCAGCAGCTCGCCCGTCGCGAGCCGTACCCCCGTGACCCTGCCTTCGGCGCCGATCAGCGCGTCGACCGCGACGCCGAGCCGCAGCCGTACCCCGCGCTCGGCGTGCGTGCGCGTGAGCAGGCCGCCGACCACATCGCCGAGCTGCTCGCGCAGCAGCGCCGGCCCCATGCCGACGAGGGTGACCTCCAGGTTCAGGAGGCGGGCGGTGGCGGCGAGCTCCGCGCCGAGGACCCCTTCGCCCACGACCACGAGCCGGGTGCCGGCGGTCAGGTGGGCGCGCAGGGTGAGAGCCTCGTCGAGGCTGCGCAGCACGTGCACGCCCGCCAGGCCGTCCTGGCCGGCGAGCCGGCGTGGGGTCAGGCCGGTGGCGACGACCACGGCGTCGGCCCGCAGCGCGCGGCCGGAGGCGGTGGTGACCGTGCGCTCGGCCGCGTCCAGCGCGACGGCGGGCTCGCCCCGGACGAACTCGGCGTCCAGGGCGTCGAGCTGAGCCGCGGTACGGAGCTGAGCGCGGCCCGGCTCCCAGGCGCCGGTCAGGACCTGCTTCGACAGCGGCGGCCGGTCGTAGGGGAGATGGAGCTCGGCGTCCAGCAGCGTCAGTCGCCCCCGATAGCCGTGCCGCCGCAGCGCCTCCGCTGTGCTCAGGCCGGCTGCCGAAGCACCGGCGATCAGCACACTTCCGGGCGAGGTCACGAGGCGTTGCTCGGGTGAAGAGGGGTGGCCCGGCCTACACGTGTCCACATATGTCGAGATCCCTTCGTTCTGCCGTCCACACGTTAGCCTACATCTGCAAGATAACCTACACATGTAGTCGTTCGATATGCTGGCGGGCGTGGCCACTAGCAAAGAGAGCAGCACCCCATCGGGCGACCGGCGTGTCCGCCGCACCCGATCAGCGCTGGCGCGGGCGCTGATCCAGCTGGTCGAGCAGCAGGACCTGTCTCGGATCAGCGTCTCCGACGTCGCCGAGGGCGCTGGAGTGAGCCGCTCGGCGTTCTACGACCATTACCGGGACGTCCACGAGTTGGCTGAGGACGCCTGCACCGCGATGATCGACGGCTTGATCGAGTCGCTGCCGACCCTGGGCCTCGACCCGGCGGACCTGGAGCGGGAGGCCATCCAGTCGCTGGCGGCGTTCTTCGCCAGCCTCGCCGAGCACGCGGGGCTCTATCGCGCGCTGCTGGGAGCGCAGGGGAGCGCGCGCGTCGTCGACCACATTCGCCGCCGCATGGCCGCGGTCATCCATGACCACCTCGAGGCCGGTGATGCGCGCGAGCACGTCCCCTATGACGTCACCGCCGCGTTCATCGCGGGCGCGCTCATCGGCGTGGCCGTCGACTGGCTGCAAGGTGGATGTGACCGGAGCCCGGCCGAGATGGCCACGGTGACCTGGCCGCTCCTGGACGCGCACTACCGCGTCCACGAAGCAGGGAGGAGCTGAAGGCTCCGTACTGCGTCGCCCTCCGCTCAGGTCGATGCGCGGTGGATGACGTGAGGAGCCAGCGAGGCGGGGGTCAGGCGCGGCTTGCGGTCTGACAGGCTCGCCACGACCGCCTCGGCCAGGGACCGGCCCACCTTCTCCAGGTCGAAGGCGATCGTGCTGAGCGGGGGATCGGCCACCTGGGCGAGCGGGATGTCGTCGGCGCCCATGACCGCCAGATCTCCGGGGGCGGCGAGCTTGGCGCGGCGCATGGCTGACAGGAGGGCGATCGCGACCTCGTCGTTGTAGGCGCACACGGCCGTCACCGACTCCCGGCGCCAGCGCCGCGCCGCGCGTGCCATCGTGGCGGTGTCGAGTTCGGTGTCGAGGGCCAGCGGGGGGTCGATGCCCGCCCGCGCGCAGGCCTCGGCGACCCCCAGCAGCCGGTCGCCGGCGATGTTGCGCAGCAGCGGATGTTCGGGCATGGCGTAGCCGAGGCGTCGATGCCCCAGGGCGATGAGGTGCTCGGCCTGGAGGCGGCCCATGCCCTGCATGGTCGGGTGGGCCTCCACCTCGGTGGTGAACACGATGTCCGCGCCCGCGTCGCGGAGGGCCTGGGCGGTGTCGTCGTCCAGCGGATCGAGGCTGGCCACCACCGAGGCGTCGATGGCGGCGCAGACGTCGGGCAGCGACCGCCCGGTGATTCCGGGGCTTTCAAGCGAGGCTCTTTCGTAGGCCTCCAGCCGCACGAGGTCGCTGGGTTACGCGACCTTGGACGAGGGTGCCGTCCAGGTGTTGCAGGAACCCGGGTCGCCGGTGCGGAAGCCGGCCCGGATCCAGTTCTTGATGGTGCTGGTCCTGCCGTACTCGGGGACGTCGCCGGGCCCGTCGCCCCGGACGAACCAGAGGAACATGTCCCAGTCCGCCGTGGTCTTGCCCTTGATCGGCCAGACGCTCTTCATGAAGGCGCCGCCCAGGCATTCGGTCTGCAGGGACAGGCGGCGCCGCTGCTCATGGTGCTCGGCTTTGCTGCGAGCTCTGAGGTCCTCGCCGGCGTCGTATATGCCGGCCAATTTCAGCACGTGATAGCTGTACATCGACGCGGCCGTGTTGAACAGCCAGAGGTCCGAAGGGGTGTCGAGCCATGACTTGCCGACCTGGAAGGTCAGCGTGCGGTCCCAGTCGCAATACAACGCCTGGGAATCCTCGGTCCCGTTCTCGGAACCGCAGTACTTCTTGGGCAGGCGCTTCACGTGCCGGACCTTGACCGGCTCATAAGGCAGGCCGGCATTTTTCAGCTGCGGCCCCCACGTGTTCTCCAGGCAGCGGATGACCTCGTCGATGTAGGCACGGGCCTGGGTGCGGTTCTCGGGCTCGACCGGCAACTCGTCGCAGGTCGTCATGGGCAGCTGGCCCGACTGGTAGAGCGCGTTCTTGGTGAGCACCGGGTTTTTCATCGGATATGCCGCGGCGTGCGCGGCCGGTGCTCCGACTAAGGGGGTGATGAGAGCGCAGGCGAGCGCCGCGATCTTGAGAGGTTTCACGTCGGGCGACAATAGGGCTTCCGCAGTAAATCGCGCTAGATCAAATGGTACGGGGCTCAGGAAGATGCCCTACATCGATGTGGTCGAGTATCCGGGCGGCCGCGCCGAGCGCCGCTGATCGTTCGTCCTGGCGCGGCGCAGTACCTCCTGAACGTCCGCCCCGCTGAGGTGGTCCTCCGCGTCCATGGAGCTGCCGGACGACGTCCCCTTCGTCGGAGCCACCAACTGGAGCGGCGGCCGATCGGCCACCCGTCACCTGATCCAGCTGGGCCACCGCCGGATCGCGATGATCAGCGGTCCCGACGACGTCCTCTGCTGCCGAGCCAGGCTGGACGGCTACCGCTCCGCCATGGAATCCGCCGGCCTGCCGGTCCGCGCCGACCTCGTCGTACGTACCGATCTCACCCCGGAGGACGGCCACGCGGCGGCGCTCGACCTGCTCAACCGCCCCGAGCCGCCTACGGCGATCTTCACCGGCAACGACCTGCAGGCGCTCGGCGTCTACCAGGCCGCCAGGGCGCTCGGGCTGCGGATCCCCACGGACCTGAGCGTGGTCGGCTTCGACGACCTTCCGCTCGCCGCCCTGGTCGATCCACCACTGACCACCGTCCATCAGCCCATCGCCGAAATGGCCGTGGCCGCCACCGAGCTGGCGATCGCCCTGGGGCGCGGGGAGCGCACCTCGCAGGCCGGGCTCGAGCTCGCGACGACGCTCAGCGTCCGGCAGAGCACAGCCCCGCCTCCTGACTGAGGTCTCAAGCCCGGAGTGCCACTCCGGGCCGCGGCGTTCCGGCCGGTGGCGTGATCGTCCAGGATTGCCGCAGCAGCTCCGCCAGCTCGGTCCGTGAGGTGATGCCGAGCTTGGGAAAGGCGCGGTAGAGGTGATAGCCGACGGTTCGCGGGCTGAGGAAGAGCTGGGCGGCGATCTCCCGGTTGGACGACCCCTGCGCGGCCAGGAAGACCACGTGCCGCTCCTGCGGCGTCAGCCCGCGCAGTGCTTCCGGCAGCCGCTCCGCGGGGCTCGCCTCGCCCGCCGCGCTCAGCTCGGCCGCGGCGCGATCGGCCCAGGGGGCCACACCCAGCTGCTCGAACGCGGCACGCGCGGCCCGCAGATGAGAGCGGGCTTCGGACCTGCGCCTGGTACGGCGGAGCCACTGCCCGTAGGCGAGCTCGGTCCTGGCCCGCTGGAAAGACGCCAAGGACGAGCCGTGCAGGTCGAGCGCGCCGGTGAAGAGCGGCTCCGCCTCGCCGTCCGGGGAGACCAGTGCCCGGCACCGCAGCGCCACCGCGCCCACCCAGCGCTGGCGCGTGTCCCCCGCCCACCGCTCCAGCAGGGCGAGTGGCTCGACGGCGGCGCCGGGCAGGTCGGCCTGGACGGCGGCGTCGACCAGGTCCGCCGCGCAGTGGACCGCGATCACCGGGTGGTGCGCGGGCCCGGCGACCACGCGTTCGAGGTGGTCCACAGCGGCGCCCGCCCGGCCCAGCCCCAGCTCCAGCAGGCCGAGCGCCCAGGTGGCCAGCGCCGCGCTGGCCGGCGCGTCGTGTTCGGCACAGTAGGCCAGGCTCGACTCGGCGTAGGCCCGGCAGCGCTTCTCGTCGCCGCCCAACGCGGCGATCAGCGCGACCAGGCCGCTCAGGTGCCCTATCCGGTGGGTCTGGCCGAGGTCACCGGCGAGCTTCAGCCCCTCGGTGGCCTGCCTGAGTGCGTCGGCGTTGCGGCCGCTCAGCAGGAGGGCCTGGGCCTGGAGCTGCAGCGCGTACGGCAGGAGCCCCATCAGGTCCTGGTGGCGGCAGTCGGCCACCAGCGTGGAGGTCAGGCGCAGCGCCGAGCCGGCGTCGGCGGCCATCAGCCCCAAGGAGGTGGCGGTTATGGCCTGCTGCGTAGCCAGGGCGGGCGTGTGCTCGACCAGCTCGCCGATGGCGGAGAAGCCACTGAGCGGGCCACCGGCCATGACCTTCGCCAGCAGGGGCAGTGACCGGGCCAGCGGAGCGGACCAGGTGGGCTGGGCTCCTGACCGCGCGGCCTGCGAAGGGGCTCGCGAGGCCTCCGGAGCCGCCCAGACGGCGGCGGCGATCTGGGCGGCGAGCCCTTCATCGCCGCTGTAGCCGAACAGGCGGATCGCGTCGGCGATCATGACGACGGCCATGGCGTCGTCGCCGATCCTGGCCGCCGAATCCAGCAGCATCCGCGCGGCTCTGGCCGGCGAGCCGGTCTCGGACTCCACGGTGGCCAGCACGCGGGCGGCGGAGGCCAACGTCGAGGGTTCGGTGCTCAGCCTGGTCGCGCAGGTCGCCAGGTCCGCCGCCCGGCGCAGCTGGCCGGCGTCGCACGCGGCGAGCGCGGCGGCGGCCTGGCGACGGCCGCGTGACTCGGGATCGGCGGTCAGCTCGGCTGCGCGCTCCAGCGCCGGCGACGTCCCGATGGCCTCCAGCCCGCGCGCGATCTCCTCGTCGGGCTCCAGCGCGGCGGCGGCGAGATGCCAGACCCGCCGCTCGGGCGACGCCTCGGCCAGGGCCAGGTGCGCGGCGATGCGGGCCGAGATCGGCGCGGACTGGTAGGCGGCGACCAGGACCAGCAGGTGGCGAGGGGTGAGCCCGGCCGGCCGCACCTCGACCAGCTGGGCGGTCTCGGCGGGCTCCAGATCGGCCGGGGTCGCTGCGGCGGTGGAGAAGAGCTCGGAGGCCGGGAGTGCCCCGGCGGCGGCGAGAAGTTCGGGCAGGGAGGCCGCGGGGTCGGCCGCGGCCAGCAGGAGAAGGAAGCGGGTCCGCTCAGGCAGGACGCGTAAGCACGCGCCGTACAGCTGATCGGCCCGCCGCGAACGCCCGGGCCAGCCGGTGTGGAGGCCCAGCGGCGACAGCCTGCCCTCGACCTGCGCGGGGCTGATCCCGGCGGCCAGCTCGCACAGGGCCAGCGGATTGCCGCGCGCATCGCCGACGATCCGCTCACGCGCCTGCGGGACGATGCCCGGCCTGCGCTCGGCGACGATGTCCAGCGCCGCCTGCCGGTCGACACCCGGCAGGTCCAGCTCGTCGATCCCCTGGAGCGCGGGCAATTCGCCCTCGGCGGCCACCAGGATCACCACGCGCGCGGCGGCGAGGCGGCGTACGCAGAAGGACAGGACCGCCAGGCTCTCCCGGTCCAGCCAGTGCGCGTCGTCGATCAGGCAGAGCACGGGCCGCCGCCCCGCCAGGTGGCGCAGGAGGTTCCAGACCGGCAGGTACGGCGAGCCCGGCCAGGCAGGCTCGCCGGGCACCCGGCTCTCCGGCTCGGGTTCGCCCAGGCGTTCGAGGGCGTCGCGCTGCTGGGCCGGCAGGTGTTTCCAGCGCGGGCGGGTGGTCGCCAGCAGCATGTGGAGGCCGCCGTACGGGAAGTGCGACTCCTCCGGGGTGCCGGAGGCGCGGAGCACGATTTGATCACTCGCGATCTCGGCCGCGAAGGCGAGCAGCGCGCTCCTGCCCGCCCCGGCTTCCCCGCGCACCATCAGGGCGCCGCTCTCACCAGCGAGAAGTCGCGTGATCCTGGCCTGCTCCGCGATGCGCCCGTGCAGCACGAGGCGAGAGTACCTGACTCGTAGTGGATCTCATACCTAACCAGGAACATTCAGACGTCCTTGATCCACGTCATCCGTACAGATGTGGGACGGACAGGTCGCGAATACGGTCTCCGCCGGAGGTCGGCATGAGGAAACGTTGGGCCACCCGTCTTTGCGCGGCACTGACAGTGACCACCCTTGTCATCAGCGTCGCGGGCCAGGCAGCCCACGCGGCTCCCAAGGAGCCCACGCTCCCCGAGCAGCGCATGGGCTCGGCGGCGAACCGTGCCCATCAGGTGGCGGCGGACGCGACCCAGGCGCGGACCGAGCTGCCGGAGCGGGCCGCCGCCAAGCCGCCCAAGGGAGCTGTGCCCCGGGAGGCCCCGAAGTCGCCCAAGCCTGTGGCCCGGCTGTCGAACACACCGCAGCGGGTGGGTAAGGCGGCCGGCAGGCCGGGCAGCAAGGAGGTCCACGGGTTCGTCGCCGCGCAGAGCCGGGCGGTGCCCACCCTGGGCGACGCGACGTCCAAGGTCTTCCAGAACCCCGACCACACCTACACCGTGCGCACGTACTCCAGGCCAGTGCGTTATCGCACGGCCACCGGGGAGTGGGCGGACATCGACGTCAACCTGACCGGCGCGGACGGACGCTGGCGGCAGGCGGCCAACGACGTCGGGGTCGAGGTGGCCGACGACGCCGCCGACCCCAGGCTCCAATCGCTCACCTTGGACGGGGAGCACAGCCTGTCCTTCGCCCTCCAAGGCGCCAAAAGCACCAAAGCCAAGGTTTCAGGAAATATCGTGAAATACGGTGAGGTGCTGCCTGGGACGGACCTCCAGGTCGAGACCACCTGGGACGGCATCAAGGAGTCGCTCGTCCTGACGTCGCGCCAGGCCGCGACGGGTCCCTGGGACTTCCCCTTCCAGACCAAGGGCCTGACGCCGCGGAGCACGTCGCAGGGCGTGGAGTTCGTCGACGAGCAGGGCGCCGTACGGATCACCGTCCCCGCCGGATTCATGCGCGACGCCGAGGGCGCCCGCTCCGACGCGGTCCAGTACACCCTCGTCGGCGACGTCCTGCGCGTCAGCGCCGACCAGAAGTGGCTGCAGGCCAAGAACCGCGCGTTCCCGGTGGTCGTCGATCCCTCGTCGTACGTGCGCACGACCAGCGGCGCCGCCTCCGACACCTACGTCGACAACCACTCCGGCGCCAACCACTCCGGCAGCGACCAGCTCCTGGTCGGCTCCCAGGACGGCACGAAGCGCAACAACACCTACATCAACTTCAACCTCGCCTCCCAGATCCCCCACGCGTACGTGACCGGCGCCGCGCTCTTCCTCTACAACACCCTGTCGGACTCCTGCTCGGCCAACCCCGTCACGGTGAAGGCCATCACCAGCAGCTGGAACGTCGGCACGATCGCCTCCTATCCCGGCGTGACTCTCGGCGCCACCTGGGGATCGGCCAGCTTCACCGGCGGCGTCACCTGCGGCGGCGCCGGCTGGGCGTGGATCGGGATCAACAGCGCGGGCCTGTCCGCCCTGTCCGACTGGGCCAACGGCGCGGGCAACAACGGCCTGGCGCTGACCGCCGACAGCTTCAAGGAGTTCGCCAGCGCCAACTCGGCCAACCCGCCGTACCTCCAGGTGGACTACAGCCCCTGGCGAGCGCTCTACGCGATCGACTCCGGCGCCACGATCGACCCGCCGGTGACCGCCAACGGCGCCGGCAGGCTCCCCGTCACAGTGATCAACAACGGGATGAACTCCTGGGCCCCCGGCACGGTCAAGCTGGGCTACAAGGTGTACACCACCGGCGGCAGCTTCGTGGGCAGCTCCACGGCGGCCGCCGCCCTGCCCGCCACGATCGGCAACAACGGCTCGGCGAAGGTGAGCGCCACGATCGACCCGCTCAACCCCGGCTCGTACCAGATCTGCTGGGACATGGTGGCGAACGGGCAGTTCTTCTCCGACTGGGGCGTGCCCGTCTGGTGCGTGAGCCTGACCGTGGCCAACATCCCGCCCCAGGTCGACTCGATGTGGCCGGGCAACGGGTACGTGGAGTCCACACTGACGCCGGAGTTCACGGTCACCGGCCACGACGAGGACGAGTGGCCCGGCGGCGAGCTGAACTTCGTCTTCAACGTCTGCCTGGTCTCCGACCCCGGCACGTGCCCCGCGACCGGCCTGGTCAAGGGCGACTCCAACACCGGTGCGCAGAGCGCCAGCTGGGCGGTGCCGCAGGGCAAGCTCAAGTGGGGCGAGCAGTACATGTGGCAGGCCCTGGTCACCGACGGCAAGAACTCCAGCCCGGCGACCGGGTGGAGCACGTTCCGCACGGTCGTGCCGCAGCCCCTGGTCTCCTCGCACGTCTCCGACAGCGCCGGCACGGCCGCCGTCAAGGGCATCGACCCGCTGACCGGCCAGTACTCGGCCACCACCACGGACGCGAGCCTCACCACCGCCGGTCCCGCACTGGCGATCACCCGCTCGTACAGCAGCCTGAACTCCCGCGCGGGGATGTTCGGCGTGGGCTGGACCACCGCGTACGACATGAAGATCGTCACCGATCAGGACCTGACGGGCAACGTCGTGGTCACCTACCCCGACGGACGGCAGGCGCGCTTCGGCCGCAACCCCGACGGCACATACGCGCCGCCCGAGGGCCGGTCGGTGAGCCTGGTGAAGACCGAGGCGGCCTGGTTCCTCCGCGACAAGTCCGGCGGCGCGTACGTGTTCGACCCGAACGGCCGGTTGACCGGGATCTTCGACGACGACCAGCACGGCGAGTACCTCACCTACAACGGCGACGGCACTCTCGCCAAGGTCGTGAACAAGGTCAGCGGCCGCGGCCTCTACTTCACCTGGACCAGCGGGCTGGTGACCTCGGTCGCCACCGATCCCGCCCAGGGAGCGCCCGCGTGGACCTACGGCTACGGCTACGGCCTGCTCGCCCAGGTCTGCCCGCCGGGCACGACGACGGCCTGCACGAAGTACTCCTACAAGATGCTGTCGCACTACCGGACGTCCGTCGTGGACGCCGCCCCCGCGATGTACTACCGGCTCCACCAGAGCGCGACCAACGAGACCCAGCTCTTCGTCGGCCAGGACGACGCGCAGGCGGTCAACCTGGCCTACGGCGCGGCGGGCGCCCCGGCCGGGACCACGGACGGCTCGGCGACGTTCAACGGGACGAGCTCCTACCTGCGCATGCCGTACAGCATCACCGACGACACCACGTACGCGGCGGTCGGGATGTGGTTCAAGACCACCAAGGCCGGCGTCCTGTACGGCGCGCAGACGAACACGCTGGAGGACTCACGGGGCCCGCTCCCGTGGGGCTTCCTGCCGATGCTGTACGTCGGGACCGACGGGAAGCTGCACGGCCAGATGGCCGACGACGGCAGCTGCGGATCGATGGCGTCGACCGCGGCGGTGAACGACGGAACCTGGCACCACGTGGTGCTGACCTCGAGCGGAACCTGGCAGAGCCTGTACGTGGACGGGTCGATCGTGGCCAGCCGCTCCAAGCAGATCAAGGCGACCCACCTGCCGTACGCCAGCGTCGGGGCGGGCTACATGACCACCTCGGGCTGGTGCCCCGCCGCGCCTGCCGACGCGCGCGGCCACTTCACCGGCCAGATCGACGACCCCGCCTTCTACACCCACCCGCTCGGCCCCACGTCCGTCGCCGCCCAGTACGCGGCCGGGCAGTACACGGGCGCGCTGGAGACGGTCAAGCTGCCCTCGGGCAAGCTGCAGGCCACGCTCGTCCACGACACCCAGAACGACCGCGTCGCCTCGGTGACCGACGCCAATGGCGGGCAGTGGAAGGTCTACCCCGCCCAGACGCAGGCCAGTACGGAGTACTACCCGAACGCCGTCCTGGGCGCCCGCCCGCGCGAGTACTACCGCCTCGCCGAGTACTCCGGCACCAGGGCGGCCAGCGCCGCGTACGGCGACGGGCGCGACACCGACGCGACCTACCACAACGTCACCCTGAGCCAGACCGCGCCCATCTTCCTGGCCACCGGTGGAGACTCGGCCGCCGGGTTCAACGGCTCCAGCTCCTACCTGGAGCTGCCCGACGGGGAGATCAAGGGCGGCGGCGACCTCTCGGCGGAGCTCTGGTTCAAGACCGCCAAGCCCGGCGTCCTGCTCTCCTACCAGGCCCAGGCCATCACCGACCCGGCCGGGCCGCAGGCGAACTACACGCCCGCCCTGTACGTGGGGACGGACGGCAAGCTGCGCGGCCAGTTCTGGGACGGCGCCGCGATCGCGCCGATCACCACGAGCAAGACCGTGACCGACGCGAGCTGGCACCACGCCGTCCTGACGGCCTCCGGCGGCACCCAGTGGCTCTGGCTGGACGGCGCCGTGGCCGGGACCAGGTCCAAGGGGCCGGTGTCCACGGTCGCGCAGAACCACGTCTACGTCGGCGCCGGCTTCATCGCGGGCAACTGGCCCGCCAAGCCCTCGGACACCCTGGGCCACTTCACCGGCACCATCGACGAGGTGGCGCTCTACTGGAGCAGCCTGAGCACGGACGCGATCGAGGCGCACTACCGCGACGTCGCGACGTTCGGCATCCCCGCCACCACCGTGCTCGCCGCCGACCCGCGCGGCAAGGCGATGGTCTACAGCTACGACCCCCAGAACGGCGGCCGCCCGACCTCGCTGTACGACGCCTCCGGCGGCACCACCCGCTACGGCTACGACCTCAACGGCAACCTGGCCTCGGTGACCGACCCGGACGGGCACACCACCCAGCTGTACAACGACAACCGGGGCAACCCGGTCATGAAGGTGACCTGCCGGGGACCGCGCTCCTGCCAGACCTCGTACTTCACCTACTACCTGGACTCCGGCAACCCGCTGAACCCCAGGAACGACAGGCTCACCGGCGCGTTCGACGCCCGCGCCGGCGCCGGGAACGACCCGGCGCACCGCACCAGCTACACCTACGACATCTCGGGCGACCTGCTCACCGTCACCACGCCTCCCGTGGGCGGATCCGCCGACGGCCGCACCACCAGCTACGCCTACACCGACGGCACCGAGGCCGCCGTCGGCGGCGGCACCGTCCCGGACGGGCTGCTCGCCTCCGTGACCACCCCCGCCGGCAAGGCCACCCGGTACGGCTACCGCCAGAACGGCGACCTCGCCCAGGTGACGGACCCGGCCGGGCTCGTCACGAAGTACGACAACGACAGCGCCGGCCGGCCCATCACGGTGACGGAGATCTCCGACACGTTCCCGAACGGCGTCACCACCTCCATGGGGTACGACGCGCTCAACCACCTCACCGCCACGGTCGGCCCCACGACCACGGACGTGATCAGCGGCGTCAAGCACCTCCCCTGGGTCATCTACACCTATGACGTCGACGGCAACGTCACCAAGGTCGAGCAGACGGACCCGACCGGCAAGGACGTCACCCGCACCACGAGCTACACCTACGACTCCGCCGCCAGGGTCTCGTCCGTCAAGGACGCCGCGGGCAGCACCACCACCTACGGGTACGACGACTACGGCAACCTCACCAGCACCGTGGACGCCACCGGCGCCGACTACCGGCGCACCTACGGGCCGACCGGCCTGCTGCTGACCACCAGCCTGGCCAACTGGGTGGGCGACCCGCTGGACGACGACGCGCCCAAGGAACTGGTCCTCGAATCCCGCGCGTACGACCCGGCCGGGCGCCTGGCGACGGTCACCGACGCCATGGGCCGGACCACCCGCTACCGCTACTACGACGACAACCTGCTCGAATCCGTCTGGGCCGAGGGCTTCCACAACGCCGACGGGAGCACCCGGGACATCCCGCTCGAGCAGAACACCTACGACAGCGCGGGCAACCTCATCCAGCGGATCAGCGGCAACGGCAAGAGCACGACCGCCTACACCGTGGACGCCGCCAACCGGGTCACCGAGGCGCTGCTGGACCCCTCCGGCATCAAGCGCAAGACCACGTACGGCTACGACGACGACGACCACCTGATCTCCCTCGTCCAGGCGCAGAACAACGCCTACACGTGGACCTCCTTCGACCTCGACGCGCTGGGCAGGACCCTCTCCCAGAAGGTCTTCGACGGCGACAAATGGCTCACGACCTCCTGGACCAGGGACCAGCGGGGCCTGCCGCGGACGATGACCGACCCCCGTGACGCGGTGACCGACTACACCTACGACGAGGCGGGCCGGCTCACGACGACCAAGGCGCCGACGGTGGCCATCGAGCACTCGGGCGGCGCGCCGTACGACGTCAGGCCGACGACGCGGTCCGGCTACAACACCTTCGGCGACGTCGTGACGAGCGAGGACGCCGAGGGCTACCGGACCACGATCACCTACGACGGCATGAGCCGGCCGCTCGTCCTCACCATGCCCTCGTACACGCAGCTCGGCGCGGGTGCCACGGTGACCGCGGGCTCCACCACGAAGTACGACGCGCTGGGCCGCACGAAGAGCGTCGTGGACGCGCTCGGCCACGGCAACACCTACACCTACGACCAGCTCGGCAACGTGGTCGCCACCACCGACGCGGCGGGCAAGCAGTCACGGTCGGGCTTCGACGCGGCCGGGGAGTTGCTCTGGACGCGGGACCAGGCGGGCCGGCTGACCGGGGCGACGTACGACGACCTCGGCCGCCGGATCTCCACCACCGCCGTCGATCGCACACCGACCTCGGCCGGGTACACCACCACCTACGAGTACGACGACGCGGGCAACCTGACCTACGTCACCACGCCGTCGGGCGCGCGCAGCCAGTTCGGCTACAACGCGGCGGGCGAGGTCATCGTCGACGTCGACCCGCTGACCCAGGCCCGCTGGTACACCCGTGACCACGCGGGCAGGGTGACCAAGGTCCTCAACCCGGACGGCACCAGCAGCACGCTCACGTACGACGGCGCCGGCCGGGCGACCGCGCTGGCCGATCTCGACGCGGCGGGCAAACAGCTGCGGTCGATGACGATCGGCTACGACCCCGGGAGCAACCCGGTCACCGTCAACAGGCCTGGCGGCGGGGTCAGCACCTACGAGTACGACGCGCTGAACCGGCTGACCGGCCAGCACGAGAAGTCCACGTCGGCGCACACCATCACCACGACGTTCGGCTACGACGCGGTCGGCAACCGCACCCGCTTCACCGACGGCAACGGCAACGCGACCTCGTACGCCTACAACCCGTGGAACCTCCAGACGGCGATGCTCGTCCCGACGACCACGGCGTACACCACGCTCGCCGACCGCCGGACGATCACCGACTACGACGCGGCCGGCCGCCCCGTCCAGGTCACCAAGCCGGGCGGGGTCACCGTCACCCGCACCTTCGACGAGCTGAACCGGCTCACCGCGGAGACCGGCGCGGGCGCCGAGAGCGCCACGACCGCCCACAGCTTCGGCTACGACGACGTGGGCCGGCTGACCTCCGCCGGGGGCGACACCTTCGGCTACGACGACCGCGATCATCTCGTCAGTACGTCGGGACCGTCCGGCACGGCGTCGTTCACCTACGACGGCGACGGCCGCATGAAGACCCGCACCGACAAGGCGGGCACGGCCACCTACGACTACGACGCGAACAGCCGGCTCAAAACGGTCCGCGACCCGCTCACCGGCGGGACCTCGATCTACTCCTACGACTCGATGGACCAGCTCAAGGGGGTGGACTACGGCGGTGCCACCCGCTCCTTCGAGTACGACGCGCTGCACCGGCCCACCTCCGACACGCTCAAGAACACCGCGGGCGCGGTGCTGGCCGCCGTCGCCTACGGCTACGACGACGCCGACCGGCTCACCAGCAAGACCACGACCGGTACGGCGGGCGCGGGGGCCAACACCTACGGCTACGACCTGGCGGGCAGGCTGACGTCGTGGAACTCGGTCGCCTACGAGTACGACGACGCGGGCAACCGGACCAAGGCCGGCACGGCTGCCGCCGCCTACGACGCGCGCAACCAACTGGTCTCCGACGGATCGGCCGGCTACGCCTACTCGGCGCGCGGCACCCTGAAGTCCAGGACGCCGACCGGCGGGAGCGCGAGCGCCACGAGCTACGACGCGTTCGACCGGATGATCAGCGACGGCGCCGCGACCTACGCCTACGACGGGCTGGACCGGGTCGCGTCCGCCGCGGGCCGCGCGTTCAGCTACTCCGGCTTGGGCAACACCCCGGCCGCCGCGGGCGATGAGCTCTACGGCAGGGATCCGGCGGGCGACGTGGTCTCCATCGCGGGCCTGTACGCCTACACCGACCGGCACGGCGACCTCACCGCCACCTTCACCGGCGCGGGCGCGCTGACCGATTCGGTGGCCTACGACCCGTACGGGAAGGTCGTCGCCAGCTCGGGCACCAAGCGGGGCGTCGGTTACCAGGGCGGCTGGACCGACCCGGACACCGGCAAGGTCAACATGGCCGCCCGCTGGTACGACCCCGGGACCGGCGCGTTCCCCAGCAGGGACACGCTCGAGGTGGACCCGATGCCGTCGGTGAAGGGCAACCGCTTCACCTACGCGGACGGCGACCCGCTCGGCCGGATGGACCCGACCGGCCACTTCGGCTGCCCCGCCTTCGTGTGCGGCACCGCCAAGGACGTCATCAAGGTCGTCAAGGTGAACATCGCCAGGCCGGTCCTGACCGCGGCCGACTTCGTCCTCACCGGTGGCGGGGAGGTCGGCGCGGCCGCGCGCGGCTCACGGTTCTGCGGTCCGGTCTGGCTCTACTGCCTCGCGGCGGTCGGCGTCACCGCCGGCGTGGCCTACTACGCGGCGAAGTGGTGGAAGAACAACTGGTGGAAGGGGTGGCCGGACGGTAGCGGGCCGTACATCGACTCCCCGGACGGCGGCTCCTCGCCCGGCAAGGGGAAGTCCGGCGACCCGGACGGGGACGGTGACCCCGACCCGGGCAAGAACGGCTCGCCCAGGAAGACGCCCAAGGCGGACCCGCCTCCGCCTCCGCCGCCCACGCCCCAGGAGCTCGCCGACATCGCCGCGAAGACGCGCGCGACCAAGCCGGGCCCCATCGACCATGACCGGCTGCCCGGTCCTGCGGGCACCTCGCTGGCCGACGCGCTCGACAAGGGCCTCACGCACAGGGTCGACAACGCCATCGACAAGATCCTCGACAGGGTCGGCGTGACCTTCACGCCGACCGAGGCCGGGGCGGGCGACGGGCAGCCCAACGGCGGGCTCGACCCGGCACCGCACGTCGTCGGCGGGTGCTCGGGGGTGTTCGGCGCGGACGCGATGCAGGACTGCCGCGTCGATCCGGGCCCGGCCGTCCCGCAGGACCCGGCGGTGCAGCTGGACCCCTGCCGCGGCGTCACGGGCGCCGGCTCGGCCTGCCTCGCCGCAGGGGAGTCGCCACTGTCGGACGCGAGGGACGGCGGCGGCGACGGTGCGGGCACGTTCGGGGTGTCCGCCGATGACTCCTTCAGGCTGGCTCGCACCGGAGAAAGGCCGCGCTGGGGCGCCAGGCTCCCGATGAACATGGACACGGTCCGGCGGGTGGCGCAGGACTGGGACATCCGGATCGACGACCTGACCATCAGGATCGACAAGAGGATCGACGGGCTGGCCGGGGTGACCCTTCCCAACCAGGCGGTCCTGCTGCGGCGGGCGGCCTTCCGCAGCGAGGAACTGCTGGCCCGTACCCTCGCCCACGAGCGGTTCCACGTGGAGGATCTGCGCGCGGGCGGCGCCTATCCGACGTCCCAGGAAGAGGCGGAGCCGTATGAAGACCGGGCCTACGCCTTCGAGGAGGAGTGGTGGACCAACCATCCACGTAACCGGTGACGCGGGAGGAGCCGGCGGGTACGTAGGGCGGAAGACGAGAGGTGGACCCCGTTGCCGAACACCCATGACGAGGCACTCCGATGGGAGAGCTGGCTTCATGCCTACGAGCAGGCCCGTGACGAGCTGCCCGGAGCGATCTCCGGGCACTGCCCGAACTGCGGACGGGCCTGCCTCCGCCTGGTGTACCGGCTCCGGATCCCGCACCTGCTCGTCGGCGACGCCCACTTCTGGTGCGACCACTGCCTGCAGGGGCCTTACCTCGGGCGCGTCGAGATCCCCGAGGCCGCCGCGGCGGACGCGGACGAGCAGGCGTACCAGCGGGTGAGGCCCACGATCCCGGACTACAAGCTCATCCCTCCTGGGGTGTCCGAGTAGGCGCCGGGTCGAGCAGGGGCTCGACGGAATCCCACACGGGAGGCTCCGGCCACCCGCCCGCGCCCCCGCGGGCGGCCTCCAGGCCGATGACCGCGCAGGCCAGCAGGTGCTCGCCGGGCGGCAGGTCACCCGTCAGCGTGGGGATCGTGGTGTGCGGGGCGAGCACGTTGGTGCCGGGCAGGGCCGTGACGAGGGTGCCCTCCCGCCGGCCGAAGAGGTCTGCGATCACGCACAGGCCGTGCGGTGAGTCGAGCCTGGCCAGGCCGGGACCGGTGTCGACCCGGGTGGGCGGCCGGTCCCGGTCGACCGCGAAGGCGCCCTCGGCCGTGCGCAGCGCCCGCCCGGTTCTGATCCGGTGCACCCGCACGTGCCACGGGGGCAGCGCCACCAGCCAGGTCTCGATCTCCACGTCGTCCCAGGGCGTCCAGCGCGCGTACAGGACGCCGTCGGAGGCGGAGACGTCGTGCGGCAGCTCGCACGGACGCCAGCGCAGACCGTCCTCGCTGAGCGCCAGCGTGCTGTCGAAGGCGCCCTGCTCGAGCCCCAACGTCCCGGCCGGCACGCTGAAGCCGAAACGCGTGGAGTAGGCGAACTTGGCGTACTTGGCCGCGCCGTGCCGCGCCCACGGGGCGTGCTGCCCCGCGCTCAGCAGCACCACGTGCCGGCCCTCCTCGCAGCGCATCAGCGCCACGCCGGCCTCCGGCTGGGTGCTGACGTCGGGCAGCGGGGGCGCGTCGGCCTCCTTGGCGGCCCAGAACGGGTGCTCCGCGGGCAGGGCGAGCGGCAGGAACGCCTTCATGGCCCAGTACGGCGAGCCTGGCGCGTTGTACTGCTCGGCCATGTGCGGCTGCGGGTAGCCGTAGCCGATGGTGAGCAGCCCGGAGGTGTCGCGGATGGGCCGATCAGCCCACCAGCGCAGGTTCCGCAGCAGATGCCCCTTGGTCACCTCCCAGGGCAGCGCCTCGACCCCGGCGAAGGCGAGCGCCCCCCAGAACGCCGACTGCGCGAAGCGGTAGGTCAGGCTCCTGCCGAACGGGACGGCGACCCCCTCGCTGGTGAACCAGTGCTGGAAGTCGTGGGCGAACGCCGCGGCCCGCTCGCGGAAGCGCCCGGCCCTGGCCTCGTCGTCGCCGAGCGCCGCGTAGATGAGGCCGTAGTAGTGCATGGCGAACGGGATGTAGTAGTCGCGCTGCCACTTGGGCCCGTCGGTGTACCACCCGCGTCCGAGGTCGAACTCCTCCAGCCGGTCGAGTCTGGCCGCGTTGGCGTCGTGGTCGTGGGCGACCCCGACGCGGTCGAGCCCGAGCCCCACCATGACCGGGAAGCACAGCCAGTTGTTGTCGTTCGGCTCCACGGTGACCGCGTGCCGCAGCCAGGCGGCCACCGTGTCGCGCTGCCTGCCGGTCAGCGGGTCCCAGATCTGCTCGGGGGCCAGGGCGAGCGTCAGGCCGAGGGCGGCGGTCTCGACCAGCCGCTGGTTGCGGTCGAAGGCCGCGCCCCAGTAGTCGGGGTGCTCGGGGTCGGTCCCGGCGGCGAGCCCCGTGCGCCAGAGCTCCCAGTGATCGAACGCCCCGCCGCCCGCCGCCAGCGGCGCCAGCCCCCACAGCGGGCGTGCAAACGCTTCCAGCTCGGCGGCCGCATTGTCGTAGTGCGCCGTGTTGAAGCCCAGCCGCAGCCGCCCCCTGCCCGGGCTGAACCGGGAGATCAGCGGATCGACCAGGTCCAACACCTGCCGCCTCAGGTCGTCTCGGTCGTCGCCAGGCCGCCCTGCGCGGTCGTCGGTGTCCACGGGTTCTCTCTCCTCCGCTGGGAAAGCGCTTTCAGGACAGGGTTCCCGCCGTCGCCCTCACTTGTCAACAGTCAGACGGTCACCCGGGGCGGTGCGCTGCTGTCGCGGACGTGCAGTTCCATCGGCAGGCTCACCGGCTCTCCGTCGTGGCCCTCGGTCATGAGGGCCTCCAGCATCTCGGCCGCCTGCCTGCCGAGCTGCCCGCGGGGCACCGACACCGTGGTCAGGCTCGTGTGCGCCACGTGCTCCAGTGCGATGTCGTCGAACCCGACCACCGACAGATCCTCGGGCACCCGCACCCCGAGCTCGCGCATCCGGGTCACCGCCCCCAGGGCCACCAGGTCGTTGTAGGTGGTGAGCGCGGTGGCGCCGGTGCCGGCCACCTCGGCGGCGGCCTCGTATCCGGAGCGGCTGGTGGACCCGCACGGCAGGATGGTGACGGAGATGCCGAACGCCTTGGCGGCCTCCAGCGCCCTGATCCGCTCGGCGTTGGCCCAGGACACCTCGGGCCCGCTCAGGTAGGCGACCCGGCGGTGGCCCAGCTGCGCCAGGTGGCCGCAGATCAGCATCATCCCGCCGAAGAAGTCGGCGGAGATGGCAGGCGCGGCGATGCCGGGGACTATCCGGTCGAGCAGGACGAGCGGGTGGTCCCGTGCGGTCAGCGCGACGAGGTCGGCGCGCTCCATGCGGGAGGAGCAGAGCAGCACCCCGTCGCAGCTGCGCATCAGGTCCTCGACCAGGCCCTGCTCGATCGAGGGGTCGTCGTCCGACTCCATGACCATGACGCGGCGCCCGTGGGAGTGGGCGACCGCCGAGACGGCCTTGAGCACGTCGGGGAAGTAGGGGTTGGCCA
This sequence comes from Nonomuraea sp. NPDC049695, assembly GCF_040674955.1. NCBI lineage: Bacteria > Bacillati > Actinomycetota > Actinomycetes > Streptosporangiales > Streptosporangiaceae > Nonomuraea > Nonomuraea sp. NPDC049695. The sequence continues at coordinate 89,257 of NZ_JBFANV010000014.1, read as the reverse complement.
GGTTGGGGACCAGCACGCCGATGGTGCCCCACTCCCCGCGGGCCAGACCCTGCGCCGCGGCGTTGGGCCGGTAGCCCAGCTGCCTGACCGCGTCGTGGACACGCTCCGCGAGCGAGGGATCGACCTTGGCCGTGCCGTTGAGCACGCGGGAGACCGTCGAGGCCGACACCCCTGCCGCCGCCCCGACGTCGCTGATCGTCACCCGTGGCGCGCGGCCCTGCCGCACATTACGCACCTGCTCCTCCTACCCCCGTGTGGCGCCCGTCAGCCGAGCAGCTCGCGCAGATGATCGAGATCCTTCCGTACGGCCGCCACCGGGTCGGCCGCCGGGTAGTGGACGTGCAGCGACAGCAGGCCGGCATAGCCGCGGGCGCGCAGCCCGGGGATGATCTCCGGCCACGGGACCACGCCACCGTCCGCGAACGGCTGCCACTCGCACACCCAGCCGTCCGCCGTGGACCGCCAGACGGCGTTCTTCACTCCCATGCAGACCATCCGGTCGCCCAGCAGATCGAAATTGAGAGCCCATGCCTCGCTGCCCTCCTTGGCCTGGTTGCCGGGGTCGGCGTAGAAGCGCACCTCGTCCAGGTCGCCGGCGAGTGCGAGGGCGAGCGAGGCGGACGGATGGATCGTACCGTGATGCAGCTGGAGTGCCAGCTTTACGCCGTGCCGGGCGGCGAGGCCGGCCAGACGGGACAGCGCGGCCCTGGACTCCTCCAGCTGGCGTCGGTATCCGGTGGCGGGGTCGTAGCGGTAGAAGCCCGCCCGCACGAGGGGGACGCCGCTCTCGCCGCAGGCCGCGATGATCCGTTCGGCGTCCGCGCCGGCGTCGAGCATGTCGGTGGTGACGATGTCGAGGGTGAGGCCGCGGCGCTCGAGCTCCGCGGCGACGACGGCGATGCCGCCGGGGTCGGCGGGGCTGACCGTCTGCCCCTCACGAACGAGGAGATCCGCTCCCTTGGCGCCCACCGAGGCCACCGCCTCGGCCAGCGAGGCGGCGTCGATGGGGCCGAAGGGCTTGGTGAAGGCGAGCAGGCGCACGCGTACTCCCAATCTCAGAAAGCGCTTGTAGCGATCGATTCAAGATGCCGGTTGACAGGCATCATGGCCGAGCATCCATCTGAAACCGCTTTCTCACAAGCCTTGAATCAGATTATGAGCCGGGGTTACTCTCGGACCCACCCCCCGGGCAAGCGCTTACCAGCTGCCCCAGCACCTCCGGCCCCTTGGGAGGGCTCCATGAAACCTCGTGGCACTACCGCGATGATCACCGCGGCCATGGCATCAGTGCTCCTGGCTGCGTGCGGCACATCGAGCAACGGCAACAGCGGCGGCGGCGGCTCGCAGACCACGCTGCAGATCTGGGACTTCTCCGCCGAACAGGTGAACTTCCACAAGGACATCGGCGCCCAGTTCACCAAGGAACATCCCGATATCAAGATCGAGTGGCGCTCGATCACCCAGAACGACTACATGAAGACGCTGCCCCTGGCCTTCCAGAGCAACCAGGCGCCGGACATGTTCTACTGGAACGCGACCGGGCTCTCCCAGCTCCTGGACCAGAAGTGGATCCGCCCGCTCAGCCCGGGCGGCACCGTCCCCGCCGACTTCGCCAAGCGCTGGCCGGACGGCTCCTTCCTGGAAGGCATCAACGTGCAGGACGGGAAGACCTACGGCTTCCCGTTCTCGGAGAACCTGTACTGGGGCTCCGGCTACATGTTCCTCAACAAGCAGGTCTTCCAGCAGGCCGGGCTGGACGTCAACAACCCGCCGAAGACCTGGTCCGACCTCAAGAACACCTGCGCGCAGATCAAGGCCAAGACCAAGGCGCAGTGCATCGCCGCCCCCACCAAGGGCGTGGACATGCAGCGGATCTGGTACGGGCTCATCAGCAGCGTCTCGACGGACGAGTTCTTCGACTACAAGACCGGCAAGTTCGACCTGACCCAGCCCGACCAGGTGAAGACCTTCGCCTTCATCCAGGAGCTCAGCAAGGCCGGGTACCTGGCGCCGGGCACCAACGACAAGAACTTCTCCCGCCAGCAGTTCGCCGCCGGGCAGGCCGGCATCATGTTCGACGGCACCTGGCTGCCGAGCGTGTGGGCCAGCCAGGGCTTCAGCAGCGACAAGTACGTGGTGGCGCCGCGCGTCGACCCTGACGGCGGGCAGACCGGCGCGGCCGGCCGCAAGTACGACACCAACAAGTACTGGGTCAGCTCGCAGACCAAGCATCCCGACGCCATGTGGACGTTCATCCAGTGGATGACCGACCCCAACGGCTACTTCGTCAAGCAGTACTACAAGAGCGCCTTCGGCACGCTGGCCTACGTCGACAACGAGAAGATGGTCACCGACCCGGCGCTCAAGCAGATCATGCAGATCGGATCGAAGCCGGGCTACCGGGTCCAGCTCCCCGTGCCGCTGCTCAAGTGCCCGGACATCGCCAAGTCCAAGGCGTACGTCAACGCGCTGGCGAAGAGCCCCGACGGGGAGTGGGAGGCCATGGGCGAGGCGCTGGTCAGCGGCCAGTCCCTGGCGACGGTGGGCGCCGCCATCGTCAAGCAGCGGCAGGCCGCCCTTGAAGAAGGGCTCAAGCAGGAGGCGGCCGCCGGCCTGAAGGTGTCGATGGACTGCTACACCTTCTCCGACTGGGACCACACCAAGGACTACACCTCCGACAAGTACCGCGGCTGACCCGGACGGCGCCGCCGGCCATCGCGTGCGGGCGGCGCCCCCTTCTCCCTCGTGAGGACATCCATGACAACCACCGGCACCGCCCTCGCCCCCGGCAGGGAGAGGGCGACGGAAGGGGACCGGTCGCCCGCCGGGCGCGCGCCCGAACGCGCCGATCACTCACGCGAGCGTGTCCGCGGCCTCGACAGGGTCTGGCTGATCGTCTTCCTGGCCCCCTTCCTCCTGCTCTACCTCGGCTTCACCATCTGGCCGCTGCTCGCGACGATCTACTACTCCTTCTTCGACTGGTCGGGCATCGGCCCGATCGACCACTTCGTCGGGGTCGGCAACTACGGCACGATCCTGGCCGACCCGCTCTTCTGGCTCTCGGTCGTCAACACGCTGATCTTCGCCCTGCTGACGACCGCCATCAAGCTCCCGATCTCGCTGCTGGCGGCGATCGTGCTCACCCGCAAGTGGCTGCGCGGCAAGCGGTTCTTCCGGACGGTGTTCTTCGCGCCGCTCATCATCCCCGTCGCCATGGCGGGCCTGGTCTTCACCTACCTGCTCAACCCGTCCAACGGCGCGCTCAACGCGATCCTGCGCGACCTCGGCCTGGTCGACCAGGGGTTCGACGTGTTCGCCAACCGGTGGAGCGCGCTGCTCGTGCTCGTGCTCGTCTCCATCTGGCAGATCTTCGGCCAGTACATGATCTACTGGATCGCGGCGCTGCAGAACGTGCCGGAGGAGGTCTACGAGGCGGCCGCCATCGACGGCGCGGGGGAGTGGAAGAAGCTCACCCGCATCACACTGCCGATGATCAAGCCGGTCGCCGTGATCATCACCCTGCTCGGCCTCGTGAACGCCATGCACGTCTTCGGGCTGGTCGTCACCCTCACCGCGGGCGGGCCCGGCACCAGCACCTACGTGGTGTCCTACTTCATCTACCAGAACGCCTTCGGCACGGTGCCGTTCGCCTACGGCTACGCCTCGGCCGCGGCCCTGCTGTTCTCGGTCATCGCCTTCGTCGTGGTCTCCGCCCAGGGCGTCGCGGTCCGCCGGGCCCAGCGGCTCAGGAAGGAGTACGGCGTCTGATGGCGACGATCACCAGGACGAACGGTACAGAGACCACCGGCACCAAGACAGACGGCACTCAGACCCCCCGGCGCAGCCAGGCCGTGCGGGCCAACCTCATCGCCCTGCCGATCCTGCTGGTCGTCGGGCTCGTGTGGGTCTATCCCTTCCTGTGGACGATCTCGGCCGCGTTCAAGACCCAGGCGGGGATGTTCACCAGCGGCGCGAGCCTCGTGCCCGACCAGCTGAACTTCGACAACTTCGTACGGGCCTGGGTCAACGCCGGGTTCTCCGGATACTTCTTCAACACGGTGCTCTACTCGGTCGCCTCGACCCTCATCGAACTGATCAAGGCGGCCCTGTGCGGCTACGTGCTGGCCAGGTACGAGTTCCCCGGCCGCACCCTGCTCTACCGGATGATCGTGGGGACCCTCTTCATCCCGGTCGCCTCGATCATCGTCCCGCAGTTCGTGCTGATCGAGAACCTCGGCCTGCTGAACACGCGGGCCGGGGTCATCCTGGCCATGTCCGGCGGCGCCGGCGCGCTCTACGTCCTGCTGTTCGTCGGGTTCTTCTCCAGCGTCCCGACCGACCTGTTCGAGGCGGCCAAGCTCGACGGGGCCGGTTTCCTCAAGACGTTCCGTCTCATCCTCCCGCTGGCCAAACCGGTCATCGCGGTGGTGGTCATCTTCCAGTTCATCAGCAGCTGGAACGAGTTCAACATCCCGCTGGTGTTCACGCTCGGACAGCCCGACCTGCAGAACCTCGCCGTCGGGATGCTGTCCTTCCAGGGCGAGCACGCCACCGACTGGACCGGGTTCGCCGCCGGCATGACGATCTCGTTCCTGCCGATGCTGATGATCTTCCTCTTCTTCCAGAACTACTTCACGCGCGGCCTGGCCGGCGCCACGAAGGGGTGACACTCCACTTGAAGATGAGGCACGGGGCCTTCGCCTACACCTGGGACGTCGTGGGCGACCCCGCGGGGGCCGAGCGCATCGCCGGTCTCGGCGTGAGCACGGTGACCCTGCAGGCCGCCTACCACTCGGTCCGGGCCATCACCCCGTGGCATCCACGCCACCGCGTCGTGCAGGCCGAGCACGCGGCGGCCTACTTCCGGCTGCGCCCCGACCGCTGGCGCGGGCGGCTCCGGCCGTACCCGCCGAGCTGGGGGGTGCCCGACGAGGACAGGTTCGGCACGGCGCTGGCCGCGCTGGCGGAGGCCGGGCTGCGGGCCGAGGCCTGGATGGTGCTCACGCACTCCACGGTGCTGGGCCGCGAAGCGCCCGACCTGACGGTCAGGAACGCCTACGGCGAGCCCTACCCCTACGCGCTCTGCCCCGCCCAGCCCGACGTCCACGAGTACGCGCTCACCCTCGTGCGCGAGGTCTGCGAGCAGTACGACGTGCCCGCGCTGATGCTGGAGGCGTGCGGCTGGCTGGGCGCCGAGCACGCCGGCCACCACGAGAAGACCTCCGGCGCCCACCTGTCCGCCTGCGGCAGGGCGCTGCTGTCCATCTGCCTCTGCCCGGCCTGCCGGGCCGGGCTGGCCGGGCGCGGCCTGGACGTCGAGGAGCTGGCGCGCGACGTGCGCGCCGCCGTGGACGGAGAGCTCCAGGAGGGGGTCCCGGCCGGGACGAGCCTGGACGACGTGCTCGGCCGCGAGCGCGCCCAGGCGCTGTACGGCCACCGCGGCCAGGTCATCGGTGACCTGGTCCGGGCCGTGGCGGCGCTGGCCGGCGGCCGCGAGCTGCTGCTCATGGCCACCGACGACCCGCAGGTCACCGGCCCCGACGTGGGGATCGACCTGGCCACCTTCGACGCGCCGGTCGACGCCTACGTGCTCAAGTGCTGGGGCCAGGAGGAGGCGGCCCTGGCCCAGGTGAAGGCCGCGGCGAGCCGTACCGACGTGCCCCTCGTCGCCAACCTCACCGTGCTGGAGGACGGCCACGCCCGGATCCCGGCACTTGCCGCCGACCTCGTCGCCGGGGGAGCGCGGCAGCTACGTTACTACCACGCCGGGCTCGGCTCACCCGCCCGCCTGGCCAGCGTGCGAGCCGCGGCTCGCCTGAAGGAGAGTTCATGCTGAACGGCCTGTACGTGATGGACCCGAACCGCTTCGACGACGTCTACGGCCCCGAGGCCCGGGAGGCGATCGAGCAGCACCTGACCATCACGTCGCCCCTTCTCGCCGCCGACCGGATCACCCCCGACGTGCTCGCCGGCCTGGAGGTGCTGGTGACCGGGTGGGGAGCGCCCAAGCTGGACGCCGAGCTGCTCGCCGCCGCGCCCAAGCTCTCCCTGGTGCTGTACGGCGCGGGCTCCATCAAGTCGATGGTCACCCCCGAGATGTGGGCCAGGGGAGTCCGGGTCACCTCGGCGGCCACCGCCAACGCCACTCCGGTCGCCGAGTTCGCGCTCTCCCAGATCCTGTACGCGCTCAAGCACGGCTGGCGCTACGTGCTGGCCTCGCGTGCCGCCGCCGCCACCGCACCGCGCGGACCCGAACTGGGCGCCTACGGTGCGACGGTCGGGCTGGTCTCGCTCGGCGCCACGGGCCGGGCCACGGCGCGGCTGCTCGCCCACCACCGCCTCGACGTGCAGGCCTTCGACCCGTACGCCGACCCGGAGCAGGCGAAGGAGCTCGGCGTGCGCCTCGTCGGCCTGGAGGAGCTGTTCGCCACCTCCGACGTGGTCAGCCTGCACTCGCCGCTCACCCCCGAGACGCAGCGCCTCGTCGGCGCCGAGCTGCTGGAGTCGATGAAGCCCGACGCCACCCTGATCAACACGGCCCGCGGCGGCCTCGTGGACGAGGCCGCGCTCGTGGACGTGCTGGGCCGGCGGAGCGACCTGTTCGCCGTACTCGACGTCACCGACCCGGAACCGCCCGTCGCGGGATCGCCGCTGTTCACGATGCCCAACATCGTCGTCACCCCGCACGTGGCGGGCAGCCTGGGCCACGAGCGGCGCCGCCACGGGGAGGCGATGGCCGAGGAACTCGCCCGCTACGTCGCGGGAGAGCCCCTGCTGTACGAGATCACCGAGTCCGGCCTGGCGCTGAGGGCATGAGCCCGACCACCCTGGTGCTGCTGCCGCCGCACGATCCGGCCACTGCCGACTGGCGGGCCCGGCTGGAGGAGGCGGTGCCGGAGCTCGTCGTGCGCCGGCCGGAGACGCGGGAGGAGGTGGAGCAGGCGCTGGCGGAGGCCGACGCCGCCTACGGCACCCTGCCCGCGGACCTGCTGGCGCACGCCGGACGGCTGCGCTGGCTGCAGGCCGCGCAGGCCGGGCCGCCTCCGGGGTTCTACCATCCGGCCCTGGTCGCGCACCCCGTGCAGGTCACCAACATGCGTGACACCTACACCGACCACGTGGCCGCGCACGCGCTGGCTCTCGTGCTCGCGCTGGCCAGAGGCCTGCCCCGGTACGCCCGCGAACAGGCGGGCGCGCGCTGGGCGCCCGACTGGGACGACCGCGCCGTGCTCTCCATGGGCGAGGCCACCGCCCTGGTGGTGGGAGTGGGCGCGGTCGGGGCCGAGGTCGGCAGGCTGCTGGCGGCGTTCGGCACCAGGGTGGTGGGCGTGGACGCCCGGCGCGGCGGCCCCGTGCCGGGCTTCGCCGAGGTGCTGCCCGCCGACGGCCTCGACCGCCTGCTTCCCGAGGCGGACCTGGTCATCCTGACCGTTCCGCACACCCCCGCCACCGAGGGCCTGATGGACGCGCGGAGGATGGCGCTGGCCAAGCCCGGGGCGTACGTCGTCAACATCGGCCGCGGGCCCATCCTGCGGCTCGACGACCTGGTCGCCGCCCTGTCCGCGGGACACCTGGCCGGCGCGGCCCTGGACGTCTTCGAGACCGAACCGCTGCCCGCCGATCACCCGCTCTGGCGGCGTCCCGACGTGATCATCACCCCGCACGTGGCGGGCGTGGGGCCACACGCCGACGAGCGGCGCTTCGCCGTACTGCTGGAGAACGCCCGGCGCTTCGTGGCCGGGCGCGAACTGATCAATCTGGTCGACAAATCCGAATGGTACTGAAAAACGTGAACCGGATAGCACGCGTCGAAACCTTCACCGTGGCCCTGCCCTCGCTGCGCGACTTCGCCGTCGCGGGCGGCTCCGTCGTCCAAGGCGGCCGTCCGGCCGTCAGAGTCCTGGTGAAGGTCACGGCCGACGACGGCGCCGCCGGGTGGGGCGAGGCCACCCCGATCCCCTCCTGGACGTACGAGACCATCGAGTCCATCGTCTCCACCATCGAGGGCTACCTGGCACCGGCGGCGGTCGGCCGTCCGCTGTGGGACCTGGACGGGCTCTGCCGCGCCTTCGACCGCACCATCAGCAAGGGCTTCTCGATCGGCATGCCGCTGGCACGCGCGGCGGTCGACGTGGCCTGCCACGACGCCTACGCCCGCAGCCTGGGTGTGTCACTCGGCGAGCTGTGGGGCCGGCGCAGGCGCGACACCATCGAGATGGCCTGGATCGTGGCCACGGAGTCGGCGGACGCGGCCGCCGGCTCCGTGGCCGAGGGCCGCGCGCACGGCTACCGCCACGTCAAGGTCAAGGTCGGCCTGCACGACGAGGACGAGGACGTGGCCATCGTGGAGGCCGTGCGCGCCGCCGCCCCCGACGCCGTGCTCTGGGTGGATGCCAACCAGGGCTACACGGCCGCCGTCGCGCTCCGGGTGGCCAGGCGCCTGGCCGATCTGAACGTCGCCGTCTTCGAGCAGCCGCTGCCGTCCAACGACATCGCCGGCCTGCGCCGCCTGCGTGACGCCAGCCCCATCCCGGTGGCCGTGGACGAGAGCCTGCGCCACCCGAGCGACCTGGCGACGTTCGTCCGGCTCGACGCCATCGACGTCGCCGTCGCCAAGGTGCAGCGCTGCGGCGGGCTGACCCTGGCGCTGCGCCAGTGCCAGCTCGCCGAGGACGCCGGCCTGGCGATCATGGGCTCGGGCCTCACGGAGTCCGACATCGGGCTGGCCGCCTCCCTCCACCTGTTCGCCGCGTTCGGCGTGGACACGCCGGTCGACCTCAACGGCCGGCAGTTCATCACCAGCCCCTACGCCACGGATCCGGTCATCACCGTCGCCGACGGCGTCGCCCACGTGCCCACCGGCCCCGGCCTGGGGATCGGCGTGGACGAGGACGCGGTCCGCGCGCTCGCCCTCTGACGGCGGCCGCTACTCCTTAGGCTTGACTAATCACGCGGAGTTGCTGTGCTATGTCTGCAGACCCTGCTGCCTCGTATCGGGCGAAGTCCCCCAAAGGGATGTCCAGCTCTGGAGGTTTCGGATGGCCGAGTCATCGGATGGCGAGGAGATCTCTCTCGAGGGCATCGATTTGGAGCTCGGCGAGTACGACCTGAGCTCCGTCGAGGAACTGGAAGGAACGGTGCTGGGGCAGATCCTGACGGAGCTCTACCCGCAGGAGATGGCCGGCGGCACGCTCGGGCAGATCTTCAGCTCGCACAGCCGGCACAGCGCGTTCAGCTCGCACAGCCGCCACAGCGCGTTCGGTTCGTTCAGCGCCTTCAGCGCCCACAGCCAGCACAGCCAGCACAGCGCGTTCAGCTCGTTCGACTCCTTCAGCTCGTTCAGTTCCTTCGACTCGTTCAGCTCATTCAGCTCGTTCAGTTCGTGGTCCGGACGTGTCTGAGGCCGAGCCGTTCAAGTCATTCATCTGCAAGGTGGCGTCGCGGTGCAACCTCGACTGCGACTACTGCTACGTCTACCACCACGCCGATCAGTCCTGGCGGGGGCAGCCACACCGGATGTCGGTGGAGACCGCGGCCCGGCTGGGACAGCGGATCAACGAGCACGCCCTGGCCCACGGCCTGCCGCAGGCCGACATCATCCTGCACGGCGGCGAGCCGCTGCTGCTCGGCGTGGACTATCTGCGGACGCTGTTCGAGACGGTCGTCCGGCACGCGCCTGACGTCCGGATCCGCTGGAACGGGCAGACGAACGGCGTCCTGTACACCGAGCAGGTCCTGGCCTTCTGCCAGGAGTGGGAGCTCTCCTTCGGGCTCAGCATGGACGGCCCCCGTTCGGTCCAGGATCTGCACCGGCTCGACCACGCGGGCCGTTCCTCGTTCGAGGCCGTGGAGAGGGCGATCGCCCTGTTACAGACGGCGCCCCGGCTGTGGGGCGGCATCCTCGCGGTCGTCGACCTGGCCGCGGATCCGCTGGAAACCTACTCGTATTTCCGTTCGCTCGGCCCGTCGTCGGTCGACTTCCTCCTGCCGCTCGGCCACCACGACCGCAGGCCGCCGGGCAAGGATTCCCCCGAGGCCACGCCGTACGCCGACTGGCTCCTGCCGATCTTCGACGTCTGGTACGCCGAGAAGCCCCAGCCGATCAGGATCAGGCGTTTCCGCGACATCATCGCGCTCTTCCTCGGCGCGACGCAGAGCTCGGAGGAGTGGGGCCTGCAGCCGGTCGACTTCGTGGTCGTGGAGACCAACGGCGAGATCCAGGCCGTGGACACGCTCAAGGTGACCCATCCGGGCGCCTGCCAGCTCGGCATGAACCTGTTCGACCACAGCTTCGACGACGCGCTGACCTCCCCCAAGGTCCAGGCGCGGCAGAACGCGTGGGCGACCCTCAGTGACACCTGCCGGGCCTGCGATCTGGTACGCATCTGCGGCGGCGGCTACTTCCCCCAGCGTTACTCGCACGAGAACGGGTTCGCCAACCCGTCGGTGTACTGCGCGGACCTGATGAAGCTGATCCGCACCATTGTCGGAACCGTCCGCACCGACCTGAAGAGCCTGGCCAGGCGCGACGAAGGGCACATCCAGTGACTCCCCGGCTCGATCAATCGACCATCGCGGCGTTCGCCAGGCCCGGCGGGTGGACCGACACCACCCGGGCCGTCTTCGCGTCGCGCTACCTGAACACGCTCGTCGGAGTGCGGCGCCTGGCCTCCCTGCTGCCGGAGCCGGTGCTGGCCGCGTCGGGGTTCCCCGGCTGCCTCGAAGCGTTGACCGAGGCGGCCGCACCTGTCCAGCGGCGCGTGCTGGGCCATCCCAGCACAGCCTTCTGGGTCGAGGTGGCCTGGGACCTGGTCCGCCGGCGTGCCCACGAACGCTTCCCCGACGTCCATCTCGTTCCCCACCTCCGGGAATTCGCGCGCCCGGCCTGCGCGGCGCTGTACCTGGCGGGAACGGGGCAGCTGGACGCGACCGTCCGCGCCGACGCCCACGGCCGGGTCAGCCTGCCCGGCGCTGGCCTGACGCTGACCATGGGAGAGCCTCGCCGCCGTGCCCGGCTCGCGGTCAAGGACGCGACGTTCGCCGGCGACCCGCCGTCGTTCCGGGTCCCCAGGCTGTCCGGCGGCATCGAGCTCAACTGGCTCGACCACGACCTGCGGCTCGGCGGCCGCGCCGACTTCTCCTTCGCCGACCTGGACCCGGCCGCCGCGGAGCGCTGGCGCGCGACCCTGGAGGAGCAGCTGCACCTGATCGCCCGGGTGTCCGAGCCGCTGGCGGAAGAGCTGTCCGGCGGAGTCAACGTGATCGTCCCGGTCCACTCCCCGGACGAACGGCGGCATCTCAGCGGCAGCTTCCGCGAAGCGCCCGGCCTCGTCGCGCTCTCCCTGGGCAGGCCACTGTCGATCGTCGAGGCGCTCGTGCATGAGTACGGGCACCAGAAGCTCAACGCGATCATGACGATCGTCCCTCTGATCGTCGACGACGCCGGCGAGCCCCTGCATTATTCGCCCTGGCGGGACGACCCCCGGCCGCTCACCGGCCTGTTGCACGCGGTGTACAGCTTCACCATGGCCGCGCACTTCCACCGCGGCCTGCTCGACCTCCCGGACGCGGGAGGGATGCCGCCCGAGGAGGTCGTGGCTCGCGCCTACCGGATCGGCCGCCAGATCCGCGTGGGACTGGACGGGCTGCGCGAGCACGCCATCCTGTCGCCGCTCGGTACGGCGTTCGTCGCGGAGATCGCCGCGTGGGCCGAAGAGTGCGCCGACGGGCTGCCGCTGCCCCCGCCCGGCGACCGCCGCCGCATCGACGCCGACCTCGCGGCGCACCGGGCGCGCTGGGACGAACGCAACCCGCCCTCGCCCATGCTGGACGAGCCGGCGCCGGTTCTGCCGGATCCCGCGGCGGCCGGCGTCCTGCGCACATTGGGCCTGCCCGAACAGTGGGTCCCCAACGGCGTCGTCCGGCGCTGGTATCCGGGAGACTCGCTGCTGGAGGCGGCCCGGGCGCTCCCGGAGGACGTCGAACTGCCGTCCGTCACGCCCGGCACGTCACTGACCGCGGACCTGGCGGCCGCGCATGTGGCGTACGTGCGAGGCGACTATCGCGCGGCGGCCGAGCACTACGCCTCCTGCGTCGGGCTGGATCCGCGCAGCCCGTACTTCTGGCAGTGCTACGCCTTCGCACTGCGGCATCTGGGGCGGCGTGACGAGGCCCTGCACATCCTCACCCAGACCGAGCAGCTCATGGCCAAGGCGGAACCGCCCGCCGCCGACCAGGACATACGGCCGTCAGCAGCGCCGATCCTCATGCTGCCGTCCGCACCTCCCGCCCACCCCCGTTCGGTGCTGCTGCCGGTGTCAGAGCCGGTGGAAGCCGAACTGCGCGGCAGCCCTTACTGGAACTTCGTCGCGGCGACGCTCGCGGGGGCCCAGCTCCCGACCCTCATCGCCGTGGCTCATGGCCTGAAACCCGCGATGGACGCGTGGATCCCCGAGGACGGCTGGCACCCGTTCCTCGCCCTGGTCGGCGAGCTCGGACTGCGGTATCACGTGGACGCCTGCTTCGACCGGTTCTCCGCGCAGCTCGCGCAGGTTCCGCCGGGTCAGCTCACCACCACCCGCGCCGCCTTCGCCCCCGCGCTGACCGAGGGCACCGAGGCACACGTCTTCATCGCCCGCGACAGCGCAGCGCTCGACCGCGTGGTGGCGGCGGGCTGGTATCCGCTGATCGTGAACGGCAAACTCGTCAACAAGCACCGGGCCGACCACGACAAGTTCGGCGACGCCCTCGGCTATCCCCGCTGCTGCCAGGACTTCTTCCGGGCCCGCAACAACTGGAACGACGACAACACCTACTACGCGGCGCTCCGCAACACCCGCGGCGACCCGTCGCTGCTGTGCAACCCGTTCATCCGGCACCGCGTGCACGGGCTCATCGCGTACATGCCGTGCTCCTACACCTGCGCCTCCACCCGGCAGTACGCCGCACGCCTGCGCGACGTCATCCGCGCCGAGCTGCCGGCGTACGCCGACGAGATCGAGCGGAAAAGCGCCAAACCGCTGCTGTGCGTCTCCGAACTGCGGATGTACGGCTTCACCGGAGAGACCGTGACCCGGTCGGCGGACGAGGTGAACATCGACTACGAGAGCGTCGAATCCCTCTATCCGGTCGAGCACAGCGACCCCCTCGCCGACCTCCTCGCGTCCGGCAACCGGTGCACGCTCGACGGCAACCTCATCCATGTGCGCCGCAACGGCGAATACCTGGACTCCTACGAGGCGCGCAACGACCGGCACGGGCCCGAATGCCCGTTCGTCATCTCCTTCGGGAGACGCTGACCTCATCCACCTGGCCACCATAGCCCGGCCCGTCGGCCACGGGCTCCGCCTCCCGTGGCCAGGTGAACGTCGTCGCTGGTGGCCGGGTGCTCCACGGAGGGCCGGGCGGAGGTCAGCGGGTGGTCATGAGGGTCAGGCTCTCGTCCTGCACGGATGTCGTGGCGCCGCGAGTGACGCGGTATTCGGCGAGATCGGGACCCTCACCGTTGACGATCTCCTGAGCCGCGAGGCGGCCGAGCTCGGGCGCGAGGTTGACGCCGCTGTGGGTGACGAGGTGGTAGAGGCCGGGTGCGCCGGGGTGCGTGCCCGCCAGCGGCAGTCCGTCCGCCGGCACGGGCCGGACGCCGAGGCGGACGCCGGCCAGCCGGGCGGTGCGCAGCGCGGGAAGGACGCGCTGGCCACCGGCGTGCAACCGTTCGGCCAGGGCGTCGTCGCTCTGAGCGGGCAGCAGCGCGTCGACGGGCCAGGAGATGGAGCAGATCCGGTCTCCGGGGGCGGGGCGCAGGTCCACCTCGGGCGTGGCCAGGATGGCGTCGAGCCGGAGCTCGGGGACGGGGGTGCTCTCGCCCACCAGCCCGGGGATCCGGTTCATGGGGAGGTCGGTGCCGGCGAGCGCCGCGACGCGGTCGGCGTCCGGGCCGGTGCAGTTGACCACCCAGTCGGCTTCCCAGCGCCGCGTGCCGGTCTCGACGCCGGTGACGGTGTCGCCGCGGCGGATCAGCGCGTTCGCCCGCAGGCCGTACCGGATGTCGGCGCCGAGCGTGGCGGCGCGGTCGAGCAGGCGCTGAACGAAGAGCGGGGCGTCGTACCACGCGCTCTGGTCGTGGACCACGAGCTCGCTCGCCGTGCACGCCGCGGGGTCGACGGCGGGGGCGAGTTCGCGCAGCTCGGACGGGTCGGCGATGCGGCAGGGATGCCCCCAGGACCTGAGGCGGACGGCCCGCTCCCTGAGCCCCCGCTGGCTCTCCTCGCTGTCACCCCACTGGATGGCGGGCATGGGGTGCCGCCACGACGTGCCTCCGAGCTCCTCTGCCAGCGTGGCGTGCAGGGCGGCGCCGGCGCGGTTCAGCTCGTAGTAGGTGCGCGGGGTCTTCAGATGGGTGACGTCCATGGAGAACGTCGCGCTGGAGGTTCCCGCGGCGGGGCCGCCGGCTTCGATGACGACGACCTGAACCCCTGCGACGGCCAGATGGTAGGCGACGGAGGCGCCGAGCACTCCGGCGCCGAGAACGATGACGCGGGACACGTGGATATCTTTCCTTCGGGGGCCGGAGAGCCTTGCTGGGGCCTTGGTGGGGTCAGAGAACCTTGCTGAGGAATGCCCGGGTGCGCTCGTGCCGGGGCTCGCCGAGCACGGCGCCGGGTGGCCCGGATTCCACGACGATCCCGTCGTCCATGAAGACGATGGTGTCGCACACCTCGCGGGCGAATCCCATCTCGTGAGTGACGATGATCATGGTCATGCCCTCAGCGCGCACCAGGTCGCGCATGACGTCCAGGACCTCGCCCACGAGCTCGGGGTCGAGGGCCGAGGTCGGCTCGTCGAACAGCATGAGATCGGGCCGCATCGCCAGGGCGCGGGCGATGGCGACGCGCTGCTGCTGGCCACCGGAGAGCTGGTCGGGGCGGCTGTGCGCCTTGTCGGCCAGCCCCACCCTGGCCAGCAGGGCGTGGGCGCGCTCGCGCACCTCGTCCTTCTGCTCCCCCTTGACCATGATCGGCGCCATCATGATGTTCTCGAGCGCGGTCATGTGCGGGAAGAGGTTGAAGCGCTGGAAGACCATCCCGATGTCCACCCGCTGGGCGGCGATCGCCTTGTCGGGCAGTTCGTAGACCTTCCCGTCGCGCTCTTCGTAGCCGATCAGGCGGTCGCGGAAGTAGAGGCGGCCGGCGTCGATGCGTTCGAGGTGGTTGATGCAGCGCAGGAAGGTGGACTTGCCCGACCCGGACGGGCCGATCACGGCCAGGACCTCTCCCTCCGCGACCTCCAGGTCGATGCCTTTGAGCACGTCGAGCGTCCCGTAACGCTTGTGCACGCCTTCCGCGCGGATGAGGGTGTTCATCGGCTGAACCTGCGTTCGATGTAGTGCTGCCCGGCGTTCAGGACGGTCGTGGCCACGAGGTACCAGAAGCACGCCACCGTGAGCAGGGGGACCTGCTGGAAGTTCCTGGAGTAGATGCCCTGGATGGAGGTCAGGAGCTCTGGTACGGCGATGGCGAAGACCAGGGAGGTGGTCTTGAGCATGGAGACGGCCTGATTGCCCGTCGGCGGGATGATGACGCGCATGGCCTGCGGAAGAATGATCTTGCGCAGGGTCTGGAAGCGGGTCAGGCCCAGGGCCTGCGACGCCTCCGTCTGGCCGGGGTCGACGGAGCTGATGCCGGCACGCACGATCTCGGCCATGTAGGCCGCCTCGTGCAGGCCGAGGCCCAGCACCGCCGCGGCGAGCTGCGTGATGATCTGGTTGGTGTCGAACTCGAAGAACGTCGGCCCCCAGGGCACGCCGAGTCCGATCTTCGGCACCACCGCGGACAGGAAGTACCAGAACAGCAGCTGCACCAGCAGCGGTGTGCCGCGGAAGATCCAGATGTAGAACGCGCTCAGCGCCGACAGCAAGGGGTTGGGCGACATGCGCAGCACGGCCAGGACCGCGCCGCCCGCGATGCCGACCACCATGGCGAGCAGCGTGAGCAGCAGCGTGGTGCCGAGACCGCTCAGGACCGCGGGGGAGAAGAGGTACTCGCCGACCACCTCCCACTGCATGCGCGGGTTGGCCACCCACCCCTGCAGCAGGAAGATCGCCAGGAAGCCCAGGACGGCCGCGCCCACCCAACGCCCCGGATGGCGGAGCGGCACGGCCTGGATCCGCTCCTGCGCGGCCGGGGGCGCGGTCTGCCGGGTCGTGGTCACGACTCGCCGCCGTTGATCACCGCTTTGTCGAGGGCGCCCGACGACATCTTCCACTTGTCGAGGATCTTGGCGTAGGAGCCGTTCTCCATCAGCTTCTGCAGCGCCTGCTGCACGGCCTTGGAGAGGTTCTGGTCCTCCTTGTTGACGAGGATCCCGTACGGCAGGAAGCGGTAGGGCTCGCCCACCTGCTTCATCCGGCCGCCGGACTGCTCGGCCTGGTACGTGATGGTGGGCGTGCCGCCGATGAAGACGTTGGCCCGGCCGGTGGAGACGGCCTGCAGACAGCCGACCGTGTCGGGGAACACCAGCGCCTTGACCGCCGGTTTGCCCGCCGCCGTGCACTTCTTGCTCTGCTGCTCGGCGTCGTCGGCCTGGGCGGTGCCCTGCTCGACGGCGGCCGTCTTCCCGCAGAGATCGTCGAGCGACTTGATCGCCTGTGCGTCCTTCTCCGTGGCCAGGAGCGAGCTGCTGGTCTTGAAGTAGTCGACGAAGGTGACCTTCTCGCGGCGTTCTGGCTTGTCGAGCATCGCCTGGATGGCCAGGTCGTAGCGGCGTGCCTGCACGCCGGCGATGAGGCTGTCGAAGCTGGCCTGGCTGAACGTCACCTCGACGCCGAGCACCTGGCCGACGGCCTTCATCAGCTCGGGTTCCAGGCCGATGACCGACTTGTTGTCGGTGTCGAGGAAGACCAGCGGCGGGTAGTTGTGACCCGCCGCGACGTTGAGCGTGCCACTCTTCTTGATCTTGTCGGGCAGAAGGTCGTGCAACTCCTGACTCTTCTGCTGCGCCGGGGCGGCCGCCTGGGAAGCAGCGCCGCCTCCCGAACAA
Source organism: Nonomuraea sp. NPDC049695 (assembly GCF_040674955.1). Taxonomy (NCBI): domain Bacteria; kingdom Bacillati; phylum Actinomycetota; class Actinomycetes; order Streptosporangiales; family Streptosporangiaceae; genus Nonomuraea; species Nonomuraea sp. NPDC049695. The sequence continues at coordinate 72,220 of NZ_JBFANV010000014.1, read as the reverse complement.
GCGGTCAGGGACAGGAGTCCCGCCAGGCCGATTGCGGCGGCTGCTTGGGTGGACCGCATCGCGCAGGACACCCCCTCTCTGGCTCAGTACTACTACGTTCCGTAAACACCAATATTGGGGGTCCGTTTAGATACGACAAGGTGAGCGAGCATGCGCATTGGTGCACATCCTGTTCAGTCGTCCTTATCCTCTTCCTCGATCTCACCAGCCAGCCGAGCCAGACAGGCGATCGCGTGGCCGCATTTTGGCTCGCGATCTGGTGATGCTCATCGCCGTACTGTTAAGTTGGATCGATGCTTACCCCGGCGCAGTTGCAGGCCATCCGTGAAGTGGTCGCCACCGGCTCGCTGAGGACTGCCGCCAAGCGTCTCGGCTTCACCCCGTCGGCCATCTCGCAGCAGGTCTCCTCGCTGGAGCGGACCCTGGGCGTCCAGCTGTTCGAGCGCCTGCCGCGCAGCATCCGGCCCACCGCGGCGGGGGCCGAGCTGGCCCGCAAGGCCACGAGGCTGCTGGCCGACCTCGAGGCGGCGGAGGAGGAGATGCGGTCCTTCGCCACCGCCCACCGGGGCAGACTGCGGCTCGGCAGCTTCTGGTCCGCCGGATTCCGGCTGGTGCCCGCCGTGCTCGCCGAGTTTCTTCGCGACCGCCCCAACGTGGACATCCGCTACGAGGAGGGCGATCCGCACAGGACCATTCCCGCGGTGAACGAGGGCCGGCTCGACCTGGCCGTGGTCTTCGAGTACGGCATGGTGCCGCACAGCCGGCCGAAGGACCTGAACATGACGTTGATCATGGAGGAGCCGCTCTACGTGCTGGTGCCGACCGGCCATCGGCTGGCCGGCCGCAAGCGCATCCAGTTCGGCGAACTGTCCGCCGAACGGTGGATCTCCTACACCGAGGGCATGGACGCCTCGCTCAACCTGTCGCACATCTGCGCGGCCAGCGGCTTCGATCCCGACGTGCTGTTCCGCACCAACGACTACAACCTGCCCTTCGAGCTCGTACGCAAGGGGCTGGGGGTGGCGATCGTGCCGGAGCTGGCGATGATCGAGTCGCGCGACGTGTGCGTGTTCCGGCTCAGCGACCCCTCGCAGGTTCGCCGGGTCTTCACCGTGTGCCGCGCCACCGACCCCAACCCCATGCTCGCCCACGCGACGAAGATGCTCATCAACGCCGCAGAGTCCCTGCACCGGCGTACGGACCTTCCCGTCGCCGTATGAGCCGTCAGGTCATGAGAGGTCGGGCAGCCCCAGGTCGAGGTTGGGCTGGTCGATGCCGCCGTCCACCTCCAGCACCTTGCCGGTCAGGTAGCGCGCGGCCGGGGAGACCAGGTAGAGCACCGCGGCCGCCACGTCCTCCGGCTCGCCTATCCGCCGCAGCGGCGTGGCCTGCTCCATCTGGGTACGCATGGCCTCGTCGTTCATGACGATGTCGAGCGCGGAGGTGGCGACCGCGCCGACGGCCACCGCGTTGACCCGCACGGCGGGGGCGAGGTCGAGGGCGGCCAGCCGGGTGTAGTGCGCGAGTGCCGCCTTGGCGGTTCCGTAGGCCAGGTAGCCGCGCCCCGCCACGCGGCCCACGGCGGAGGAGATGTTCACGACCGCGCCGCCGCCCTGGAGGAGATGGGGGACGGCGGCCCTGGTCAGCTCGTGCGCGACGCCGACGTTGAACTGAAACGCGTTCTCGAGATGCTTGCGCTTCGTGTCGAGGAACGCGCGGGGCAGCGCGCCGCCCACGTTGTTCACGACGATGTCCAGCCGCCCGAAGGCGTCCGCGGCCCGCTCCGCGAGCGCCTCGGCGGCGCCCGGCACGGCCAGGTCGCCGGGGACGACCAGGGCTCGCCTGCCTGCCTTCTCCACCTGGTCGGCAACCGCGCGGAGTTGCTCTTCCGTGCGGGCGCAGAGTGCCACGTCCGCCCCTGCCTGGGCGAGCGCGACGGCGGTGGCGGCGCCGATGCCCCGGCCGGCGCCGGTGACGATCGCGGCGGCGCCGGTGATCTGGAAGCGGTCCAGGATCATGCCCTCCAGCCTAAGGGCTGACTGTAACTTGTTTCAATTGGCCGTCCCTGCGCATCGGAGAAGAGCCGCAGGCGCTCCCCGGCGGCGGCGAACGCCGACACGATGCGTTCCACCTGGGCATCGGTGTGGGTGGCGGTGATGCTGACCCGGATGAGCGCCTGGCCGGGCGGGACTCCGGGCGAGATCATGGCGGTGGTGAAGACGCCCTCGTCGAACAGCTCCCGCCACAGCCGGAAGCAGAGCAGGTCGTCGCCGACCGGCACCGCGATGACCGGCCGATGGGAGGGAACGACCGCGTACCCCATCGCGGCCAGCTCCCCGCTCAACCGCTCGGCCGTCGCCCGCAGGCGGTGGCGGCGCTCCGGCTCCGCGGCGATGATCTCCAGGGCGGCCAGCGCGGCCGCGGCGCACGCCGGGGGCAGCGCGGCGGTGAACACCATGGACCGCGCGTAGTGCCGCAGGTAGGCGATGATCTCCGCGCGGCCGGCCACCGCGCCCCCGAGGGTGCCCAGTGCCTTGGAGAAGGTGATGGTCTGCAGATCGACCGCGCCCTCCAGCCCCTGCTCCTCGGCCGCGCCCCGCCCGTTCGCGCCGAGCAGGCCGACGTCGTGGGCGCTGTCCATGACGACGCGGGCGCCGTACGCGCGGGCGAGCTTGGCGATGCCCGGCAGCGCGCACACGCTGCCGGAGGTGGAGAACATGCCCTCGGTGACGATCAGCCGCCCCGCATCGGGATCGCCGGCGTCGAGGAGCCGTTCGAGGTGGTCCATGTCGTTGTGCCGGTAGCGGCGTAACCGCGCTCCGCCCACGCGTACGGCGTCGATCAGGCAGGCGTGGACGAGCCGGTCGCCGATCACCGTGTCACCGGGCCCGATCAGCGCGGCGAGGGCCAGATTGGCCAGGTAGCCCGCGCTGGTCACCATGACCGCCTCCCGGCCCAGGAAGGCAGCCAGCCGTCCTTCGAGCTCCTCGTGCAGGGTGAGCGAGCCGTTGCTGAGGCGTGAGCCGCCGGTCCCGGTGCCCAGCCGCCGCGTCGCCTCGACCGCCGCCGCCTTCACGCGTTCGTCACCCGACAGGCCGAGGTAGTCGTTGGAGCCCGCCTGTACGAGCACCCGCCCGTCGATCACGACCTCGCCCTCGCCCGGCCGCTCTTGGACGGCCCGGTAATAGGGATAGACGCCGAGGTCCTTGACGAACTGGTACGCCTCAGGCAGCCGGCATTTCGCGAACACGTCGACCATGGGCTCTCGCCTCCTGGGTGGGATTATGTTCTTTTGCGCGCCTTTTGTAGCGTTTCGGGCGATTTCGATATCCTGCAGGGAGGGATTCAGACCCGGAAACCGAAGGCGGTCTCATGGGTGACGACCGTGCAGGTAAGCAACCGCGCCGATACCAATTCTGGAGCCGGCGCGAACGGAAGGACCTCGACCGCGGGGCCGGCAGGCGTGAGCGGGAGCGGCACGACCAGGTGGCGCCGAGCGAGCCGAGCGACGAGCCGGACGTCCTCCTCGACGTTCCCGTCGTCAAGGTCGAGGAGATCCATCTCGAGGTGAACGACCTCCGGGCGCGGGTGTCGCTGAGCGCCGAGGTCCTCGACCTGCTCCGGCTCAATGTCGGCGCCGACGTGGCGCTCGGGCGGGTGGAGCTGGACATCAAGGGCGTCGAGGCGCAGGCACTGCTCAAGGTACGGCTGCACAACGTCGCCCTGATCCTCGAAAGGGTGCTGCAGACCATCGACGACAACCCACAGATCCTCGAGCATCTGACGCGCGGCCTGGGGTCGGCCGTTCGCGACGTCGGCGGCGGCGCCGGCCGGGCCGTCGGCGACCTCGGCCGCGGGGCCGGTGAAGCCGTGGAACAGGTGGGCGTGGGCGCCGGGGGCGCGGTGCGGGACCTCGGCCGTGGCGCCGGGCAGGCCGTCGAAGACGTCGGCCATGGAGCCGGGGAGGCTGTGGAGGAGGTCGGCCGGGGGACCGGCGGGGCTGTGGAGGAGGTCGGCCGGGGGACCGGCGGGGCTGTGGAGGAGGTCGGCCGGGAGACCGGTGCGGCCGTGGAGGACGTCGGTCAGGAGGTCGGAAAGACGGCCGGATCCGTGGGTGACACGGCGAGGGAAGTCGCCGGTGGTCATGAGCGCGAGCCCGCCGACGACCGGGAGCGGGTGGCGAGAAGGCCCGCCAAGCGTCCCGTACGCGAGGGCAGGCCCGTCCGCCGTCGCACCGAGGAGGAGCCCGAACCTGAGGAGCGGCCCCGGCGATCTCGTATCCTCCGGCGGCGACCGGACGGTGGCTCATGAATGCCGGCAGCGGCAAGCCGGTGCCGCCTGAATCGGCGGACATCGAGCTCACGGCCACGGTGAAGGCGGACGAGCTCCGTTTCGGCGAGGTGCCACGAACGCGCGTCGACTTCACCGGCAGCCCCGAGCGCGAGTCGAGCTCCGGCAGCGACCGGACCAACCTGCCGGACCGCGTGGACAAGGACGTGACCTATCGGCACGTCCGGGTCGACTACGTCCTCGTGTCCACGCTCTCCCTTCCCGCCGACGAGTAGCGTCCCCTCCTTCTCTGAGAGCGGCTTGCATTCGGAGCGGATCGCTCCGATGCTTTTGTCGGAGCGATACGCTCCGATAAAAGCTGCAGGAGGAATCATGAGAGCTGTGTGGTTGAGGGAGTTCGGCGGTCCGGAGGTTCTGGTGCCCGGCGAGGCGCCCGACCCGGAGCCCGGGCCGGGCCAGGTGGTGGTCCAGGTGGCCGCGATCGGCATCCCGTTCGTGGAGACGCAGATCAGGTCCGGCAGCGCGCCGGTGCCACTGCCCGTACCGCCGATCATCCCCGGCAACGGCGTGGGCGGCACCGTGATCGCGGTCGGCCCGGAGGCCGATCCCGCGCTCGCCGGTCGGCGCGTGGTGACGTCACTGGGCGGCTCCGGCGGCTATGCCGAGAAGGCGGTGGCCGAGGCCGCCGGCCTGATCCCCGTGCCGGACGGGCTCGGCCTGAACGACGCGGTGGCGCTCCTGGCGGACGGCCGTACCGCGCTGGGCCTCCACCGCTCGGCGGAACCGCGGCCCGGCGAGTGGGTGCTGGTGGAGTCGGCCGCCGGCGGCCTGGGCACCCTGCTCGTGCAACTCGCCCTCGGCGCCGGAGCCCAGGTGATCGCGACCGCGAGCTCCCGGCGCAAGCTCGACCTGGCCGCCAAGCTCGGCGCCCACGTCACCCTCGACTACACCGAGCCGGGCTGGGACGACCGGGCGCGCAGTGCGACCGGCGGTGCGGGCGTCCAGGTCGCCTACGACGGGGTGGGCGGCGAGATCGGCCGCACGTCCTTCGGGCTGGTCTCGCCCGGTGGCCGCTTCCTGATGTTCGGCGCCGCCGGGGGATCGGTCACCGACGTGTCCTCCGCCGAGTTCCTCCGGCGCGGCGTCGATCTGATCACCGGCCGCCGGTTGTTCGCCTCGCCGTCGGCCATGCGCGCGCTCGCCGCCGACGCCCTGGCGGAGGCCGCGGCGGGGCGCCTCAGCCCGGTCATCGGCCAGACGTACCCCCTGGCTCGCGCCGCCGAGGCCCATGCCGCCATCGAGGCGCGGACGGCCCTCGGCAAGACCCTGCTCATCCCCTGACTCCCGTCCGGCGCCCGCAACCAACGCCCCGGCTTCCGCGAAGCATTGACGTCACACCGTCCCAGGGCGCCTGGGACGGCCCCCCACAGCGGGGAAAGCCTCAACGCCGGCGACCGCAATCGGATGGTTGGGCGGTGTCGTGCCCAGGGTGCCGGTGAGCGACGGATGTCCCAAAGATGGCAACGTCCTGATCAGGAGGAGGGCAGGCCGCCGCGCGCCACGGCCGGCGGCCTTGCCCGGGCATGCCATCGTGGCTGGTCCCAGCAGCGCCCGGGAGCCGCCGCTCGGCCGTCATGGCCATGGTTGGCGTGCCACCTTTCGCCCTTGTGGTCCGAGTTGTGAGCCGGCCTCGATCCCCGTACCCGCTGGGTCATCGACCCGGGCGCGAGCACCGACCACGCCAGGCGCGCTCGCGCCGATCACGAGGAAGGCTGGCCAGCGGAGGCATGACCGCCAGGCGAAAGACCCCGACCGGCAGCAGGAGCACGAGCACCACCCGAAACGGGCGGGGGAAGCCGCGCCGGGTGCGGCTGAGCGTCGCACAGATCGCCGGCGGCGCCCTGGCCGCGCTCACCGCCGCGGTCATGGCCTCCTACCTGGGAGTGGCGGGTACGGTGATCGGCGCGGCGGTGATGAGCGTGGCCACCACGGTCGGCACCGACATTTACGCCCACTACCTGCGGCGCACCGGCAACAAGGTCAAGCAGCACACCGCCACCGGCTGGCGGAAGCGCTTCGAAACAGGGGCGCCGCCGGAGCCGCCGCGCAGGCGGCTGAGGTGGCTCCGCCTGGGCGCGGCGGGTGCTCTGGTGTTCACGATCAGCTTCGGCGGCGTCCTGATCTACCAGATTTTTGCCGGGGAGACGGTGGCCGACCAGGTGAACGGCAAGACCCGCGCGAAGGCCGAGCCCAGCAGACGGCACGGACCCAAGGAGCGGCGTACCGAGCCGGCCTGGCGGCAGCCGCGCTCCCGCCCGGTCACGCCCGCACCGTCGGGCGCGCGACCCCCGGCTCTCTCGCCCACGCCGTCCCCGATCAGCACGCAGGTCACCGCGAGCACCGCCCCGAGCGGCACGGCGCCCGCCGCGCCCCTGCACGGCCCGCCGGCCACGTCCGCGCCGCCGACGGCCACACCGCCGCCCACCTCGGCACCCTCTGAGCAGCCGCCTCTCGAGAGCACGGCGCCTTCCCCCGCCGTGCGGTAGACGCTGGGGAAATCCCTAGGCGATCAGGATGCGCCGGACCTCCGTCGGCGAGAGGCGGAGGTCCGGCACACATGACGCGCAGCGCCGGCCGGGCCGCGGTTGGTGTGATGCCGACACGGTCATTACATGACGATCGCGAGAGAACCGGGACCGCCGCGCGCCAATCGGCGGACGAATGTCAGGACGCCAGTCAGTCCTTGCGCCCACGAAAGTGAGCGGGCGGGAGGGTCGTCGGGCGCGAAGAAGCTGGGGTGGGTAGACGGGCCGGCGCTTCGAAGCAGCAGATGAGTCGCCAGGTCGTGAGCCGCCTCCAGGTAACGCTCGGACTGTTCCAGAACGGCCAGGTCCAGCAGATGGTTACCGACACCGGCCACGCCGCAGCACTGGCCGAGCGTGCTCAGTCGTGGCATGTGGGCGATGCAGACGTCGGCTCCCTGACGCGCGAGGTCGGCCAGGGACGCGTCGTCCAGCACCTTGCTCGCGTGCAGCAGCGTCTGCCCGATCCCGGAGAGGCCGCGACACCAGGACATGGTCATCGGCTCTGCCGCCGGGTCCTTGGCTTCGCGTACGAGAGTGCGGGTGCGTTTCGAAAGGTGGCGCACGTGGTCCGCGGCGGCTTCGAGTGCCCACGACTCGCCGGTTTCGTCGGCGAGGCTGAGCAGTAACTCGGCGGCGCCGGCCAGGCCATGTGCGCGTCCGGCTGTCACATCGGCCTTGCCCGGTGTGGAGCTGGGACTGAGCGGCTGTTCCGCCGCCACCATGCGCGCGCAGCGCCGCGCTATCTCAAGGTCCGCCGGGTCACCGTTGGTGCGGTAGAAATACAGGTGCCCCAGGCCGACACCTGCGTTTCCGTCGATCAGGTCGAAGTTCTCGTATGTCCACTCCGGTGGCGGCAGGCTCCGGCCCGGCCAGTCCGTCAGACCGATGCCGCAGTTGACCGCTTCCTGGAGGAACATGTCCGTCCCGGTCACGCCGGTGAACAGGCCGGGTTGTGGCCTCAACGGTGCTGTCGTGACGCGTTCGGTGAAAGCCGCCAGCTCACGCACCTTCCGCTCCACGTCCGGCCGATCTCGATGGTGCAGCAACTCCAGGCCGATGCCCGCACTTCCGCTGTAGACACTCGCGTCGTTGGCGGCCTTCGTGTTGGCCGGAGCCTCCAGTACGTTGTCCAGCAGGTCGAGCAGGTCGCCCACCAGGTTCTCCATCACCTCGGCGGCCAGTTCCGCGGTGACCACAGGCGTCGACGGCGATGGCAGGGGCGCTGTCCGACGGTTGTCCCCTGACGCGAGCCGCCGTAGCGCAGTGCGCGCACGCTCCTCGTCGCCGAGCAGATTCGTGATGGCGGACATGGTTTCCGACGGCGCCTGACCGTGGTAGCGCGAAACCGTTTGCAGCGCCCGTGTTCTCGGCAGCTCCGGATCGTCGCCAAGGGTCACCGGGTGCAGACCGGTTGCCGCGAACAGCAAGGTCATGCCGAGCGTGTGAAAGTCGTCGGCATCGCGTGGTGGCTCGCCGCGTACCTGCCGGGCGGGCGCATAGCCTGGTGTCCTCCCGGGCAGGTGCACTCCGTCATAGGAGGCAAGACCGAAGTCGATGATGCTGGCGCCATCACCGATCACCACGTTGGCGGGGGACAGATCCCGCATCATGACGCCGCGTTCGTGGATCGTGGTGAGGATACGGGCCAGCTCACCCGCCAGCCGATCGAGGCTGCGCGCGCCTGTGCCTGGCCCGGTTGGGTATGGACCGTTCTGCCGCACGTCTTCGGCCAAGGTCCGAGGGCCACAGTCGGTGGTGACCAGGAACTCGTCGTCGCCGTACCGAAAGTGGTCGAGGAACCGCGGCACACCGGCGACTCCATCGAGAGCTTGCAGGATGCGACGCTCGTTGCGCAACCGCATCCGGCCGTCGTTCCCATCGCCATGCTCGGCGACGAAGGCGCGCGCCTGCTTGATGACCACCTGGCGGTTGGTCTGCTCGTCGATCGCACGGTAGACATTGCCCTGGGCGGCTTCCCTGATCCCGACGACGACGCGGTAGCGTCCGCTGAGCAGGACATCGCCGCGGGAGGGGTCGGGCTCCGTCCGAGCACCGGTGAACGGATCCTCGACCCACGAGGGTTGCCGGTAGCTGAGCCCGGCGGGCTCGTCGAACTCCTCGCCGGCGGGCCCTTGCAGCCGTGTTATCTGTTGTCCGCGCGCGTCGGTGGTCCGTCGGGCGACGAACGACCCGTACCGGTAGTACACCGGAGCATCCGGGGACACTCTCCGGTCGCTGAGTACGCGCGGCCCTTGGTGGCCGCGCAGCGTCCGGGCGAGCCGGGTGCCGACTTCACGGACAAGTTGTTGGTCCGGATAGACGGTAAATGCCTTACCGACGCTCTCCGCGGCTGACTGGCCATCGTTCAACTCGTGGAGCACCTGTTGCGAACGAGCCAGCTTGAATACGCAGCCTTCGGCCACCAGGAATGGGACCAGTCTTTCCACCAGCGCGGGAAAGTTCGAGGTGCGGGAAGATACGTGTAACTTCCATCCGTGATCCGGTAAAACGGCCCCGTCCGGCCTGACAACCAGCCAGACAGGGCCGCTTGTCACCGTGTGGTCGGCGCTGACGTATTGCCTGACGACCTGTTCTACCCAGTCTGGGGAACCCGTCTCATCCATCTCCTGTCAGCCCCCCATCTGAGTGAATTCCGGTACGTCCGCGCTGCGCCGATCTCGGTAATCAGCAGATAAGCGAGACTCCGGGTCGCGTCACCGGGCAGCGGTCCTGATCGACCTGGCTCTCCCACCGCTGCTCGAACTCGACGACCGGCTCCATTACGTCGGTCCCGGCCACCCGGGGTTCCATCTCAAGAAGCGCTGACATTTACCGTCCTTTCCGCCCATTACGGTCTGTCCGATATCCAGCGTAATGCTAACACTCGGGGGAGCTCTGTCAAGATCCCTTTCAGCGCTCGCGGGCCGGCATCGGATAAGCCCAGGTCAGGCGCTCATGAATCCTGGCTTTCTGCAGTGAGTGGCGACGGAAACGTCTATGAGTAATCGATGCGACACGCTCAATGAGCGCCATGGAGAGCTGTCCGAAATTTATGATGATCTTATTGCTTCCGATATCGAAGAAGAGGGTGCGGTTTCCCTTTTGCAGCAGTCGGCGCCAGTGGGTCGGACATTTGACCTGGGCTCCGGCATTAGGCTCAGGGGGCCCATGAAAACAGTTATGTACGTAGAACCCACCGCATCCGCGCCGGCATTGTGTCTTCGACCGTGGCGAGCCGAGGACACAGCGGCCCTCGTGACGGCTCACCGCGACCCCCTCATGCGCCGGTGGCTGATCACTTCTCTGGTCAGCGAGGCAGACGCCCGCCGCTGGATCGACGATCAGAGAAGTGGGTGGGACGACGGTGTCCGCTTCAGCTTCGCCATAGTGGAGCGCGACCGGCCGGTCGGCCACATCGCGGTCAAGGGAGGCGTCGATCCCGCCGGCGCCTCCGCTGAGGTGGGCTACTGGACATCGGCCGAGACCCGGGGCCGAGGAATCGCTTCCCGCGCCCTTGAGCGCGTATCGCGGTGGGCGCTCGGTTCGCAGCACGTGATGCCGCTGGCCCGCCTTGATCTGTTTCACGCCGTGGACAACCACGCTTCCTGCCGCGTGGCCGAGAAATGCCGATACGTCCTGAGCTCCGTACTCCCCGCCCAGCCCCCTGTCTTCCCTTCCGAGGGGCACCTGCACGTACGGATGAAAAGCATGCACGTAGGTGGTGACATGATCCCAGGCCAGGACTTCTGAAGCCGGCGCCGGCCGCGGATCAGGACAGGCCGAAGGCGCCGCCCTCGACGAGAATGAGCACGCCGACGCCGATCAGGACGATCGGCAGCAGGATGTGGCCCCAGCGGCTCAGCGCCTGAGCGATGACCGGGCGGGTGGCGAAGAACCGTCCCGCCGCACACCACACGGCGACCAGCGCCAGAAAGACGATGATGTAGACACTCGTCGAGCCGGCGCCGGCGGTGGCGAACACCGGGACGTACACGCCGAGGTTGTCGCCGCCGTTGGCGAAGGTGACGGCGGCGACCTCCAGCGCCTTCGGCCCACCGTCATGTTCGCCGGTGGGGTCGTCCTCGCCTCCGTCGCGGTGGTTCTTCCACGCCTGCCACGCCGCCTTGAGCCCCAGGGCGAGCGGGAGCAGGCCCAGATAGGGCAGGACCGGCTCAGGCAGGAAGGTGGCGCCGAAGGCCGCCGCCGTGGCCACGGCGAGAATGCCCAGGAATCCGAGGTACTGGCCGGCCACGACTCGCGCGGCCGCGCCCCGGCGTCCGGCGCCCTGAGCGAAGAAGAGTGCCAAGAGCAAGATGTCGTCGATGTTGGTGGCGGCGAACAATCCCGCTGCCTGCCCGATGACGCCCATGTTCACGCCGGGTTGTTCCCTTTCGCCGCGCTGTGTCCTGGGTGACCCTACCGGTCGCAACACAGCGGGGTGCTGCCGGTGACGGTGATGAAAGGTTCAGTCGCGGGCCGGGCCGGTCGGACGGTGAGCTTGCCTGGTCAGGTGAGGCGGGGGAGGTGTGGTCGGCGGGCGCAGGGGAGGGGCGGCATTGACACTTCGGCGCGGTGCTGCGAAACATCGTCGTCAGGAGATGGTTTGGGAGCGCTCCCATTCTGTGGCCGCGCCCCACCGAGCCCAGAAGGCGAGCGATGTCATGTCCCGTCCTCTCGCGCTGCCCGCCCGGCTCTGGGCAGTCGTCGCCTGTGTCGCCCTGGCGATCGGCGGCATCGCCGTGAGCCTCCCGGCGTCGGCGGCCGTCGGATGCAAGGTGGACTACACCGTCAACTCGTGGCAGGGAGGCTTCACCGCGCAGGTGAAGGTGACGAACTTGGGGACGGCACTCAGCGTGTGGCGGCTGCGGTGGACGTACGCGGGGGACCAGCGGGTGACGAGCGCATGGAACGCCCAGGTGGAGCAGAGCGGCAAGGTGGTGACGGCGGTCAACGTGGCGTGGAACGGCGCGCTCGCGACGGGTGGCAGCGCCGAGTTCGGCCTGCAGGCCACCTGGTCGGCGGCCAACCCCGCGCCCACCGATTTCACGCTCAACGACGTGGCCTGCAACGGCACCGCGACCCCGAGCCAGACCCCCACCGTCACCCCCACGGTGACACCCACCGTCACGCCGACCGTCACCCCGACCGTGCCGCCCGGTTGCTCCGGGGCGACGGTCTGCTCGGGGTTCGAGGACCAGACGGGCAGCCCGTCCGGTGACTGGCAGGTCGTCACCCCCAACTGCGCCGGCACCGGCACGGCCGCGATCGACACCGCGATCGCGCACAGCGGCGGCAAGTCCCTGCGGGTCAACGGGGGCGGCGGGTACTGCAACCACCTCTTCGTCGGCACCACCCGCGACGTCTCCCACGTCGGCCCGGTGGTCTACGCCAGGATGTGGGTCCGGCACACGACCGCCCTGCCCGCGACCCACGTCAGCATGATCACCATGGCCGACGCCAATGACGGCAACCGCGACCTGCGCATCGGCGGCCAGAACGGCGCCCTGCAATGGAACCGCGAATCCGACGACGCCACCCTGCCCGAGCAGAGCCCGGCGGGCGTCGCGCTCAGCACCGCGCTCCCCGTCAACCGCTGGGTCTGCCTCCGCTACCAGATCGACACCACCACGCAGTCGATGCGTACGTACCTGGACGACCAGGAGATCGCCGGCCTGCGCGTGGACGGGACCCCGACCCAGGACATCGACTCCCAGTGGCTGCGCCGCACCACCGCGCCGCGCCCGGCCACGCTACGGCTCGGCTGGGAGAGCTACGGCAGCGACCAGGACACCCTCTGGTACGACGACGTTGCACTCGCCTCGTCACCGCTGTCCTGCTAGAGACCGGCAGATCATGTCATCTTGAGCCCCCGGGGCCGCGAACAACTCGAAAAGAAGTGATCGGCGAGGAGCCGGTTCATTCGCGGAGGGGTGTTCGTGGACGATTTCCCGGGGGACAGACGCGCGCAACGGATCGTGGTCGGTGGAGCGGGCGAACTGCCGGCGTGGCTGATCGACGGCATGTTCCGCCTCCGCCACAGAGTGTTCTTCGAACGCCTCCGCTGGGACGTCGCCAGCATCCGCGGACGGGAACGCGATGCCTTCGACGACTGCGACCCGGTTTATGTGATCAGTCATGTGGCGGGCCGCCAGGAGGTCACGGGGTGCTGCCGGCTGCTGCCCACCGTCGGTCCCTACATGCTCCGCGACGTTTTTCCCGAGGCGTTACGTGGCGGCCAGGCTCCTTGTGATCCGGCCGTCTGGGAGCTCAGCCGCCTGGCCACCGGCCGCGGCTGGTCCCGTCCCGTGGCGACGGGTTTCGGGCCCCTCGCCCGCGCGCTGCTACGGGAGGCGTTCCGCTGGGTCGATCAGCGCGGTGACGCCGTGGTCGCGGTCTCCAGCGTGGCCGTGGAGCGCAGCGTGAACGCCATGGGCGTCCCCACCCGGCGCCTCGGTGACGGCAGAGCGACGCGCCTCGGCAGCATGCTCTGCTCGGCCTACCTCACGTCGACCAAGACCTTCCTGGAGAACGTGTTTCCTGTGTGGGAAGGGCAGTAGGAGGCTGCGCGCCGACGCCGGCGCGCAGCCCTGGCTAGGTTCCCTTCTTGCCGGTGCCGGGCACGCAGGACGAGCCCAGCGTTTCCACCCGGCCGGACTGCTGCGTGGTGCGCGGCCGCGGCGAGCGCGTGGCGGTGGCCGTACTGCTCGGAGAAGGGGTGGCGGGCGCGGTGCGGACGGCCTGGGCCGAGCCGCGGGAGCGCGCGATGGCAGCGCTCGCCGCCTTGCGGATGCGTGGATAGTCCGGGTAGGCCGGGTTGTACGCGGGTGGAACGAAGTTCAGCTTGGACACGCGGGCGCCCTTGACCTTCTGCGCGAGCGGGACCAGGTCCTGCAGCAGGTCGCGCGGGATGTCGGTGCGGAAGGTCTGCTTGGCCGCGTGGGCGAGGGCGTTGAACTTCAGCAGCACGTTGCTCGGGTTGAGCTGGGTGAGCATGGCGCTCATCACGCACTGCTGGCGGCGCATCCGGGTGTGGTTGTCGGCGCCCGCGCAGGTGCTGCCGGGATGGTCGCGGGCCCTGCCGTACCAGAGGGCCTGGGTGCCGTTGAGCGTGCGGGTGCCGGCCTTGACCACGCCGCCGTCGGAACGGCCCACGCCGTAGCAGATGTCCTGCTCGACATGGATCGTGACGCCGCCGAGGGCGTCGATCAGCCGCGCCACGCCCCACATGTTGACGAGCATGTAATAGTCGATCTTGAGGCCGAGGATCTGGCCGAGCGCGCCCTTGACCGCCTCCGGCGCGCGGTTGGCGGCGTGGCCGGCGACCTCGGGGTGCATGTCGGCGTAGGCCCAGATGCCGTTGATCAGGTCCGCGGAGCCGCGGCCCTGCCCCGGTGGCAGCCAGAAGTTCTTCGGCGGAGGGAACCGCTTGGCCAGCGCGGAGCCCGGCGGGAACGGCGCGTTCTCCATCTCGCGCGGCAGCGCGAAGACCATCGAGTCGCCCGTGCGGACGTCGATGCTGACCACGTTGATGCTGTCGGTGCGGATGCTCACCCCCTTGCGCGAGTTCGCTCCGTCGCCGCCCAGCAGCGCGATGTTGAGCCGATCACGTCCCCGCCACGGATCCTTGTGATCGACCGGCTGCGAGGGCGAGTCCTGGAAGACGCTGCCGATCGCGTCGTTGGAGGTGCGGGCGGTCGTGGCGACCAGCCCGAAGGGCAGCGCCACGGTCACCGCCAGCACGCCCGCGACGGCGCCCGTCCCGATCTGGCCCTGCCTGCTCAGCCTGGCAGGGCGCAGCACGATGTACGAGCTGATCACGACCGCGGCCCAGGCCAGCCCGGCCACCACGCACAGCCCTGTGACCACGGCCAGCCAGGTCGGGTCAAGGAGCAGACCAGCCAGTGCCTCAGCGTTGAGCAGCGCCACCACGGCGCCGATCAGCAACACCCCGAAAATCCCCACCATGATCAGACCGGTGCGCTTGCGCCCGGCGCGCAAATGCGCGGCGCCTGGCACAACGATCGACGCGAGCGTCCAGCCGATCACGGACGGAGCAGTCCACCTGCGCATCCGCTCTCCCCTTGGGCAACACAGTGCCCCATCGTGCAAGGAATTTAGCAAATCGGGCCGCCGGAAATGTCGCGGTAGATCGAAGTCATCACGCGAACCCAGTATCTGGAGCGTATTGTCGGGGACTGCCACGGATGTGAAGATCAGGGAATGCCCCCCTCAAGAGCCGCCCTGTCGGTGCTCGCCGTCGCCGCCTCCACGCTGCTGATCAGCGGAAACGCCGAGGCGTCCGCGGACCTCCCGTTACCCTCGGCGATCTTCCGCGCCACGCACAACAGCTACTCCGGCAACGTCGACGGCGCCAAGAACTCGATCGCCTACCAACTCGACCACGGCATCCGCTTCATCGAACTCGACATCCACGACAACGACTACGCCACCTCGCACGACTACTCCGTCGGCCACGACTCCCCGGGCAACCTGGTCGACCACACGGGGAACCCCGCCTCGAACCTCCTGCGCGACTGGCTCAACGTGATCAACACCTGGTCCGCGCAGCACCCCACCGCCGCGCCGATCGTCGTCGCGCTCGACATCAAGGACGACCTGACCGACAACGCCTCGTACGCCGCCGGCAACCTGGCCGCGCTCAACCAGGAGCTCACCTCCGTCTTCGGGTCGCGGCTGTACTGGGCCAAGGACTACCCGGCGAGCCCGCCGACGGTGGACGCGCTGCGGGGTCGAGTCCTTCCGGTGATCTCCGGCGACGGCCAGACCCGCACCCTGTACAAACGCGACATCGGCTACAACCCGGCCGTCGCGATCAACGGCCGCGGCCAGGTCGTGGAGGTGCATGACTCGGGCTCGGGCGCGCTCTGGTACTGGAGCGGCACGTACGGACCCGACGGCCGCGTGACCTGGCTACGCCACGGCAGGTACGACACCGGCGTCACACCGGCCGTCGCGCTGAACGACAACGGCGACCTGGTCGAGGTCCACCAGTCCGAGAACGCGACCACGCTGTGGTACCGCACCGGCCGCCTCGGAGCCGACGGCGAGATCACCTGGTCATCCAGCCGCCGGTACGACGACGGCGTCCTGCCGACGGTCAGGTTCACCGACGCGACGGGCACCCGGGTACGCGAGATCCACCGCAGCCAGAGCAACAGCCAGAACTGGACCTGGGACGGCGTGCTCGACGCCGGCGCGATGACGGTCTCGTGGAGCGGCAACGCCAAGACCTCCGACGCCCGCTACGACAAGACCACCTCGACCAGCGGCACCTCCCGCGTACACGTGTGGACCGGCGCCGACGGCCCGACCCCGTCCCAGACCCTGCGGCTGGACACCGACAGGTACACCGGCGACCGCATCCGCTACCAGCAGACCGCCTTCGACGAGTTCCAGCAGGGCGACAGCGCGGAACTCCAGCAGGGCGCGCTGTTCTACGCGGCGCCCGCCACCCAGTCCTCGTTCATCACCGCGGCACGGCAGGCCGGGCGGCTCGTGCGCGGCTGGGACTTCGACTCGGCGAGCAACGCCACCGACCCGCCGGCGAACTATCCGGCGACCAACTACCCGTACCGCACTTGGTACCAGGACCTGCTCACCCAGTCGGGGGCCGTCGAGTAGGACACCGCCGGCCCAAGGCAAAGACATCTTTGCGCCCGATCCGGATTCCCCTCGGCCCCTGATGGAAGCGGACGGAGAAAGGGGCTACGAAGGGCACGGAGATGGCGCGCTGTCTGGTCACGGGGGCCACCGGCTACATCGGCGGCCGGCTGGTCCCCGAGCTGCTCGCGGCCGGTCACGAGGTCCGCTGCATGGCGCGGTCCCCGCAGAGGCTGCGGGACCTGCCGTGGGCGGCGCGGACGCACATCGTCAAGGCGGACGTCACCGATCCCGGACAGACGCGACAGGCCCTGGACGGGATCGAGGTGGCCTACTACCTGATCCACACGATGGGCGGGACCGGCCGGTTCGCCGAGAACGACCGCAGGGCGGCCGAGACCTTCGCGGCGGCGGCCGAGCGGGCCGGGGTGCGCCGGATCGTCTACCTCGGCGGCCTCGTCCCCGGCGGGCGGCTCTCCCCGCACCTGCGCTCCAGGGCCGAGGTCGGCGAGATCTTCCTGAGGGCGGGCGTGCCGGCGGTGGTGCTGCGCGCGGCGGTGGTCATCGGCTCGGGTTCGGCCTCCTTCGAGATGCTGCGTCACCTGACCGAACGACTGCCGGTCATGACGACGCCTCGCTGGGTGCACAGCCGCACGCAACCCATCGCCGTCCGGGACGTGCTGCGTTACCTCACCGCCTGGGCGAGCGTCCCTGACGAGGTCAACCGCGCCTTCGACATCGGCGGCCCGGACGTGCTGACCTACGCCGACATGATGCGGGGGTACGCGTCCGTGGCCGACCTGCCCCATCGCGTGATCATCCCGGTGCGGGTGCTCACCCCGAAACTGTCGAGCCTGTGGGTGGGGCTGGTCACCCCGGTCCCCTCGGGGATCGCGCGGCCGCTGGTCGAGTCGCTGCGCAACGAGTCGGTCTGCGGGGAGCACGACATCAGCCGGTACGTGCCCGACCCCGAGGAGGGCCTGATCGGCTTCCCCGAGGCCGTGTCGCTCGCGCTCAAGAAGATCAAGGAGGCGGATGTCGCGACCCGCTGGTCCTCGGCCGCCACGCCCGGCGCCCCGAGCGACCCGCTGCCGACCGACCCCGACTGGGCCGGCGGCAGCCTCTACACCGATTCCCGCAGCATCCAGGTGAACGCCGACCCGGAGGCCCTGTGGCAGGTCATCGAGGGCATCGGCGGCCACAACGGCTGGTACTCGCTGCCGGTCGCCTGGCACCTGCGCGGCCTGCTGGACAGGCTCTTCGGCGGCGTCGGCCTGCGCCGCGGGCGGCGCGACGCGTACCGGCTGAGGGTGGGCGACACCGTCGACTTCTGGCGCGTGGAGGAGGTGCTGCCCGGCCGCCTCCTGCGACTGCGCGCCGAGATGCGGCTGCCCGGTCTGGCCTGGCTGGAGCTGGGCGTCTCCCGTTCCTCCGGCCGTACGTACTACCACCAGCGGGCGATCTTCCATCCGCACGGCCTGCTCGGCCACCTCTACTGGTGGGCGACGTCCCCCTTCCACGGCCTAGTCTTCGGGCGCATGCCCGTCAACCTGGCGGCGGCAGCGGAGAGGGCCACGCGACCGCTGAGTGGCGTCTACTCGTCGGGGCCGTCCAGCCGCGGGGGATAGCCGGGCGGCGGCGTGGGCAGCCGCCACGGCTCGTGGATGTGCTCGGCGGGCAGGCCGGCGAGCTCGGGAACGTGGCGGCGGACGTAGTCGCCCATCGGGTCGTACCTTCTGGCCTGGCGCAGCGGGTTGAAGGAACGGTTGGGCCGGGTGTCGTTGCCGGTGCCGGCGACCCACTGCCAGTTGCCGGAGTTGTCGGCCACGTCGCCGTCGAGCAGGAGCTGGAAGAAGTGCCGGGCGCCGGCCCGCCAGTCGAGGCCGAGGCGCTTGACGAGGTAGGCCGCCACGATCAGGCGGGCCCTGTTGTGCATCCAGCCCTCTGCCAGCAGCTGGCGCATGCCCGCGTCCACGATGGGCAGCCCGGTCATGCCGGCCTGCCAGGCCTGCAGCGCGTCCTCGTCGTGCCGCCAGCGCCGTTCGCCGTGGCGGTAGTTCTCGCGGTTGATCTGCGGGAACGCGTACGTCACCTGGTGGTGGAAGTCCCGCCAGCACAGCTGGCGGACGAACTCCTCGCTCCGCTCGGCGCGGCAGGCCAGCTCCAGCGGAGACAGGCAGCCGAAGCGCAGGTACGGGCTGAGCCGCGAGGTCCGGTCGCCCGCCAGGTCGTCGCGCCCGTCGGCGTAGCCGTCGAGGCCCTGCCGCAGCCACCGCGCGGCGCGCTCGCGGGCCGCCGACTCACCGCCGGGCATGGCCCCGCGCCGATCGGGATCGGGCAGCCGGCCCACCGCCAGGCCCTCGGGTATGCGCACCCGGCGGGGCGGCGGCAGCGGCGGGCGGCGGCCGTGCCGCTGCCACGCGCGCCAGTACGGCGTGAAGACCCGGTAGTGGTCGCCCCCACCCGAGGGCAGCAGCTCGGCCGGGGGCACGACGGTGACGCCCGGGAAGCGCAGGAACTCGATCCGCTCCCCGGCGAAGCGCTCCTCACGCCGCCGGGCGAGCGAGCTGACGTCGGCGCCGGCGAAGACCGCCGCCACGCCCAGCTCGGTGGCCAGCCGCATCGTCTCGCGGACGACGTCGCCCTGCCGGATGACCAGATCGCCTCCGCGCGCCCGCAGCGAGGCGCGCAGATCGGCCAGGCACTCCAGGAGAAAGCCGTGCCGCTGCCCCTCCGGTACGGCCGGGTCCAGCACGAACAGCGGCACCACCCGCGCGGCCCGATCACACGCGGCGGCGAGGGCCGGGTGGTCGTGCACGCGCAGGTCTCTGTTGAACAGCACGATCGCGGTGTCCATCAGCGCGTTCCCCCCTGATCACGCATGTGGACAGTATGGGTCAGGCGCCGGTCGCGGAGCGTGCAGGTGCGGTGGGGTGTGTCAGCCGCGGCCGCCGTCGCGGATCCAGACGGTCATGTCGGAGGGACCGCGGTTGGCCCAGGAGAAGTAGGGCACGGCCGTGAGCGCGGCGCTCCGCCGGCCGGGCGGGCGGCCGCTGTACAACTCGTCACCGGCGGTGGCGTCGGCGGTGGCGTCGGCGTGCAGGGTGACCACGCCCGTCCGCTCGTCGGGGACCGCGTCGACGGGGACGTCGCCGGCAAGGGCGAGGTTGTGTACGGCGCAGTCGTGGTCCACGCCCTCCAGGCAGAACACGACCGGCCCGCGCTCGAGGGCGAGCCTGCCGGCGGCGGAGGCGACGGCGGGATGTGCCCACGTCCGGCGGACCTCCATGCCGAGGTCGATCTCCACCAGGTCGCCGGTCCGCCAGCGGCGGGAGAGAGTGAGGTAGCCGTCGCGAAGGACGGGCTCGTGAACGGGTTCGCCGTTGACGACGACCGCGAGTGTCCGGCTCCAGCCGGGGACGCGGACGGCGAGGGTGAAATCCGCCTCGTCGTCGGCGGGGGTGACGGTGACGGTGAGGCGGCCGTCTTGGGGGTAGCCGGTGTCCTGGCGCAGGGTGACCTCGCCGCCGGCGAGGGCGAAGCGGGCGGTGCCGGCCACGTACAGGTTGATGACGGCTTCGTCGGGACCCTGGGCGTAGATGTAGCGGCCGAGCTCGCTGATCAGCCGGGCCAGGTTCGGCGGGCAGCAGGCGCAGCCGAACCATTCCTGCCGGGCGACGGTGCCGTCGCTGGCGAGGGGGTTGCCGTAGAAGTAGTGGGTGCCGTCGGCGGAGGCGCCGCTGAGGACGCCGTTGTACAGGGCGCGTTCGAGGGTGTCGACGTAGTGCGCCTGGCCGGTGAGGTTGCTCAACCGCTGCGCCCACTGGACGAGGCCGATCGAGGCGCAGGTTTCCGCGTAGCCGTGGGCGTCCGGCAGGTGGTAGTCGGGTCCGAAGCCCTCGATGCCGGGGACGGAGCCGACTCCGCCGGTGACGTACAGCTTCTTGGTGGTGAGGTTGGTCCACAGCCGCCGCACGGCCTGGAGCAGGCGGTCGTCGTCGTACTCGCCGGCCAGGTCGGTCATCGCGCTGTACATGTACAGGGCGCGGACCGAGTGGCCGACGGCCTCGGCCTGGTCGGCCGCCGGCTGGTGGCTCTGGTTGTACTCCCGGAAGCGCCGCAACTCCTCCGGCCGCCGGGGGAGCGTGGTGCCGAAGTAGCCGGGCGTGCCGCGGCGCTCCATCTCGACCTCGAAGTAGAAAGGCCGCTGCCCGCGCCAGTCGATGAACCGCCGGCTGAGGTCGAGGTAGCGGGGCTCTCCTGTGACGCGGTAGAGCTTGACGAGCGCGAGCTCGATCTCCTGGTGCCCGCAGTAGCCGCCGGCGCAGGGGCCGTCGGGGCTGAAGACGGTGTCGATCAGGTCGGCGTAGCGGCGCACGATGTCGAGCAGCCGGGTCTTGCCGGTCGCCTCGAAGTGGGCGACGCCGGCTTCGATGAGATGACCGGCGCAGTACAGCTCGTGGGCGTCGCGCAGGTCGGTGAACCGCTGTCCCGGCTTGACGACGGTGAAGTAGGCGTTGAGGTAGCCGTCGTCCTGCTGCGCGCCGGCCAGCAGCTCGATCGCCTTGTCGACGGCCTGGTCGAGCTCTGGGTCGTCGGTGGTGGCCAGGCAGTAACTGGCGGCCTCGATCCACTTGGCGACGTCGCTCTCCCAGAAGATGTGCGGCTCGTCCGGGTCCCCCGGCCGCCAGGTCAGGGTCAGGGCGTCGAACTGCTGGCCTGGCCGGCGCATCTGGTCTTCCTGGTGCCGCAGCGTACGGGTGCGGATCAGCTCGCGGCGCGGGGCCCAGAACCGGTCGTCGATGGTGACCGCGGTGAGCGGCAGCGGCCGGCGCAGGTGCGTGATCATGAAGACTCCAAATGAACAGGGAGGACCGCGGTGCTCCAGACGTAGGCGAACGAGACGAAGGCCGGTACGGCGATGCCGAAGACCGGGACCAGCCCCGGCACGAGGTAGTACGCGCAGAGGACCACGCCGACCACGAGCAGCGTGACCAGCGCCTGGATCGGGCGGGCGAGGACGAGGACCGCGCTCCGGCGGACGAGCGCGAACGGTCCTTCGGCGAAGTGGGCGGCGAGAATCCAGACGTTCACCGTCATGCACGACACGAACAGCGTCAGCAGCCAGAGCGCCGCGCCGAGCAGCGGCTCGACGACGCCGAGGTCGACGCTCTCCAGCAGCCGCCGCTCCATCAGGAGCACCGCCCAGGCCGTGGCGAAGACGTAGCCCACCACGTTGGCGGTGCGGAACTCCTGCCGCCACAGCCGGCGGAACTCGCGAGGGGCGGAGGAGCGCAGGAGCTCGCCGCGGATGACGCCGTACACCGCGGCGGTCGCGGGGAAGACGCCGAGGACGATGCCGCCGGCCAGGCTCCAGACGACCCAGAGCAGGTGCAGCTTGAGCAGCAGCAGGCCCACCTCGCCCGCCCTCGTGTGCCAGGTGATGACGCGTTTCATCAGCCTTTCACCGACCCGATCAGGACGCCCTTCTCGAAGTAGCGCTGAAGGAACGGGTAGAGCACCAGCACCGGGAGGCTCGAGACGACGATCACGCCGTACTTGATCTGGTCGGCGTACTGCTGGTCGTAGCCGACGCCGCTGCCTCCGCCGGCTCCGGCGCCACCGGCGAACGCCTGATTGGACAGGAGAATGTCACGCAGCACGATCTGCAGCGGTTGCAGGCTGTTGTCCCGGACGAACACCAGCCCGGTGAAGAAGTCGTTCCAGTGCTGGACCAGGTAGTACAGGCCGATGACCGAGATGATCGCCTTGGACAGCGGCAGCGCGACCCTGGCGAAGTACTGCAGGTAGGACACGCCGTCGATCAGCGCCGCCTCGAACAGCTCCTTCGGCAGCGAGTGCTCGAAGAAGGCGCGGGCGATGATGAGGTTGTAGACGTTCACCGCTGACGGCAGGACGAACACGAGCCAGTTGTCCAGCAGGCCGAGATCGCGATAGAGCAGATACGTCGGGATCAGGCCACCGTTGAAGAACAGCGTGAACACGAAGAACGGCATGAGAATCCGCCGAGGCCGGAACTCCGGCCGCGAAAGGGCGTACGCCGCGGGAATGGTCACGACGAGGTTCAGCGCGGTGCCGAACACGCTGTAGAGCAGCGTGTTGCGGTAGCCCGTCCAGATCCGGTCGTCGTTGAAGATCTGCCCATAGCCGAAGAAGCTCACGTCTTTCGGCCACAGCCAGACCTCGCCGGTGGAGATCAGCGACGGATTGCTCACGGACGCGATCACCACGAAATAGACCGGGTAGATCACGGCGAACAGGACCGCCACGGAGATCGCGCCGAGCGCGAGCATGAAGACGACGTCGCCCGCTGTCCTGTTGCGGAAGAATCCCTTGCTCTGCAGGCTGGTCCCGCTCACCACAGACTCCAGTTCGACACACGGCGGGCGATCGCGTTCGCGGCGATCAGGAACACGAAGTTGATGACCGTGTTGAACAGGCCGATCGCGGTGGCGTAGCTGAACTGCGTGCTGAAGATGCCGATCTTGTACACGTACGTGGCGATGACCTCGGACACCGGCAGGTTCAGCGTGTTCTGCATCAGCCACACCTTCTCGAAACCGGTGTTCAGCACGCCGCCCATGGTGAGAATGAGCAGGATCACCATGGTCGGCACGATGCTCGGGACGTCGACGTGCCGGATGAGCTGCACCCGGTTCGCGCCGTCCACCTTGGCCGCCTCGTACAGCGCGGGATCGACCCGCGACAGCGCGGCGAGGTAGATGATGCTGTTCCACCCGCAGTGCTGCCACACGTCGGAGATCACGTACACCGGCACGAAGGCCGAGGTGTCGCCGAGGAAGTTCACGTCGCTGAGGCCGAAGAAGGCGGAGACCTGGGTGAGCAGTCCGGTGGACGGGTTGAGGAACGCCTGCAGCATGCCGACGATGACGACGATCGAGATGAAGTGCGGCAGGTACGTCGCCGTCTGCATGAACTTCTTGCGGCGGCCGCCGGCGATCTGGTTGATCATCAGCGCCAGCATGATCGGCGCGACGAACCCCACCACGAGCGTGGTGATGGCGATGACGAACGTGTTCCGCAGCAACGGCCAGAACAGCGGGCTGTCGAAGAACTGCTGGAAGTACTTCAGCCCGGCCCATTGCCCACCGGCGAGCCCCGCGGTGAAGTCGAACTCGCGGAAGGCCAGCTGGATCCCGTACATCGGGACGTACATGAACAGGGCGACGAACCCCACGGCCGGCAGGACCATGAGCCACAGCTGCCAGTACCTGCTGACATGGCGGACGACCCCCGGACGGGAGCGCCTCCGGACGTCGGCCACCGGCTTGCGGGCTGCGACGAGAGTCTCCGTCATCAGCGCGTCTTCGCGTACTCGTCGTAGTAGCGCTGGTAGATCTCGATGTTCTTCTGCAGGCCGGAGTTCTGGACCTGCTGGACGTACTTGTCCCACTGATCCTCGATGCCGCCCTTGGTGATCCACTCGGCGAACTTCGTCATCGTGGAGTTGAGCATCGTGGTGTTGTTCAGCGCCAGCTGGTTGGTGTCCTCAGGCTTCATCTGGATGAACTGGAACGGGTAGACGTCCTTGTCCACGTCCATGTTCGCCAGCGCCTTCTGCAGCGGCTTCGTCTGTTCGACGGCCTCGTCCAGGTCGCTCGGCAGCTTCACGTCGATGTCGTCCCGGATCCAGACCGGGCCGTTGTCCGCGATGGTGACCGTCCACTTCCAGGTCGACGGGTCGGTCTTGGGGTCGGCCGGTGGAAGGACCTCGTACTCCTTGTCGCTGACCTTCTTGACGTACTTGCCGAGATCGCCGAACAGCACCTGCAGTGACATCTCCTTGTCGTAGAAGGCGTTGATGATCTTGAGCGCCGCCTGCTTGTTGCTCGCCTTCGCGGACATGAGGATCTGGTTGGACGGGAAGTTCTCGTTGTTGGAGTCGTACGACCAGGCCACCGGTGTCGTCTGGCCGGCCTCCGCGAGCAGCGGCGGCATCGCGACGTACTGGTCCGCCAGCTGGGCCCCGAACCGGTCGCTGGCCGTCCAGCCCCAGCTGAAGCCGACGCGGGCCACCTTGCCGGAGCCGCGGCCGACCGCCTGGTAGGCCGAGTAGTCCTGCGTCATGACGTTCTTGCTGACCAGGCCCGCGGCGTAGCAGCGATGGAGGAACTGGATCACGCGCTTGTAGCGCTCGTCGACGAGGAAGTTGCCGACCTTGCCGTCCTCGAGGAAATAGCCCTGGCCGCCGCCGCCCGCGATCGGCAGGCCGACGCTGCCGAGCAGCACGCTGGGCTGGAAGTACCCGAAGCCGCCCGTGCCGACCGGCGACCAGTCCATCGGGATCTCGTCGTTCTTGTCGCCGTTCCCGTTCGCGTCCTGCTCCTTGAACGCGACGAGTACGGTGTACAGCTCGTCCCAGGTGGTCGGGACGTCCAGTCCGAGCCGGTCGAGCCACTGCTTGTTGATGTACTGGTGGATGACGGTCGTCGGCCAGAACCGCTTGTAGCCCGGGATCGCGTAGATCTCGCCGCCGGTCAGCGTGGCCATCGACTTCAGCTGTGGTTTCGCCGCGAACAGCGCCTTCACGTTCGGCAGCGCGTCCAGGTCGTCGCTCAGGTTCTCGAACAGCGTCCGGTACGTGCCCAGGTCGGCATTCGTGATCGAGTTCGTGCCGATGATCAGGTCGGGCACGTCGCCGGCCGCCAGCATGGTGGACTTCTTCTGGTCCCAGTCGGCGGAGATCTCCTGCCACTGGATCTTCACGCCCGCGATCTTCTCCAGCTGCTTGGGCCACTCCATCGTGCTCATCGGCTTGGTCAACGGATGCTTGGTGACAGCGATCCGCAAGGTGCCCGGATCGCTTGCGGAGTTCTTGCCGGAGCAGCCGGCGAGTGCGGTGAGGCCGGCCGCGACGACGAAGGCACGGCGGGACAGAACCGGTGAAGTGGCCATGGGGGTCCTCCTACGGGGGGACGGAGGGGTGTGACCCGGATCTCGGTGAATGTTTCAGCGATGTTAGGGGCGGCCATTCAGCGATGTCAATGACAAGACAATCAAGGCGACAAGCGACCGGGACAGGGAGTGAAGAGTAGGTCAGGCCGGCGCGGACGAGTCGCGAATCAGCAGGTGCGTGCCGGTGTGCACCTGCCGGGCCGCGCCGTCGTAGCCGTCGAGGCGCTCGATGAGCAGGCGGACGGCGGCCTCCACCATGGAGCCCTGATCAGGGCTTCCCGACGACAGCGACGGGATGGTGAACTCGCCCTCGTCCGTGTCGTCGAAGCCGGTGACCGCGACGTCCTCGGGGACGCGGATCCCGTGCGTGCGCAGGGCTTTCAGCACGCCCACGGCCATCGTGTCGTTGACGCACACCGCGGCGTCGAACCGGGGGCCGCAGCGCCGCAGCAGCCCCACCATCGCCTCGTAACCCGTGGCCCTGCGGTCCCAGTCGGAGCTGTTGGCGACGAGCGTCGGGTCGGGCTCGATGCCGTGCTCCTCCAGGGCGGCGAGGAACCCGGCGTACCGGTCTCCGGTCGGGACGGCGCCGACCGGACCGTTCCACACGAACGCGAGCTTACGCCGGCCCGTGGCGAGCAGGTGCCGGGTGATCGCCAGGAAGCCCGCGTACTCCGCCATCAACACGCAGTCCAGCGCCTTGATCGGAGCGCCGCCGAGTGCCACCGCCGGACGCCGCGGGGCGGCACCGGCGAGCTGCTCGTCGCTCAGGTGGTGCGGGCAGATGATCACGCCGTCGACGTCGGCGGTGGTCACGCCGAGGACCGCGTCGCGCTCGCCCGCCCCGTCATGGGCGATCCGCAGCGTGCTGCTGAACCCGCGCTCGGCCAGGGCGAGGATGAGACGCTCGGCGTTCTCCGCGAAGTACGGCTGGTAGAGGTTCGGCACGACGACGGCGATCCTGCCGGTCCGGCCGGAGGCGAGCCCACGCCCGGCCTGGCTCGTGGCGTGTCCCGCCTCGTAGCCGGCCTCCTCGATCGCGGCCTGGACCTTGGCCCGGGTGGTGGCCGAGACGTGCGGGCGGCCGAGGAGGACGTTGGACACGGTCTTCGCCGAGACGCCGGCCAGCGCGGCGACATCCGCGAGCGTCGGGCGCTTCATCGCGGGTCCCGGCCGAGCGTGGACTCACGCCGTACCAGCTCGACGGGTGACACGATCGCGCGCGGCTGCCGCGGGGCTCTACCGGCGAGGCGATCGGCGAGCAGCTCCAGCGCGCTGCGCGCCAGCCGGGCCGGCCCGGGGTCGATCGTGGTGAGCGACGGCGTCGAGAACCGCCCGTCCTCCAGGTTGCCGTAGCCGATGGCCGCCACCCGTCCCGGGACGTTCACCCCGTGCTTGACGAGCGCCGCGAGAGCCCCGAGCGCCACCTCGTCGTTGACGCACAGCAGCGCGTCCACGTCCGGATGCCGCTCCAGCACCTGTACGGCGGCCCGCGCGCCCGCGCGCCGGTCGGCCACCTCACCGAGATCCACATACGGTACGGCGGCCGGGTCGATGCCGGATCCGGCGAGAGCCGCGCACATCCGGGCCTGGTCCGCTCCGAGCAGAGCCGGACGGGACCGCCCCATGACGGCGAGATGGCGAGCGACCAGCGCCGCCGCCTCCGCGACGTCCTCATCGACGCTGTCCACAGCACTGTGCGGCATCGGGGCCGCGCCGCCCTGCACGGCGACCACCGGGCGGTCGTCCAACCCGTCGGTGACCAACGCGGCCGGACCGATGACCACCACGCCGTCGAACGCCTTCCCCCGAGCGGCGAGCACCGCCGCCAGCCGGGCCGGATCGCCGTGCGTCGGCTCGACCGCGGCCAGCATTCCGTAGCGATCCGCCTCCGTGACGAGCGCCTCGACGAGACCCGCGAGATACGGGCGGCGCAGCTCGGTGACGGCGATGCCCACCATGCCGACCAGCCCGGTCCTGAGCGTCCGGGCGGTCCGGTTGGGGACCCAGCCGAGCTCGTCGATCGCCGCGTGCACCCGCCGCACCTTCTCCGGACGGATGTGAGGTTCGCCATTCACCACACGGGAGACGGTCTTGATCGAGACACCGGCCCGATCCGCGACCTCCCGCATCGTCACGCGCATGCGTACAGCGTAGGTCACGGTAGCGCCTGCCAGCATTCAGTTTTGATCTACAGCGGCGGCGCCTGCGACCGGCCACAATGAGAGTGATGTCAGCTCAGCTTCTCGCGCGGGCCACGGCCTCTCTCCTCGGCCTGGCTCTCGGCGACGCCTTCGGTTCCCAGTTCTTCGTCCCGGCCAATCACCACGCACTCTCTTCCCGCCTGCTTCCCCCCGGCCCCTGGCAGTGGACGGACGACACCGAGATGGCCTCCTCCGTCTATCGCGTCCTGGTCGACCATGGCGCCATCGACCAGGACAGGCTCGCGGCGAGTTTCGCCGCGCGCCATGACTTCGACCGCGGCTACGGCCCGTCGACGAACCGGATGCTCCGGCTGGTCCGCGAAGGAGGCGACTGGCGCTCGCTTTCTGCAGGGCTCTTCGACGGCAAGGGCTCGTGGGGCAACGGTGCCGCGATGCGCGTGGCGCCGCTCGGCGCCTGGTTCGCCGGTGACCTGGCGCACGTCGTCCGGCAGGCCGCCCTGTCGGCACAGGTCACCCACACTCATCCCGAAGCGGTGGCCGGCGCCGTGGCCGTCGCCGTGGCCACGGCCGTAACCGTCACAGAACCCGGTCTTCCCGCCGGCCGTTTCCTCGATCGGATCAGGGAGCACGTGCCCGCGGGCATGATCCACGACGGCATCACCGAGGCGCGGCAGCTCCTCACCATCAGCGACCCCGCACTTGCCGCCCGGATGCTCGGGAACGGGCGGCAGGTGGCCGCTCACGACACGGTCCCGTTCACCCTCTGGGTGGCGGCCCGCGAACGCCACGACTTCGAGGCGGCCATGTGGACCACCGCGGCGGCCGGCGGGGACGTCGACACCACGTGCGCCATCGTCGGCGGTATCGTCGCGGCCGCCGAGGACGTTCACCTGCCGCCGGAGTGGCGGAGCAGGTGCGAGCCGCTGCCGGACTGGGCCGGGGCCCCGCCCCTGTAGCGGACCGGTAAACGGGTCAAAACGGGTCATTGGGATACTTCGACCATGGATGCGAGTGTGAGGGGGACGGGCCGTCCCGTGGAATGGGTGCTGCGTTCGGCGGAGCCGGCGGATGTCGAAGCGATCGCGGAGCTGCGGGCGACGGTGATGCGCCCGGATCTGGAGCGGCTGGGACGGTTCGACGAGTATCGGGTCCGGCAGCGGCTGCGGGACGCCTTCGCCCCGCAGCACACCTCGGTCATCGTGGCCGCCGGCGCCTTCGCGGGCTGCGTCGCCGTGCGCCCGGCCGAGGACGGGCGGTGGCTGGAGCATTTCTATCTCGATCCGGGCCTGCAGGGCCAGGGGATCGGATCGGCTGTCCTGCGGACCATGCTGAGGCAGGCCGACGCCGACGGCGTGCCCGTCCGCCTGAACGTCCTGCAGGGCAGCGCCGCCCGGCGGCTGTACGAGCGGCACGGGTTCACCGTGGAGGCCGAGGACCCGGTCGACGTCTTCATGGTGCGACAGCCGGGCGCGGGCGCCTCGTGAGTCAGCCCCTGTAGCGGTAGACCTCCCTGCCGTCGATGTGGACGCGCACGGCCCGGCTCATGGTGTCCAGTGGATCACCCGACCACAGCACCACATCACCGTCGAGGTCGGGCCGCAGCGCTCCGACGCGGTCGCCGAGGCCGAGCAGCGCGGGACTGCGCGGGGTGCGGTTGCGCAGCTCCGGTTTGCCGGGGGTGAGCGTGCTGAAAGTTTCACCAGCGTCCCCGACTTCGTCCATGGTCAGCGCAGTGGCCGTGCTTCCGGGCGCCGGGCGGTCCTTGCGGAGCCATCGAGGGAGGGAGATCTTTGGGAGCGCTCCCAAATGGCGCTCACCCTTTACCGCGGAGAACATCCATGGCAATCCACTGGAGCTCGTGGCGCAGAGCGTTGACGGCGACAGCCGCCGTCCTGCTCGCCGGATTCGGGCTCGCAACCGTCCAGACGTCCGCTGACGCCGCCGTGTCGTGTTCGGCCACGTACACCAAGACCTGGGACAGCGGCGGCGGCGCGTTCGGCGCCACGATCACGGTGACCAACACCGGTGACCCGTTGACCACCTGGGCGCTGAGCTTCGACTTCCCCAACAACCAGGTGATCACCCAGATGTGGGAAGGCACGCCCACCCCGGCGACGCCCACGCCGGCGGGCGCGGTCATCACCATCAACCCGCTCTCCTACAACGCGGCCAAGGGCACCGGGGCGACCTGGACCGTCGGCTTCAACGGCACCTACACCGGCGGCGTCAACAACAACCCGCCCAGCGTCTCGTGCGCCGGAAACGGTGGCGGAAGCACGCAGCAGGCCCTGGTGGTCTCCCCGGCCAGTGTGAGTGTGCCCGAGGGCGGGACCGCCAATTACACGGTCCGCCTGCAGTCCCAGCCGTCCGGCAACGTGACGGTCACCAGCACCGCCGGCACCGGTGACGGCGACATCACCGTGAGCGCCGGCGCCTCGCTGACCTTCACCACGGCCAACTGGAACACCCCGCAGACCGTGACGCTCCGCGCCGCGGAGGACTCCGACAGCGCCAACGGCACCCGGCCGATCACCGTCGCCTCCTCGGGCCTGACCTCCGTCACCGTGAGCGCCACCGAGGCCGACAACGACGGCAGCACCGGTGGGGCGGCACCCGCTCTGCACGTCTCCGGGAACAAGCTGCTCACCGCCGGCGGCGCCACCTACCGCATGCTCGGCGTCAACCGGGCCAGCGGCGAGTTCGCCTGCGTGCAGGGCAAGGGCATGTGGGACAGCGGCCCCGTGGACCAGGCCTCGGTCAACGCGATGAAGGCCTGGAACATCCACGCGGTCCGGATCCCGCTGAACGAGGAGTGCTGGAACGGCACCAACGGCTCGCCCAGCGGCGCGACGTACCAGCAGAACGTCAAGGACTACGTGAACCTGCTGGTCGCCAACGGCATCACGCCGATCGTGGAGATGCACTGGAACTACGGCCAGTACACCGGCCAGGGCGCCGGCTGCTCCGACACCACGGCGACCTGCCAGAAGCCGATGCCCGACGCCCAGTACGCGCCCACCTTCTGGACCGGGGTGGCCAACGCGTTCAAGGGCAACAACGCGGTCGTCTTCGACCTGTTCAACGAGCCCTACCCGGACGCGGCGGCCAACTGGAACGCGACCGCCGGCTGGACCTGCTGGCGCGACGGCGGCACCTGCACCGGCATCGGCTACCAGGTGGCCGGCATGCAGTCACTGGTGAACACGGTACGCGCCACCGGCGCCACCAACGTGATCATGCTCGGCGGCCTGGCCTGGTCCAACGACCTGAGCCAGTGGCTGACCTACAAGCCGAACGACCCGACGGGCAACCTGATGGCCGCATGGCACACGTACAACTTCAACACCTGCTCCAACACCTCCTGCTGGGACAGCCAGGTCGGCGCGGTCGCCGCGAAGGTGCCCGTGCACGCCGGTGAGATCGGCCAGAACTCCTGCGCTCACGACTACATCGACCAGGTGATGGCGTGGGCCGACGCGCACGGCGTCGGCTACACGGCCTGGACGTGGAACCCGTGGGGCTGCAGTCAGGGCAACGTGCTCATCACCGACTACAACGGCACCCCCACCAGCACGTACGGAGAGGGCTTCAAGGCCCACCTGCTCACCCAGAATCCGCTCTCCTAGAACCACTGGGCCGGGCCCGTCACCTGGCGGGCCTGGCCGGTGGTCAGGACCATGCGGAAGCGGGCCTGGCCGGAGACCATCTTCTGGAACGCCGCACCGGCCTCCTCCAGCGGAGCCTCCTCGATCCACGCCCGGACGCCACTCTGGGCGGCGAACTTCATGGTGTTCTGGGTGTCGACCGCGATGCCGGAAGCGTGGGCGTACACCCGCTTGGCCCCGTTCACGAGCTGCAGGGGCGTGATGTCCAGCGGTTCCATGGCCACGCCGACGATGACCAGCTCGCCGCGGCGCCCCAGCCCGTCGACCGCCGCGGACATCGCCGCGGCGCTGGTCACCGTCGCCAGCACCACCTTGGCCCCGCCGCGGGCCCGCAGCGCTTCGGCCGTCTGCTCGGCGGCGCTGTCGATGTAGTGAGAGGCGCCGAGCTTGTGGGCCAGCGACGCCTTCTCGGGGCCGCGGGCCATCGCGATGGTGTCGAAGCCCATCTTCGCGGCGAACTGCACGCCCAGATGCCCGAGGCCGCCCAGACCGAGGATCGCGACGGTGTCGCCCGAACGCGCGGAGCTGCGGCGCAGCGCGTTGTACACGGTCACGCCGGCGCAGGCCAGAGGCGCGGCCTCCACCGCCGTGAGCTCGTCCGGGACGGAGGCCAGGGCGACGGCCGGCACCACGACGGAGTCGGCGAACCCTCCGGCGTACGCGACCCCCGGCACCTGAAGCTCGGGACAGAGGATGCCGTCACCCTCCCTGCAGGCGTCGCAGTGGCCGCAACTGCCTCCGTACCAGCCGACCGCCACGCGATCTCCGACGGACCAGCCGCTGACCTCGCCGCCGATGGCGTCGATGCGTCCCGCGATCTCGTGCCCTGGCGTGAGGGGAAAGGTGGTGCCCGGGATGTTCCCGGAAGTGATCAACACGTCGGAGTGGCACACCCCACACGCCTCGACGGTGACCCGCACCTGGCCGGGCCCCGGCTCGCGGGGGTCCACCTGAACCAGTGTCATGTCCCCGCCGGGCTCGGCGACCTGAATGGAACGGTCCATGACAGAACCTCCTAGCATCCTCACGGAGAGGCCCTCACTGGTCCACCGTTTCCAGTTTCACCTCATCTATGTCGGTGTGGGGCGGGTATCACGGTCAGCCCCCGCCCCTTCGGCTCCGGTGCGTCCGGGTGGATCAGTTCTTGGCGTCCTTGGCGAGCGAGCCGCAGGTGTAGCCCTTCTCCCGCTCGGGGTCGAGCTGGATGCTGCCGAGGTTGGTCGTCTCCATGGGCCGGCGGAAGGTCTCGTACTTGTCGCAGTCGTAGAAGACGTACGTGCCGTCGCTCTCGCCGAGCAGCATCATCCAGCGGCCGTCGTAAAGCGGCTTGTCGTCCTCGGCGTTCTTGAGGATGGTCCACTGGTCCTGGAAGCCGACGTAGCTGAGCAGGTCGTTGGCCTGGCCGGTCTCCTGAACCTGGACCGCTCCCCTGACCATCGCCAGGATCAGCAGGCAGCCCAGGCCGATCCCGGTGAGGGCGCCGACGAGGACCTTCATGCCGGCGCGCCCGACCGGTCTGCGGCGCATCAGCCGGAACGGCACCAGGAACGTCAGCACGCCGAGCCCCACGGCGATGACGACCATGACGGCGAGGTCGAGATCGCCGAGGATGTTGAACAGCCCCCAGTAGGTCGCACCGCACCACAACGCGGCGATCACGGCGGAGATCCACGGACGCCGCCGGACGGTCTCGACCAGCCTGCCGAGCGCGCCACCGGTCAGCTTGTCGGCCAGCCACCACAAGCCGACGAGGAGCCCGAGCGTGGGGATGCCGACCAGCAGCATCAGGACCAGGGTGCCCATGAGCCGGCCGAGGAGGACGGACTGGTCGATGCCCGCCTGCTCCGGATTGATGCCGAAGACCCCGTACATCTCCTGGATGCCCAGGTAGAGCAGCGCGTAGAGCCCGACGCCGATGGGGACGAGGACGGAGCTGATGCGCTCGAGCATCCCGAGAACGCTGCCGTCGCCGCCTTCCTCGGGGGAGGCGTCCTTCTCGGCAAGCGGGGATATATCAGTGCGGTCTTCCGCAATCTGGTACGTGGACATGGCGCATGAAGATAGAACCGGAGCGTTGACGAATTATTGACGGAACATATATGTCTCCGGTGCGGGACCGGAATGTCCAGTGTGGCGGCGGCTCCCGCCCTCAGGAGGTGGCCCGGCCCAGCCGGTCCAATCGGGCGAACTGCTCGTCGGTCAGCGTCAGCTCCCCGGCTGCGAGATTCTCCGCCAGGTGCCCCGGAGAGGTCGTCCCGGGGATGGGGATGATGTTCGGCGAGCGGTGCAGCAGCCAGGCCAGGGCGGTCTGGGCGGGCGTGGCCCCGATCTCGGCGGCGACGGCGGCCACGGGGCCGCCGGCCTTCGCGTGGTCACCGACCGCGATGGGGAAGAACGGGACGAACGCGATGCCGTGCTTGTCGGCGTGGTCCACGACCTCCTCGTGGGCGCGGTCGGTGAGGTTGTAGAGGTTCTGCACGGCGGCGATGGGTGCGATCCCGCGCGCCTCCTCGAGCTGGCCGGCCGTCACCTCGGACAGGCCGATGTGGCGGATCTTGCCCTCGTTCCGCAACTGATCCAGGGCGCCGATCTGGTCGGCGAGAGGGACCTGGGGGTCGACGCGGTGCAGGTAGTACAGGTCGATCACGTCGCGGCGGAGACGGCGCAGGCTCAGCTCGGCCTGCTGGCGCAGGTATTCGGGGCGCCCCAGGGGAATCCACTCCTCGGGGCTCGGCCGGGCCACACCGCCCTTCGTGGCGATCACCACATCGTCGGCGTACGGGTGCAGGGCCTCGGCGATGAGCTCCTCGTTCGCGCCCACTCCATAGGCGTCGGCGGTGTCGACGAGCCGCACGCCCCACTCCACCGCCCGACGCAGGACGGCCACGGCGCCTTCCCGATCGGCGGGCGGCCCCCAGATCCAGCCGTCGGACGCCAGTCGCATGGCGCCGAACCCGATGCGGCCCACCTCGAAGTCGCCGATCCTCATGATTCCTCCTGACAGTTGAGCTCTCAAGTGAGCGTTCAAGCGAGGACGCTACACCGCCTAAGTTGAGAGTTCAAGTTAGGATGGCGGGTGTGCAGACGCGATGGCTCAACGACGACGAACAGCAGACCTGGCGGGCGTACCTGTGGACGACCCGGCTGCTCGACGACGCCCTCGATCGGCAGCTGCAGCGCGACACAGGCGTGCCGTACACGTACTACATGATCTTGGCGACGCTCTCGGAGGCTCCGGGGCGGCGCATGACGATGACCGACCTGGCCGCGCTGGTGTACTCCTCGCTCAGCCGCCTGTCCCACGCGGTGGCCCGGTTGGAGGAGCGAGGCTGGGTACGGCGCTCGCCGCATCCGGACAACCGGCGGATCACCGTCGCCGAGCTGACCGACGACGGCGTCGCCGTACTGGAAGCGGCGGCGCCCGCACATGTGGAGGAGGTGCGCAAGCGCCTGTTCGATCCGCTCAGCGACGAGCAGGTGGCGCAGTTGCGGGAGATCCTGCGGGCGCTGTGGGGACGACTGGACCCCGCGCCGGGCAGACCCGGGCCGTATCCCGACATCTTCGGGCCGGAGGCGTAGGCCGGGCCGTGATGGACGGCGATGCAACCTGGCTGCCCGCCGGGGCTGTCCTCGCCATGTGAATCGCCATCATGTCGATCTGTCCGTCGTCATCCCCGCGTACAACGAGGAACGACGGTTGGCACATACGCTCACCCGCGTCGCCTCCTACCTCCGCGCCTGCCCACTGAGCTGGGAAGTCGTCGTCGTGGACGACGGCTCGGCCGACGCCACGGGTGACGTGGCCGCCGCGGCCGCGCGGAAGGAGCCGCGCGTCCGCACGCTGCGCCTGCCGGTCAACCGGGGCAAGGGCCGTGCCGTACGTGAGGGGGTCCTCGTCACCACCGGCCGTCAGGTGCTGGTCTGCGACGCGGATCTGGCCACCCCGATCGAGGAGCTGGCCGGGCTGCGCGAGGCGCTGGCCGACGGTGCGGACGCCGCCATCGGGTCGCGGGCCGCGCCGGGGGCGCGCATCGAGGCCAGGCAGGTGTGGTTCAGAGAGCTGCTCGGCGCGCTCGCCAACGTCCTGATCAGGCTGCTCGTCGTGCCGGGGATCGCCGACACGCAGTGCGGGTTCAAGCTGTTCGACGGGGACAAGGCCAGGCGGGCCTTCCGCCGTTGCGGCGTGGACGGGTGGGGCGCCGACGTGGAGATCCTGCGCGTGTTCGCCGAGCACGGCTGGCGGGTGCGCGAGGTGCCCGTCCGCTGGGCGCACCAGCCGGACTCCAAGGTGCGCCCCCACCAGTACCTGGTGACGCTCGGCGAGGTGCTGCGGGTCGGGCTCCGGTACCAAGGCGGAGGTTTCGCCCGCACGGCAGGGGTGAGCGCGGTGTTCCTTGCGCTCTCCGTCGTGCTCTACGTCCACCTGTGGGCCGACCCCTGGACCCGGTACCTGACCGACGGCGGGCAGGACCAGAACCAGTGGGAGTGGTTCTTCGCCGTCACCGCGCACAACCTGGTGAATCTGGACAACCCCCTGTTCACCACGCTCCAGAACCATCCCTCCGGGGTGAACCTCATGGCCAACACGGTCATGCTCGGCGTGTCGATCCCGCTGGCCCCGCTGACGCTGGCGCTCGGGCCGTCGATCACGTGGGCGGTCGTGCTGACCGCCGGGCTGGCGCTGACCGGGACGGCCTGGTACGTGCTGTTCGCCAGGCACCTCGTCGGCTCGTGGCAGGCGGCCGCCATCGGGGCGGGATTCTGCGCTTTCGCCCCGCCCGTCATCTCGCACGCCAACGCGCACCCGAACCTGGTCGTGCTCTTCGTCATCCCGCTCATCGTCCGCCGGTTCCTGCTGCTGTGCCGGCGTGAGCATGTCGTCCGCGACGGCATCGTGCTCGGGCTGCTCGTCTCCTACCAGGTCTACCTCGGCGAGGAGGCGCTGCTGCTCGCCGCCACCGGTCTGACCGTCTTCGCGGTGGCGTACGCGCTGCTCAGCCCGGAGTCGGCGCGCGCCGCGTACCGGCCGCTGACGGCGGGGCTGGCGCTGGCCGCCACGACCGTCCTCGCGCTCACCGGCGCCGCGCTGCTCTTCCAGTTCTCCGGACCGCAGAGTTACGCGAGCCTCATCCACGGGCCCGCCGGCAACGACGTACGTGCGCTGGTGGAACACGCCGCCCGGTCGCTGGCCGGCGACGCCGATGTGGCGGCGGGCCTGTCCATGAACACCACCGAGCAGAACGCCTTCTTCGGCTGGCCGCTGCTCGTGCTGACCGTCGGCGTCGTCGTCTGGCTGCGCCGCAGGGCGGTCGTCCTGGCGCTGGCGGCCGTGATCGCCGTGTCGGCGTGCTTCTCGCTCGGCCCCGAGATCGTCTTCTACGGACGGCACACCGGGATCCCCGGCCCGTGGTACTTCCTGTCGCGCCTGCCGCTGTTCGAGTCGGTGGTGGAGTCGCGCTTCACGATGGTGTGCGTCCCGGCCGTCGGCGCGCTCCTGGCGATCGCCGCCGACCACGCCCTGGCGGCCGCGGCGAGCCTGCCCAGGGGCCCCGTACGCGTCCTGCTCTGCCTGGTGCTGGCCGAGGCCCTGCTGCCGATCGCCCCCACCCCGATCGCCGCGGCCGACCGCCCCCAGGTCCCCGCCTTCTTCACCGACGGCGTGTGGAGACAGTACGTACGGCCCGGACGGTCGGTGGTGACCGCGCCCCCGCCCGACACCGTCGACGCGACCCCGCTGCACTGGCAGGTGGCAGCGGGCCTGGACTTCCCCCTGGTCGAGGGCTATTTCGCCGGCCCGTACGGACCGGAGCGCCAGGGCACCTACGGCGCCCCGCCCCGTACCACCTCGACCCTGCTGCGTGAGGCACGCGACACCGGCGAGGTGCCGCAGGTGACCGAGGAGCACCGCCGGGCCGCCCGCGAGGATCTGGCGTTCTGGCGCGCCGACGCCGTCGTGCTCGCGCCTCACCAGCGACAGGCGGTGCTGCGCGCTACGCTGACCGCGCTGCTGGGCCCCAGCCGCCAGGTCGCCGGGGTGTGGCTGTGGGATGTCCGGAACATCGTGCAACCTGACCCCGCTCGGGCGCTGTCGTAGGTGATGACCACGACTGAGGAGAACGTGAGCGGTGCGACCAGACGAGGAGCAAGACTACGTCGCGTACGTCACGGCGCGACTACCGGCCCTGCGCCGCCTGTCCTACTACCTGTGCAGGGACGAGCACCGGGCCGACGACCTCGTGCAGAGCACGATCACCCGGCTGTACGTCCACTGGCGGCGCGCCCGGGAGGCGCGCGACCTGCACCGCTATGTCGACAAGATGCTGGTGCGGACCTTTCTCAACGACCAGCGGCTGGCTTGGTGGACGCGGGTGCGGCTGACCGACCGGCCGCGCGAGCAGCCCGGCCCCAGCGAGGACATGGAGACGAAGACGGTGGTGCACGCCGCGCTCGCCCAGGTGCCGCCGCGCCAGCGAGCGGTCCTCGTCCTGCGGTTCCTCTGTGATCTGCCGGTGACGGAGGTGGCCGAGCTGCTCGGATGCTCCACGGGCAATGTGAAGAGCCAGACCGCGCGCGGTCTGGCCCGGCTGCGCGAACTGCTCGGCACGCGGGAGTTCACGGTGGAAGGGGTGGGTGGGCATGGAACCCGCTGAACGGCCCGTCGAACGGTTCGTTGGACGGCAGGGCACGACGCGGGATGACACCGTGCTCGACCTGCTGCGCGATGTCGAGCCCGCGCCGGTCGGCACCGTCGACATCGGGCGGGCGATACGCGGGGGACGGCGGCGCGTGCGCGGACGGCGGGTCGCGACGGTGGCCGCCGCCGCCGCGGCGACCGCGCTCGTCATCGCCCTGCCGCCGCTGCCGTGGACGCGTCCGGCGCCTCCGGTCACACCGGCGTCGCAGCTCACGAACGACAGCAGGGCGTTCGAGGTGAACGCTCCCGCTTTCGTGGTGGGCTCGGCCGGCGGGTTAACGCCGGACACGTACGAGACCGGCCGCTACCGCCAGATCATCACCCTGCGCTCCACCGACCCCTCGAGCCGCACCACAGCGGTCATCACCATGTACGCCCCCGGCCACCAGCCGAGCCTGCCCGACGGCGAGCCCGCCCCGCCCGTCAACAATCGCCCCGCCCGCTGGATCCCTCGTGGCGTGGCGTGGGAGTGGACACCGGGGGCGTGGGGCACCGTGAGCCTCGCGGCCCCGGCCGAGGACAGGGAGCGGGCACACCGCGTGGCGCAGAGCGTGCTGCCGCGCCGCGACGCTCCCGTCTCCGTGCCTTTCACGGTCGATCCTGGAGCACTCGGCGCCGGTCGCCGGATGATCGGCGTCGTGACCTCGTACCCGGGCGATGGGGTCGCGACCCGGGTGTCGGTCAAGTACGGCACCCATGATCTGGCCGACGACTGGATCGAGGCCGGCGTCCAGCGGCCCCGGCCGTCTGCCGCGCCCAACGCCGACCTCGACGGGACTCCTGCGGTGATCTCGGACTCGGAGGTGGTGCTGCTGCCCGCCGGGCAGGACCTCGCGATCTTCGCCAAGGGCGGGGACGAGCCGGCCCGGCGAGCTCTCGCCGCCGCGGTCACTGTCCTTTCCCCATGAAGCTCAGGCCGCGAGCGGTGCCCCGAACCATCGTGACAGGGCCGTGCGGAGGGTGTCGCGGTCGTCGGGGCCGGGACGGGACGATGCCGAGGCCCAGGCGACGTAGCAGTCCGGGCGCAGGAGCAGTGCGGTGACGGACGCGGCAGGGTCATGGGGGAGCGTCGTGACCGGGTCGTGCAGGCGGGCCGTGACGACGTCCACCCGGTCGCGCCATTGCGACGCTTCCCCGGCGAGCGATCCCTGCTCGGTCAGATCCAGCAGGAGGGGGCGGGCCTCCCCGGTCAGGCCGGCGAGCCGGACGGGGCCGGTTCCGGTGTCCAGCAGCAGGTCGGGAGCCCACCGGCCGATCAGGGGGTGGGCGTCACCTGCGCCCATTCCGTAGCGGATGTCGGCGCCGGCCATCATGTCCGCGATGTGCTGGACGTTGCGCCGGTCGGCGAGGAGCTCGGTGAACAGCCGGCGCAGCGCCGTGATCTCCGCGCCCGGGGCGATCAGCGCCGACTGGGACTGCGTGTGCATGACCACGCGTTCGGAGACCGGGCGCCGTTCGGTCTCGTAGCTGTCCAGCAGCCCGAGCGGGGCCCAGCCGCGGATCTCGGCGGCGAGTTTCCAGCCCAGGTTGGCCGCGTCCTGCAGACCCAGGTTGAGCCCGGGCCCGCCGATCGCGCTGTGCACGTGCGCGGCGTCGCCGACCAGCAGGATCCGGCGCTCCCGGTACCGGTCCGCGATGCGCGTGTTGCCACCGACCAACGTGCGCCGCAGGAAGGGGCCTTCGCCGTCAGGCTCGCCGAGCGGCACGTCGGCGTCGAGCACCCGGCGGACGCTGTCGCGCATCTCGTCCAGAGACAGTGGCCGCTCGTCGCCGGGTGGGTCCTGGGGCCACTCGGTGGTGGCCACCAACGGCGTCCTGCCGGGGAACGGGGCGTACACGAACAACCCGCGCTCGGTGCGGTGGTGGATGAACGGCGGGATGAGCCCGTGGCCGGGCACGTTCAGCCCGCCCGTGGCCGGATCGAGCATCGAGTCCGGCACTGTGGCGTGCACGGTGCGGGAGACCGTGCTGTCCTTGGTCACGCCGGGGAAGCCGATGCCGGCCAGCTTGCGCGTCAGGCTGCCGCCGCCGTCCGCCCCGACCAGGTAGCGGGCGTCCATCCGGTACGCGCCGGCCGGTCCCATGACCTCGACCGTGACCGCATCGTCCTGCTGTGACAGCCCGGTGATCTCGTGTCCCCGGCGGATCTCGACGCCGAGCTCGACCGCGCGCTCCTCCAGGACCTCTTCGATGCGGAGCTGCGGTACCCCCAACAGATAGAGCGGATTGTCCTCCAGCATGCTCAGGTCCAGCGGCAGCGCGCCGAACACGTAGCCCGGCGCCGGTTGCGGCGGCTCCTTGGAGCCGCTCAGGCGCTCGTACAGGCCGCGCCGTTCGAGCAGCCGCACCACCTGGCCGACCAGGCCGTTGGCCCGGCTCTCGCCGGTGCGTTCCGGCAGCCGCTCCAGCACCACCGGCCGTACGCCGGCGAGGCTCAGTTCGCAGGCCAGCATCAGCCCGTTCGGGCCTCCTCCGGCGATGACGACATCGGCAGACATGGCGTTCCTCCTGAAGATGGGCATGACGGGGGGACCGGCGGCGTGCCGGTTGCTCACGATGGGGTTCGCCGGGGTCGCGTCAGGGGACGGGCAGCCCCGCCGACACCTGCCGGAGGGCGTCGATCAGCAGGTCCGTGATCGGTGCGGGGTAGCGGGCGTGCATCCAGTGGCCCATGACCGTCCTGAGGGCGGCCCCGACGGAGGCGGCGACCAGGTGGGGATACAGGTCGTCGACGAGGTCGGTCCCGGTGCGCTCGGCGACGGCGGCGGCCAGCTCGGCCTCGGCCTGGGCGTCCGCCTTGAGGATCTCGCCCTGCAGCGCCGGCTCGGCCAGCATCAGGCGGAGCCCGGAGGTCCACTGCTGTACGTCGGTGCCGTCCGTGCGGGTTTCCTGTCCCAGCCCGAACCGTGTCAGCACCGCATTGGTGATCGCCTCCCAGAGCGGCTCGGACGCCGGCCGGGCGCGCAGCTCCTCCGTGATCTGCCGGGCGCGCTCCAGATGCCGGAAGGCGATCGCCTCGCCCTTGCTGGAGAAGTAGTTGTTGAACGTGCGAGGAGACACGCCGACCTCGGCGGCGATGTCCTCCACGCGGACGTCGTCCAGCCCCCGCTCCGCGCAGAGGCGGATGGCCGCCCAGCTCAACGCGATGCGGGTGGCACGCTTCTTGCGCTCCCGCAGCCCTTCGCGGACGCCTTCGATGCTCACGCGACCACAGTACTCAATTCTGCGCGACTCGAAAAGATGCGCACTCCGCAATTTTTTCCGATGCCATGTATACAACCGATCGGTCGTTAATATAGTTTGAACCCATGACACAAGACGGCCGGCGGCTGCGCGGATTGCGCAGCCGGGAGGCGATCCTGGAGCAGGCGGTGGGCCTGGCCTCCGTCGAAGGGCTGGACGGGCTCTCCCTGGGGCGGCTGGCGACAGCGACCGGCACCAGCAAGTCCGGCTTCTTCGCCCACTGGCGTGACAAGGAGCAGTTGCAGCTCGACGCCGTGGAGTGGGCCGCGCGCCAGTGGACCGAGCACGTGGTGGCACCGGCCATGCGGGCTCCCGCCGGCGTGCGGCGGCTGTTCGCGCTGCACGAGGCGCGGCTGAGGTTCTACGACGACGGCGTGCTGCCCGGCGGGTGCTTCTTCTTCACCGTGCAGGCCGAGTTCGACGACCGTCCAGGGGCCGTGCACGACCGCGTCGCGCGGTCCATGCGCGAGTGGCAGGAGTTCCTCCGGCGGCAGGTGGAGCAGGCCGTCGCGCTGGGCGAACTGGCCGAGGGCGTGGACCCGGCGCAGCTCGCGTACGAGATCGACGCGCTCGGCGAGATGGTCATCATCCACTCCCGCCTGCACGGCGGGCCGGACTCGCTCCTCCACGCCCGCCGCGCCGTCCTGCAACGCCTGCGCGCCCTCTGCCCCGACCCGGCACTTCTCCCGGAGAACTGATCATGATTGACGACGGTGTCTACGAGCCCGTTCAGGTGCATTTCGACGATCTCGACGCCATGGGCCTGCTGCACAACTCCCGGTACGCCCTGCTGGTCGAGCGGGCGATCGGCGCGTACTGGCAGCGCCTCGGGTGGGCGCCCGATCCGGCGCGGTCGGCGTTCAAGGACGTGTTCCTCGCCGTACGCGAGTTCAAGGTGACCTACCACGCGCCCATCGCCGGGGCGGGCGAGCCACTGGTGCACTTCTGGCTCGAGCGCATGGGCCGCACCAGCGGCGTGTACGGCTTCCGCGTGCTGTCGGCCGACCAGGCGGTGGTGCACGCGGACGGCTACCGGGTCAACGTCAACCTGGACCCGGCCACGTTGCGGCCGGCGCCGTTCAGCGACGAACTGCGTACCGCCGCCGGGCCTCTCTTCCGGACGGTGGCGGCAGGCTGAGGTCCCGATCGAGCGAGCTTGTGGCGGAAAGTCGCATTTCGCCACGTCCCGTAGCCCTATGATCATCGGTACCTGGAAGGCCGGGAGCCGCGAGAAGGGATCGTCCGGTGGGGGACAGCTTTGACGCATGGAAGGCCAGCATCGACACGACCAGGCCCAGCATCGCCAGGGCTTATGACGTTGTCCTGAACGGGAAGGACAACTTCGAGGTCGACCGCGCCTTCGTCGCCGAGATCGTGAAGGTCGTCCCCGAGATCTACGACGTGGCCACCTACAACCGGCAGATCCTCGGCCGGGGTGTCCGGTTCATGTGCGCCGAGGGCGTCACCCAGTTCATCGACCTCGGCTCGGGCCTGCCGACCGTGGAGAACACCCACCACGTCGCGCAGCGGGCGAACCCGGAGGCGCGGGTGGTGTACGTCGACAACGACCCGATGGTGCTGGCACACGGGCGGGCGCTGCTCGCGGAGAACGAGAACACCGCGGTCGTCACCTCCGACCTGCGCGACCCGGCGTCGATCCTCGCCGACCCGGCCGTTCGCGAGCTCATCGACTTCGACCGTCCCGTGGGTGTGATGCTGGTCGGCATCCTGCACCACCTGCACGACGACGAGGACCCCAAGGGGATCGTCGAGGCGTACATGGCGGCGGTGCCGCCGGGCAGCCACCTGTTCATCACGCACTTCTGCGACTCCAGCCAGGAGGCCCGGGACGCGGAGAAGAAGTTCCTCGCGCTGCTCGGCACCGGCCGGTTCCGGACTCCGGAGGAGATCACCGCGTTCTTCGACGGCTTCGATCTGCTGGAGCCGGGCCTCGTCCCGCTGCCGCTGTGGCGACCGGACGAGCCGGTGCCGGCGAACCTGACCGTGGGGCAGCGGCTCATGTACGGCGGCCTCGCCCGCAAGGGATAGCGGAGCATTCGGCCATTCGTCTGACTCTCCTTCGCGGGTTGCTACTCACTGCCGGGGAATATTCCGTACGAGAGCATGAGCAAAGGGAACGAGACAGGCCGCACGGGCAGTGGCCGTCACGGGGAGCGGTGGCGCGTGCGGGGCGTCGTGCTGCCCTCCGAGGAATGGGCCGAATTCTGGATCAGGGACGGCAGGCTCACGTGTGAGCCGGTGCCTGGCGCCACCACCGTGGTGGACGGTGGCTGGCTGCTGCCGGGGCTCGTGGACGCGCACACGCACCCCGGCGCCCTGCGTCCGGGCGACCCGCTCGACCCGGCGCTGCTCCGGCGGCACGGACGTGACCATCTGGCGGCCGGCGTGACGCTCCTGCGCGTACC
Organism: Nonomuraea sp. NPDC049695; assembly: GCF_040674955.1. Lineage (NCBI taxonomy): Bacteria > Bacillati > Actinomycetota > Actinomycetes > Streptosporangiales > Streptosporangiaceae > Nonomuraea > Nonomuraea sp. NPDC049695. Next base: position 28,594 of record NZ_JBFANV010000014.1, on the reverse strand, counting down.
CGGTTCGGCCGACCGGCTGCCGGCGTGGTTCGGCACAGAGCCGGATCAGCCGCGCGTCGTGTCGGCCGGTCGCTGGCTGGGCCTGCCCGGCATGTTCTACGACGGGTGGACGCGGCACGTCGGCGAGGCGGAGCTGGCGGACGCGGCGGTCGAGGAGGCGCGCGCGTCCGGTGGCTGGTGCAAGGTCTACGCGGACTGGGTGGTCGGCGAGGAAGGGCTCGAGGCGGCGCCGCTCCCGGCCGGCGTGCTCGCCGAGGCGACCCGGCGGGTGCACGCCGTGGGTGGCCGGGTCGCCGTGCACGCGCAGACGGCGGCGGGCGCGCGGGCCGCGGTCGAAGCCGGGGCGGACAGCCTCGAGCACGGCTTGGGCCTGGACATGGAGCTGCTGGACCGGATGGCCCGGGGGCGGACGGCCCTGGTGCCCACGTTCACCGTGTGGGAGACCTTCGAGCAGGTCGCCCGCGCCTCAGGGTCCGGCCGGTTCCGCGCGTGGTTCCGGGCGGCCCACGTCCGCCTGGGGCCGCTGGTGTCGGCCGCGTACGAGGCCGGGGTGACGGTGCTGGCCGGGACCGACAGCTACGGGACGCCCGAGCTCCCGCACGGACGGGTGGCCGGCGAGGTGCGCCACCTGGCGGCGGCCCCCATGCCCGCCGCGGCGGCGATCGGCGCGGCCTCCTGGACGGCGCGGTCCTTCCTCGGCTTCCCCGGGCTCGGCCACGACGCTCCCGCCGACCTGGTCGCCTATGACGTCGACCCGCGCTCCGAGCTCGCCGTCCTGCACAGCCCGGCCCGCGTCATCCACCGCGGCCGGATCGTCCGCTGAGCCTCCGTCCGCTGAGCCCCCCGTCCGCTACGCCTGGCCTTCTTCCGGCAGGCCGTTGTCGAACTGCTGCGGCTGCACGGGCTTGTGCGGCTTGCCCCGCTCGCCCTTCACCAGGGCGGCGGCGTCGGGGTAGTCGGTGACGAAGGCGTCCACGCCCAGGTCCAGGTGCGCGCGGTACTCCGCCAGCGCGTCCCCGTGGTCGATCGGGTTCTGGCCGCGGCGCAGCTGGAGGGGCAGGTACTGGTTCTCGCTGCGGAAGGTGTACACGCCGATCTTGAGCCCCGCCTTGTGCGCGTCGGACACCAGCGTCGTCGGGGTGCCCGAGCTGCCGTCCGGGTTGACCGGGATCGCCGACGACTTGTCCGGCCCGATCCACTGCGCATACTCAGCGATCTTCGCCAGCCCTTCGGGCTTCATCATGTCCGCGTACGTCGTCGGATCCCCGGCCGCCGTCAGGTCGTACGGCCGGCCGGTGGTGCCCAGGGCCTGCCACAGCGGTACGCGCAGGTCCTTGGCCACCCGCTTGAGGCTGGACGGCTCGAACGACTGGACCACCACGGGGCTGTTCGGCCGGTTGAGCCCGTTGCGCTTGACGGTCTCGATCAGCGGTTCCTCCAGCGGCAGCCCGATCGACCTGAAGTAGGTCGGGTGCTTGGTCTCGGGGAAGACGCCGACCTGCCTGCCGTACTGGCGCGAGAGCCGCTTGGCCAGGTCGAGCACCTCCTGGAAGGTGAGCACCGGGTAGTAGCCGTTGTACACGGTGTTGCGCTGGCGGATGGCGGGCAGCCGCTCGACCGCGCGCAGGGTCTTCAACTCGGCCAGCGTGAAGTCCTCGGTGAACCACCCGGTCACGTTGCGCCCGTCGACGACCTTGGTGGTCTTGCGCGCGGCGAACTCCGGGTGCAGCGACACGTCGGTGGTGCCGGAGATCTCGTTCTCGTGCCTGACGACCAGCACGTGGTCCTTGGTCGGCACGAGATCGGGCTCGATCCAGTCGGCGCCCAGGGCCACGCCCAGCTCGTACGCGCCCTGCGTGTGCTCAGGGCGGTGGCCCGCCGAGCCGCGGTGGCCGATGATGACGACCTGCGACCGGTCGGGGCCGGCCTCCGCCGCGGCCGGCGCCGCGCCGGCCGCGGCCAGGGGGGTGAGGACGGCAAGGGTGGTGGCTGCGATCTTACGCACGTGGGACTCCCTGCGGTGTCCGCACCGGAGACTCTCACCGGTGATCACCGCGGCCATTATGGTAAGGACCGAAATGCCGTTATGGACCAATAATGGCGAAATTTCCGGTGACAAACTCCAGCAACCCTCGGCTAGAGAGTCGACGGCTGGGCCGCCTCGGCGGGGTGGGTCGGCGCCTGCTTGGCGGGGATGCGCTTGCCCAGGGTGATGAACAGCAGGACCAGGCCCACGGTCAGGAGGATGTGGCCCAGTCCTGCGGCCAGCGCGATGGCTTCGTTGCTGTCGTGGCCCAGGACCGTCAGGGTCCCATGGAGGGTCATCATGGCCACGGTCAGCGCCAGGCCCGCGTTGTAGATCCAGAAGAACCAGCCGAACAGGCGGCTGGAGGTCAACGCGAACAGCTTCTCCAGGGCGAGGACGAGGAGTAAGAAGAGCATCCCGAGCGCGAGCAGGTGCGTGTGCACGACGCTGAGCTGCGTGTCGCCGGTGAAGCCGTTCAGCTTGGTGATCTCGCGGTAGTAGAAGCCGCTGACCACACCGAGGATCATGTAGGCGTGGGCAAAGTTGAGGATCTTCCTCATGTGTGCTGACCTTCGCTCTCATGCAGGGCCGGACCATGGTCCGGTTTCATCTTGAGGCAGTATAGGGCGTGCGTTTCAGGTGTTGCCGGGTCCTGGTCGCTCACGATTGAGTGGCGTGGGGCCAGGCTCCGGTGTGACGGGAGTGCCACTGCGGGATATGGCTCAGCCTGTGGGCCGGAATCCGCACTGTTGGTTGGCTGTCAGGCGACGGGTTGCGGTGACCCGGTTCGGGAACCGCTGAGCACGAGGCCGCCGGCAAGGATGACTGCCGCGGCAGTGGCGCCGTGCACGCCGAAGGCGGTTGCGGGGTCTCCGCCGGAGAGCAGCACGATGAACATGTCGCCGATCGGGGTGAGCGCTGTAGCCAGCATGACCCACCCCAGGACGCGGCGGTTGCCTGTCGCCAGAACCGTGAGAATCACCAGGCCGGACGCCAGGTCCCGGGCTCCCTTGACGGCAAGGAATCCCGCACCCTCGCCGTGCGGCCAGCTCGGTAGGCCGAAGTTGGGCGCCATGGATTGGGGAGCCAGCAGATAACTCACCCCGACATAGCCGATGAACAGGGCGCCGACGAAAGCGAGAACCGTACCGGTCGTGGTACGAGATGGCAGTTTTGCGGACATCAAGAGTCTCCCTCAATGCTGGTGGCGCCCGCCAGGACGCGGGCCTTGCCCTCCAAGATGTAGAACAGCTCGGTCGAGGTGGTGTGGTGGTGAGGCACGGCGCCGTCCGCGCCCTCGGCGAGCGTCATCCTGATGGTGCTCAGCGCGCCGCCGGTGTCGCTGGAGTCGAGCAGCAGTCGTCCGGTGGCTGTGGGCGAGATGATGGTCTCGGCGTCGATCTCGCGGACGATGGCCGTTTCTACGATCATTGACATGTCAGGCTCCCTTCGAGCGCGGAGGACACGAGCCGTTCTGCGTAGGCTCGGTCGACCGGCGCTCCTGTGATCAGTACTCGGTAGTAGAGGGCGCCGGCCAGCTGGTCGAACAGCACCTCGGCGTCCAGGTCGGCGCGCAGCTCACCGCGCACGCGTGCCCGCTCGATCAGGGCGATCCCGAGGGCGTTGCGCTCGGCGTACTGCTGGCGGGCCAGCTTGCCGATGTCCTCGTGCCTGGCTGCGGCCGCCACGAGCTCGCCGGCGACCCCCGCGGATGGGCCTTCGCGGCCGCCTGCCGCGCGCATGCGGTTGAGCGCGGTGGCGATCTCGTCCAGATTGTCGACGAGGTCGGCTCGGATGTCGCCGGTCTCGACGATCTCGTGGTCGGCCTGCAGCCGTGCCACCACCGCGACGGCCAAGTGATCCTTGGTCGGCCAGCGGCGGTACAGCGTGGTCTTGGCCACGCCCGCCTGCTCGGCCACCTCATCGATGGACAGGCCTGCGTAGCCGCGCTCGAAGATCAAGGCGGCGGCGATTCGCAGCACACGCTCGTCCACCTGCGTGTCACGCGGGCGTCCGCGAGCTGTCATCATGCCCTCCCATTCCGGTACCGAGGTAGCGAAATAGAAGCTACAGCAGCCTCGGGCAATTACGCAACACAAGTTTCGTATTAGGATGAGTGGCCGCCTACCGCGACCTGCGCTGACTTGCGTTCAGGTGGCCGCTGCGCGCGGGAGCGGCAGCAACGACGAGTTCGTCGATGGCGAGGCTGACCGACTTCCGAGCGGGCTGGTATGACTGCCTGACCGCCCGCGCGGACGCGTTATTCGAGCTCGCCTGTCCCTTCCGAGTGAAGTTGGTGGAATGAACACGCACTGACCTGCAGCCCGGCATGTTGGTGCGGACGGGCTAGGGCAATGGCGTTGACGGTGCGCCTGTCGCGCAGCTTGAGCACGGCCTGCTTGAGCAGGTCGTCGACCCCGTCGAAGTGGTAGAGCAGCACCTTGTGCGTGGTGCCGGCCGCACGCGCGGCCCGCCGGAGCGAGAAGTCCACAAGCCCGTTGACCGCGAGATCGTCGGTGACCCGGTCGAGGAGTTCGCGGCGCCTGGCCTCGCCGCGCGGCGACCCCGCCGACCGCCGGTAACCTGCCCGTCCTGGTGAGCCGTCGTCGGCTGAGGTGTTCATATCGGAAGCGTCCACGAACACGGATCCTCACACAGCTGGGCGTGGCCGTCGCGGTGGCCGCTTGCTGACCCCCCGTCAGTGGGCGGGGCCGGCCGGGCCGGGTACGCGGAACGGGTCGGCGGCCGGCAGCCAGGCCGTGCCGGCGTCCAGGCCGAGCGTGCCGACGTCACGGGTCAGTGCCTCGACGGTGGCCCGTACGGCCTTGCGGGTCTCACCGCGCCGGGTGACGAGGGCCCAGGTCCAGTACGGCGTCGGGTCGATCACCGGCCGTTTGCGGAGGTCGGGCGGGACCGGTGCGGGCGATGCGCAGCCGGGCCGCGGCCCGGCCGAAGTTAAGCTCCTCGGCCACTGCGACGAAGTAACGCAGCTGGCGCAGCTCCATCCGCCCATCGTAGTTTGGTATGAGGTTGCGCCTCTCAGCAGGGAGAATGCCGGTCGTGGCGAGATCGCCGCCGGTTGACGCACTATCTGAGTACTTAATCCCGAGAGCCGCCCTCGCCCGCAGCCGGAGGCCGGCCATGCCATAGCAGCCGGAAGAGAAACCCATGAGCACACCCAAAGTCGCCGTGATCACCGGCGCGTCCCAAGGCATCGGCGCGGCGCTGGTGGCCGCGTACCGCAAACTCGGCTACGCGGTCGTCGCGAACGCTCGAACGATCACACCCTCCGATGACCCCATGGTGCGGACCGTCGCCGGCGACATCGCCGCCCCGTCCGTCGGCGCGGGCGTCATCGGGGAGGCGCTCGACGCGTTCGGCCGCGTCGACACGTTGATCAACAACGCCGGCGTGTTCGTGTCCAAGCCGTTCACCGAGTACACCGACGAGGACTACGAGCTGGTGACGGGGGTCAACCTGCGGGGGTTCTTCGAGATCTCCCAGCGTGCCCTCGACGTGATGCTCTCGCAGGGCGGCGGACACGTGGTCAACATCACGACCACCTTGGCCGAGTACGCCGACAGCAACGTGCCGGCCGGCCTGGCGGCGCTGACCAAGGGCGGACTCAACTCGGTCACCAAATCGCTGGCCATCGAGTACGCCTCGCGCGGCATCCGGGTCAACGCCGTCGCGCCCGGCGTCATCCGCACCCCGATGCACCCGGCCGAGACCCACGAGTTCCTTGCCGGCCTGCACCCGGTCGGCCGGATGGGTGAGATCCAGGACATCGTGGACGCGATCGTCTACCTCGAGACGGCGTCGTTCGTCACAGGCGAGATCCTGCACGTCGACGGCGGCCAGATCGCCGGTCACTGAGTCCGCTCGGCAAGAAAGGCACACTTTTGACCTCCGTAGCGGAGGACGCCACGGGTGGGGGCGCGGCGACCCGGCCGTGGCGCGTCGTCGGGCAGGGCGCTGCGGCGCTCGCCGTGGCGCTGCGCCATCGCTTCCCGCACCACCTCGGCCCTCTGCCCCGCCGCGTCCACGCAGCCCTGCGTGCCGCGGCCGAGGGCTGACGTCCGTCGCACCGCCCCGAACAGGAGAAAGCAGCATGGCCGGCACCGAGACCCAGATCCTGCACAGCGTCCTGGACCGGTGGGAGGCCGCGGTCAACGCACACGACTCCAAGCGCGTGGCCTCGTACTTCACCGACGACGCGATCTTCCAGGGCCTGCACCCGTACAGCGTCGGTCCCGGCGGCGTCGCCGAGTACTACGAGGCGCAGCCGATCGGCCTGACCGCCGCGTACTCCATCCTGGAAACGCGGCGGCCGGCCGATGACCTCGTCCTCGGCTACATGAGCGTCGACTTCGCCTTCACCGACCGGCCCACCCTGACCGTCTACCTCTGCGTGATGGCGCGGCGGGCCGGCGACGACTGGCTCATCAGCCACTACCAGGTCTCGCGCCTTCCTTGAGTTTGCGGTCAGCGGCCGTCGACTCGCTGGGATGCCTGACCGAACACCCAGAGCGAGGTCTGCCCTTCACTGAATTGCCCCGATTCGTTCACGAACATTCCCCGACGCCGCCCGCATCCAAGAAGGGTGCAAGGTCAACAGCGACAGACAGCAGAAGGGGTAGTCGTGAGAACGCTCGCAGCAGCAGTGGCGATGGCCGCCGTGATGGCCACGCCGTTCCTCGCCGCATCGCCGGCCGGAGCCGCCGCCAACCCCAGGACGCACTACAGCCTGGCCTACGGTGGTGGCGAGTACACGCTCAAGGGCAACATCATCTGGTACAACCGCACCGTGCAGATCGGCGCCTCGCTGAAGGCGACCGAGGACAACTGCGCCAAGGCACGCTACAAGTTCTGGCACGGCCACAAGCTCGTCGCGCAGGCCGAGCGGGTGGCCTGCTCCGGGACGAAGGGCCACGGCTTCAGCCGCCAGTTCAACCAGCGCGGCGGCATCACCGAGGTCACCGTCGACCTCCTGCAGCAGAACGGCCGCCGGGCCTGGACGTACCTCACCGGCACCAGCTGCACGCGGAGCGGCTGCCGGTGACCTCCTGATCCCACGCCGGCTCCGGGGACGTGTACCGACAGTGACCGGCCTTGTCGTCCGCGTCGAGGCGGGCGATAGACTTTGAACAGAGGCTTGGGCCGGGCAGGGGGAGTAGGCCCAGGCCGGCACACGGACCGGGGGCTGGCGTGGGTAGCGGCCTGACCCAGCGCGCGGTGGCCGCGGGGATCGTGCTCGCGCTGGTCGTCGGGGCCACCTTCGTGATGCTGCTGTACTCGATGGCCGGCATGCGCCGTTCACAGCTCCGGGCCGGACATTCCACCCAGGTCCTGGTGGTGGCCAACCGGCTGGAACGCCGGATCATGGACATGGAGACGGGCCTGCGCGGATACGCGTTCACAGGTCAGGAGCGGTTTCTTCAGCCGTGGCAGGAGGCCGTCGCCGTATATCCCAAAGAGACCGGCGAGCTGCAGAGGCTGGTCGCCGACAATCCCGCGCAGCGCGCCCGCGTGCACCGGATCGTGACCGCGGGCACCTCGTACATCGACCACTACACGAAGCCGCTCGTGCAGGCCGCCCGCCGCAGCCCCGGCGCGGTCACGGTCGCGACGGTGGCCGAAGGGGAGCGGCGCGTGGACGCGATCCGCGCGGACTTCACCGCGCTGGTGGCGGCCGAGCAGTCGCTGCTCGAGGCCCAGCAGCGCAGCTCCTACGAGGCCGCGCGCCGCGCCGGGGCCGTCGGCGCGGTGGGTCTGATCGCCTCCATCGCGCTCATCGCCGCGTACACGGCCTACCTCACGCGCGCGGTGGTCGCGCCGGTACGCCGCGTGGCCGCGACCGCCGGGCGGCTGGCGGGCGGCGACCTCGCGGCGCGCGTGCCGGGCCGTGGCGTCGGTGAGATCGGCATCCTGCAGCGCAGCTTCAACACGATGGCGGCCACCCTCGCCCGCAACCGGGAGGAGCTGGCCGCCTCGCGGTCGCGCATCGTGACCGCCGCCGACCAGGCCCGCCGGCGCATCGAACGCGACCTGCACGACGGCATCCAGCAGCGGCTGGTCTCGCTCGCGCTCGAGGTCCGCACCGCCCAGACCACGCTCCCGGAAGACCGCACAGAGCTCGGCGAGCAGCTGGACCGGCTGGCCGACGGGCTGGGGGAGGCGGTGGACGAGTTGCGCGAGATCTCCCGCGGCATCCACCCGGCGATCCTGAGCCGCGCCGGCCTGGGCCCGGCGCTGAAAGCGCTCGCCCGCCGCAGCCCGGTCCCGGTCGAGCTCGACGTGAACGTGCCCGCCCGGCTGCCGGAACCGGTCGAAGTGGCCGCGTACTACGTGGTCTGCGAGGCGCTGGCGAACACCGCCAAACACGCCCAGGCGACGGTCGCGAAGGTGCGGGCGGAGGCCCGGAACGGGGTCCTGCACCTCGAGGTACGCGACGACGGCGCGGGCGGTGCGGCGGCCGGCGGAGGGTCGGGCCTGGTCGGAGTGACCGACCGGGTCGAGGCGCTGGGCGGGAGCATGACCATCACCAGCCCGCCCGCCCGGGGCACGACGCTCGTCGTCGATCTCCCTGTCGCCGGTCGGTAGGCAGTTCAGCCTCCGTTGAATCCTCGCAGCTCAGGCGGGCAGAGAAGGTTTGTGGACGCAAGTGCGACGCGGGTGGCGCTGGCGGACGACGACGTCCTGCTGCGCGAAGGGCTCGCGAGCCTGCTGACGAGCTCGGGGTTCGAGGTCGTCGGCCAGGCGGGGGACGCGCCCGGGCTCCTCGCTCTGGTCCGCGAGCAGAAGCCGGACCTCGTCGTCGTGGACATCCGGATGCCTCCCGGACACGCGACCGAGGGCCTGGAGGCGGCCCGGGTCATCCGGGAGGAGTCGCCCGGGACGGGCATCCTGCTGCTGTCGGCGCATGTCGAGGTCGAGCAGGCGATGGAGCTGATCGCCGCGGGGCACCGGGTGGGCTACCTGCTCAAGAGCAGGGTGATCGACGTGGGCGACTTCGTCGAGACGCTGCGGCGCATCGCCCAGGGCGGCTCGGTCGTCGACCCGAGCCTGGTCCAGGAGCTCATCGCGGCCCGCCGCAGGGACGACCCGCTGGAAACCCTCACCGAGCGGGAGCGCGAGGTCCTCTCGCTGATGGCCGAGGGCCGTTCGAACGCCGGGATCGCCCACCGGCTGTGGATCACCGAGGGCACTGTCGAGAAGCATGTACGCAGCATCATGGCCAGGATGCGGCTGCCTGAGACGGAGGACGACCACAGGCGCGTACTCGCCGTGCTCACCTTCCTCGAGTCCCGCTAGACCACACCGATGATCTTGTGGATGGTCCGCGCCGAGAGCTCGGACTTGGGCAGGAACGCGATCGCGGGGCTCTCGGAGATCAGGTCGGCGAAGTCGCTCTCGTCGTACGCCGAGATGAGGATGACGTTCGTACGATGGCCGTTCTGTGCCTCCAGCAGCCGCTGCGCCACGTCGAAACCGCTCTCTCCACCGAGGTCGATGTCGACCAGCGCGATGTCCGGGCGCAGCTCCTTGAACCGCGCCAGCGCATCGGCGCCCGTAGACGCCACACCGACGACATCGATCCCCTCACGCTCCAGCAGCTGCCTCGCCGCCTGGAGAAAGTGATCGTTGTCGTCGACGATCAGACAGCACAGACCCACACGTTCAGAATCGCAGCAGGGGGCCTCCCCGCGCATTGCAGCTAGCTGGAATCTCCGAACATGACCGACTTCTAAGGGTCCGGATCGATTAGCCATACGGCGGAGCGGGAAGTCCGATTCGTGTCCCCCCGGCAGCCGTCGGAGGGAACACGTCGTGACCAGGATCGAGCCGCAGCCGGAGCCCACGATCCCCACCCCGGCCAGCCGCAGGGCCAGAACCGGGCGGTTGATCGCCTCGGTGGTGTCCACCACGGACCACAAGGTGATCGGGTATCTCTACCTCTCGACCAGCTTCCTGTTCTTCCTCCTGGCCGGCGTCATGGCGATGGTGATCCGGGCCGAGCTGGTCGCCCCGGGGCTGCAGTTCGTCACGGCAGAGCAGTTCAACCAGCTCTTCACCATCCACGGCACGGTCATGCTGCTGTTGTTCGCGACCCCGCTCTTCGCCGGGTTCGCCAACTTCGTCATGCCCTTGCAGATCGGCGCCCCCGACGTCGCCTTCCCCCGGCTCAACATGGTGGGCTACTGGCTGTTCCTGTTCGGCGGGCTCATCGTGGTGAGCGGCTTCTGCACGCCCGGCGGTGCCGCCCCCTTCGGCTGGTTCGCCTACACACCGCTGTCCACCGCGGACTTCAGCCCCAACGTCGGCGGCGACCTGTGGTTGATGGGGCTGGCGCTCAGCGGTCTCGGCACCATTCTCACCTCGGTCAACTTCGTCACCACCATCATCTCCATGCGGGCGCCGGGCATGACCATGTTCCGGATGCCGATCTTCACCTGGAACACCCTGCTGACCAGCATGATGGTGCTGATGGCGTTCCCGGTGCTGGCCGGGGCGCTGCTCGTGCTGGAGTCGGACCGCAAGCTCGGCACCCACGTCTTCGAGGCGACCAGCGGCGGCGCGATGCTCTGGCAGCACCTGTTCTGGTTCTTCGGCCACCCCGAGGTGTACATCATCGCGCTGCCCTTCTTCGGCATCGTGACCGAGGTGATCCCGGTGTTCAGCCGCAAGCCGCTCTTCGGCTACATCGGCATGATCGGCGCCACCATCGCCATCGCCGGGCTGTCGATGACCGTGTGGGCCCACCACATGTTCGTCACCGGACAGGTGCTGCTGCCGTTCTTCTCCTTCATGACGTTCCTCATCGCCGTTCCGACCGGGGTGAAGTTCTTCAACTGGACCGGAACGATGTGGCGCGGTCACCTGTCCTTCGAGTCGCCGATGCTCTTCGCGGTCGGCTTCCTGGTGACGTTCCTGCTGGGCGGGCTCACCGGCGTCATCCTCGCCTCGCCGCCCCTGGACTTCCACATCAGCGACACCTACTTCGTGGTGGCCCATTTCCACTACGTGGTCTTCGGCACCGTGGTCTTCGCGATGTTCTCCGGCTTCTACTTCTGGTGGCCGAAGATGACCGGCAGGATGCTCAACGACAGGCTGGGCAGGCTGCACTTCTGGCTGCTGTTCATCGGCTTCCACACGACGTTCCTCATCCAGCACTGGCTCGGCGTGCTCGGCTTCCCGCGCCGGTACGCCGACTACAGCCCGGCCGACGGGTTCACGACGCTCAACGAGATCTCCTCAGTCGGCGGGTTCCTGCTCGGGGCCTCGACCCTCGTGTTCATCTACAACGTCTACTGGACCTACCGCCATTCGCCCAAGGTGGCCGTGGACGACCCATGGGGCTTCGGCAACTCGCTGGAGTGGGCCACCTCCTGCCCGCCGCCGCGGCACAACTTCACCTTTCTGCCCCGCATCCGCTCCGAACGCCCGGCCTTCGACCTGCACGTACCGCACACCGGCAGACCGCCGCTGCCCGCTGAGCCGCAGGCGGAGATCCCGCCGTCGTAGATCGCCGTGCTCGGGGGCTACGACGCGGACGCCATCCGCAAGTTCAAGGAGAGCGTGGACGGAGGCATCTACATCAGTGGCAGCGGCACCCTGGTGCGGGCGCTGATCGCCGACGGGCTGGTCGACGAGCTGCACCTGTTCGTCTACCCGGTGGCGCTGGGCACTGGCGCGCGGCTCTTCCCCGAGGGCGCGCCGAGGACGACGCCGGCTCTTGCCGGATGCCAGGGCTTCGACAACGGGGTGGCGCATCTGACCTACACCCGGCCGACCGGCTGAAACGGGGAAGGGGCGCCGGAACGCGCCGACGCCCCACAGAGCCCGTCTTCGTGGTGGGCGTCATGCTAGACGGCGGGGGAGCCGGTGTGGGCGTCATAGGCGGCCTGGTCGGCGAAGTGCTCCACGAAGAGCAGGTAGTCGACGTTGGCCGGGTCGCGGTAGACGCGGAACGACAGCGCGGCGGCGCCGTACGTCAACGAGAAGAAAGGATGTTCGCCGGCACCGGGGCGCGTCCGGCCGGATCCGGACATGTGCGGCCGGTTGCGCTCAGACGAGGTGGGCCTCGTAGGCGGCGATGACCAGGTGGACGCGGGTGCGGGCGTCGAGCTTGGTCAGCAGACTGCTGACGTGGGTCTTCACTGTGCTGAGGCTGACGTACAGGGTGCGGGCGATCTCCGCGTTGGACAGACCCCGGGCCACCAGGACGAGGACCTCGCGCTCGCGCTCGGTTATGGCAAGGCCGCGGGGCGGTGGCGCCGGATCGACGAACCGCTGGATCAACCGCCGGGTGACCGTCGGCGCCAGCAGGGACTCGCCTGACGCGATGACCTCCATGCTTCTGATCAGGTCGGCGGGCGGGGTGTCCTTGAGCAGGAAGCCGGCGGCGCCCGCCTGGAGGGCTCCGTAGACGTACTCGTCCAGGTCGAAGGTGGTCACGATGAGCACGCGCGTTCGCGGACGGTCGGCGCAGATGCGGCGCGTGGCCTCGATGCCGTCCATCTCGGGCATGCGCACGTCCATGAGCACCAGGTCGGGACGGTCGCGGGTGGCGGACGTCACCGCCTGCACGCCCGTCGCGGCCTCGCCGATCGCGTGGAACCCCGGCGCGCTGTCGATCAACCGGCGGAAGCTCGCCCTGATGAGCGCCTGGTCGTCGGCCACCAGCACGCTGATCACAGCGGCAGCCTGGCCATGACGCGGAAGCCACGCAGAGGACGCGCCCCTGCGTGGAACTCGCCGCCGAAGATGTGCACGCGCTCGCCCAGCCCCGTCAGACCGTGTCCGTACGGCCGTGCCTGGCCACGGGTGCCGTCATCGGTGACCTCGACGACCAGCGCGTCCTCCTGCCGTTCGATCCTGGCCAGGACGTGCCGGGCTCCGGCGTGTTTCAGCACGTTGGTCAGCGCCTCCTGCACGATGCGGTAGACGGTCAGCTCCATCTCCCCCTCGACCTCTCCGTCGATCCTCAGCTCCACCTCCAGCCCCGCCGCCCTGGTCCGCTCGACGAGCGCATCGAGGTCGGCCAGGCCAGGGGCAGGGGCGAGGTCGGCCTCGCCGTCCTCACGGAGCACGCCGAGCAGCCGCCTGGTCTCGCGCAGGGCCGACCTGCTGGTGTCCTCGATCGAGGCCAGCGTGCGGCTCATCTCCTCCGCCCCGCCCACGTGGCCCGCCACACCTGCCTGCACCGCGATCGTACTGAGACTGTGGCCGATGACGTCGTGCAACTCCCGCGCGATCCGCAAGCGTTCCGCCACGGCCTCCGCGCGTGCCCGCTCCTCCGCCTGCGCGGCGAGTTGCTCGGTGTAGAGCCTGCGCTGGCGTACGGCCGTGCCGGCCGCCCACGAGGCGACCAGGATCGCCAGCACCAGCCCGAGCTGATCACGTACGACGGTCGTCAGCGGCAGCTCCACCACGCCCTGGGCGGCGGCCGCGGTCGCCACGAGCAGCGCCACGACGGCTCTGCCGCGCGTCGCCAGCGTGTACAGCGCCAGAGGCAGGCAGAGCAGGTCGGCGTGCGGGATGAGGAACTCGCGCATGCCGAGCCCGCCGAGCAGGACGGCCGCGAACACCGCGCGCGGCCACAGCCGCCTGACCGCTATGGGAAGGCTGGTGGCGAGCGCCGCCGCACAGTCGATCACATCGGGCGCCGACGCGTTCCTCGATGAGGTCAGCCCCACGAAGACGGCCGCGAGGAAGAGGGCGGTCCCGGCGTCGATCGTCACCCAGATCCAGGCAGGCACCCGGCTCAGCAGGGGGAGACGGATCTTTTCGCGCACGGCACGAACCTAACCGCGTGGTCGGGCCGCGCGCATCGGTCCCAAGACCGATGCGCGGCGGGCCGGCTCCGGCGGATCGTCAAGGACATGATCGAAGTCAGTGGACTGACCAAACGTTTCAGACAGACGCCGGCCGTGGACGACCTCACCTTCACGGTGTCGCCCGGCCGGATCACCGGCTTCCTCGGTCCGAACGGCGCCGGCAAGACCACGACCATGCGGTTGATCCTCGGCCTGGACCGGCCCACCGCCGGACGCGCCACGGTGAACGGCATGTCGTACCAGGACCTCGAAAGGCCGCTCACCCAGGTCGGCGCGCTGCTGGACGCGACAGCGGTGCAGGGCGGCCGCCGCGCGGAGCAGCACCTGTGGTGGCTGGCGCGCTCCAACGGGATCTCCCGGCAGCGCGTCGGCGGGCTGCTGGAGCTCGTCGGGCTCGGTGACGCGGGGCGAAAGCGCGTCGGCGGCTTCTCGCTGGGCATGAAGCAGCGGCTCGGCCTGGCCGCGGCGCTGCTCGGTGATCCTGAGGTGCTCCTGCTCGACGAGCCGCTCAACGGGCTCGACCCCGAGGGCATCCGCTGGATGCGCGGCCTGCTCAAGTCGCTCGCCGCCGAGGGCCGGACCGTCCTCGTGTCGAGCCATCTGATGAACGAGATGGCGGTCACGGCCGACCACCTGATCGTCGTCGGGCGGGGCAGGCTGCTCGCCGACGCGAAGATCACGGAGTTGGTACGTCCGGGCCTGTCGCTGGAGGACGTGTTCATGGACATCGTCGGGAGGAATGAGCCGTGAGCGCGGTCGCCGCAGAGTGGATCAAGCTGCGCACGCTCCGTTCGACCTGGTGGGCGCTGGGCATCGGCGTGCTGGTGTCGCTCGCGCTCACCGCCCTGGGCGCCGCCACCGTCATCTCGCGCTGGAATCCCGGCCACACGCCCGACCAGGCCGCCATGGGCATCATCGTGGCCGTCTACGTGGGAGTGATCCTGGCCCAGCTGCCGCTCGGCATGCTGGGCGCGATGGCGATCACCGGTGAGTACGCGTCCGGCATGATCGACACGACCCTCGTCGCCATGCCGTCCAGAGCACGAGTGCTGATGGCCAAGGCGGTGGTGCTGGGCGGGGCCGCGATCGCCGGCTCGCTGCTCATCGCGGTGCCCGGCTATCTCTACGGGCGGCTCGTGGCGGCGGAGTTCCACCCGTCGCTGCTGCCTGCCGGAGCCTGGAAGGTGATCGGCGGCGGCACGCTCATGATCCTGGTGACCACGCTGCTCGGGCTGGCCCTCGGCGCGATCCTGCGCAACGGGGCCGTGGCGAGCGCGGCGCTGGTGGCCGTGGTTCTCCTGCTGCCGTTCGTCGCCACCGTGCTGCCCTGGGGCAAGGAGATCAACAGGTTCCTGCCCACGTATCCGGCGCTCCAGCTGATCGGGCAGCTGCCCGACATCATGCCGACCTGGGCGGCGTTCACCGTGCTCGCCGGCTGGGCAGTGGTCCCGCTGTTGATCGGTGTGGTCGTCCAACGGCTCCTAGCGAATCGGGGCGGGGCCGACTGACTGGCCCGGGACCAGGGTGCAGGGGATGAGGACGTGAGGAGGAGCGTCCTGGGCCCCTTCGAGCTGGTCGATCAGGGCGTTCACGCCGAGGCGTCCCAGCTGGCCGGCCGGGGCCGCCATGACGGTGAGGGACGGCTCGATCATCTCGCCGAACTCGGCGCTGGTCGCCGCGGAGATGATCGACAGGTCGTCCGGTACGGTGCGGCCGAGCGCTCGTGATCCCTTGACCAGTCCCGCCGAGGCGCGCTCGTTCACCAGGATGACGGCCGTCGCCTCCGGGAAGTCCTCGCTGAGCAGGCGGGCCGCCTCCCGCCCTCCGGCCGAGGATCCCTCCACGGCGATGACGGCGGCCGGCTCGCCGAGGGCCGCCATCGCGTCGAGGTAGGCGGATTTCACCCGGGCGATCCAGCCGGGCTCGTTCCCGGACGGGTCCTTCATGCGCAGGGTGACGAGCGCCATGCGACGGTGGCCGAACGAGCGGAGATGCTCGACCGCCTGGTCGATCGTGGTGGCGAAGTCCATGTCGACGTACGGCAGGTCCTCGTCCCCGGTCCGTCCGATCAGCGCGAAGGGGAGCCCGGACGCGATGAGCCGGTCGACGCGGGGGTCGCGGAACTGGACCTCCATGAGCAGCACGCCGTCGACGAGACCGCCGGCGAGCAGGTGGGACATCTGCTCGTCGTCGTTCACGGGCCACATCACGAAGTCGTAGCCGCGCTCGCGAGCGCCGTTGGCGGCGCTCATGACGAAGCTGTTGCCTGTGGCGTTCGGCCAGGCCTCGCGGCAGGGGTGCAACAGCGCGAGGATGCGCGTGCGCGAGCTGGCCAGGGCGCGGGCGACGGCGTTCCGCCTGTAGTTGAGCTCCTCGATGGCCGCCTCGATGCGGGCGCGGGTCTCCGGTGCGACCCGCTTGGTCCCGTTGATGACGAAGGAGACGGTGGCGATGGAGACATTGGCGCGTTCCGCGACGTCGCGCATCGTGACCATGGATGCTGCCTCCCAGCTCGTGAGGGCGCGCGAAGAGCAGGGTAACCCTATCGCGGCTTCCTTGGTAAATCGCTTAACTAGTTATTGACATCACAGAGCGATAGGCGCAACATACTTCTCAAGCGAGCGCGGTTAAGCGCTTTACCGCTGTCGTCAGTGTCTTGAGGCGATGCGCCCCGCATCTTCTCCCTCTCTCCGTGACTCGTCCGCCAGTGGCTTCGCCGAACCAAAGGAGTAGCTCACGTCAACTGCCACAGGCTGATGCCGGTGGCTTGCTCTCACGGTCCCGTCTGGCTGAAGGGAGGCCGGTAGCGTGTGGCTGGTTGACGGCAGCCCAGCCCGCGGCGCCGCGTTGGGCGATGTTGCGGGCCGCGATGTGGTCGGCGTGCCCAGCGAGGCCGCACCGGATGCAGACGAAGCGGCCCCGTGCCGGCCGGTTCGCTCTGCTGGTCCATCCGCACTCCGGGCAGGCCTGGCTGGTGTAGGCGGGATCGACCAGGGTGAAGGCGCGAGCCGCAGTTGCACGACCGAGGGCAGGCCGTGTCGTTTGGCGACCGAGCGGCGGATCGCCATCGCGCACCCCCTGTCACTGACGCATCACCCACCGCACGCGTTACCGACTGTTACCGAGTTTTTCCCTATTGTTTTCGAAAGGAGGGGTGGCGCTTCTTCCCGGCCCTGAAGCTGAAGGATCGGGTCTGCGCGCCACAGCCCAGATGAAGACAGCGCGGAAGCTTGCTCAACGTCTTCGGCCTGATCCTCGCGAACACCGCCGGCGGCATCCCGTTCGCGGTGCTGCTCATCCGCGCGTTCATGGGCTCCATCCCGAGGGCACTCGTGGAGGCGGCGCTCGTGGACGGCGCGGGCAATCTGCGGGCGTTCGTCTCGATCATCGTGCCGATCAGCAAGAACGCGATCGTGACCGCCGCGCTGTTCACCTTCCTCGGGGCGTGGAGCGATTTCCTGCTCGCGATCACCCTGACCAGCACCCCCGGAAGTCCGGCCCATCACGCTCGGCATCTACGACTACATCAGCGCGAACACCCAGGACTGGAGCGCGGTGATGGCCACCGCGGTGCTCGCCTCCATCCCGGCGGGTCTGCTGCTGATATTCGCCCAGCGCTACATCGCGGCAGGCGCCATCAACGGCGCGATCAAATGAGAAAGGAACGTACGTGAAGACAAACGTCACGGTATGGGGCGAGAACCGCCACGAGCAGGTCGAACCCCGTGTGGCAGAGATTTACCCGGACGGCATGCACAACGCCATCCGGCGGGGCATCGAGGGCTGGCTGGGCGAGAAGGCGACCGTCGCCACGGCCACGCTGGACGATCCCGAGCACGGCCTGACCGAGGAGGTGCTCGCGAACACCGACGTGCTCATCTGGTGGGGTCACGCCGCTCACGCGGAGGTGGCCGACGAGGTGGTCGAGCGGGTGCACCGGCACGTCCTGTCGGGCATGGGGCTGATCGTGCTGCACTCCGGCCACTGGTCGAAGATCTTCACCAAGCTCATGGGCACCACGTGCACCCTGCGCTGGCGCAGCGAGAACGACCGCGAGCTGGTCTGGACGGTGAACCCCACCCATCCCATCGCCCGCGGCATCCCGCACCCCATCGAGATCCCCGCCCAGGAGATGTACGGCGAGCAGTTCGACATCCCGACCCCCGACGAGCTGATCTTCATCAGCTCCTTCACCGGCGGCGAGGTCTTCCGCAGCGGCTGCACCTTCCGGCGCGGCAACGGCAAGATCTTCTACTTCAGCCCCGGCGACCAGGACTACCCGGTGTACCACCACCCGGACGTCCTGCACGTCATCGCCAACGGCGTCGAGTGGGCGGCCGGTGACCGGTCACAGCGGGAGCTGCCCACGCTGCTCCGCTATGACATGGGCGACTTCTTCGGCGGTCACGGTTACCGCGGCGCCATGAACAACAAGGAGCGCGCCGAGTGAGTGCCTTCGCCCGTGCCGCCGACCCGGCGCGCCCGCTCCGCGTCGTCCAGGTCGGGGCCGGCTCGATGGGCCGCGCCTGGATACGGACCCTGACCGACTCCGACGACGTCGAGCTCGTCGGGGTGGTCGACCTCGACACGGAGCTGGCACAGGAGGCCGTACGGGCCGTCGGCGGCGATGCCGAGGTGGGCGCCTCGCTCGGCGAGATCCTCGCGCCCACCGCGCCGGACGCGGTCGTGAACGTCACCGTTCCGGCCGCGCACGGCGCGGTCAACACCGAGGCGTTGTTCGCCGGGCTGCCGGTCCTGTGCGAGAAACCGGCGGCCCCGACGCTCGCGGAGGCGCTCGTCCAGGCCGCGGCCGCCGAGGTGTCCGGGCAGCTGCTGATGATCAGCCAGTCGCGCCGGTACTTCGCCGCCCTGGCGGAGTACCGGAGCCGGGTCGCCGAGCTCGGCACGGTCGGGCTGCTCACCACCGATTTCTTCCGCGGTCCGAGGTTCGGTGGCTTCCGCGACGAGATGGAGCAGCCGCTGCTGGTCGACATGGCCATCCACGCCTTCGACGCCGCCCGGTACCTGCTTGGCGCGGAGCCGGTCTCCGTCGTCTGCGAGAGCTGGAATCCGGCCTGGAGCTGGTATCGGGGCGACGCGGCGGCGACGGCGAACTTCCGTTTCGACGACGGCACCCGCTACGTGTTCACTGGGAGCTGGTGCGCGGACGGTCTGGAGACGTCCTGGAACGGCGAGTGGCGAGCCTCCGGCTCCGAGGGCACGGCCACCTGGGACGGCGAGGACCAGGTCGCCTCCAGTGTCAGCGGCGCGGTCGCCGTGCCGCCTGGCGGCAACGAGCAGATCGCCGGAGCGCTCGTGGAATTCGTCGCGGCGCTGCGTACGGGCGTGGAGCCGTCAGGAACGATCGCCGGCAACATCCGCAGTCTCGCCATGGTGGCGGCGGCCGTCCGATCCGCGGAGTCGGGCAGGCGCGTCGAGATCGACGCGCTGCTGGACGAGGCCTACCGCGACGCGCTGACCCACCCGGTGCCCGAGGAGATCCGTACGAGACTCGAGTCCTGGGGAACGCCGACGGCCGCGCTCACGGAGGAACGCGCCGTCACGAGTTAAAAGTTCAGCAGGCCGCGCACGATCGCCCGTACCCCCTTCTCATAGGTGTCGCGGGCGGTCAGCTCCTCCCAGCGTTCGCCCAGCGCGGCCAGGCGCGGCAGCTCGGCCGCGTCAAGGTCGGCGAACAGCCGGCCGCGGTACGTCGGCCTGCCGCTCTCGCGCCGGCGGCCGGCGGCCGCCCGCGCGGTGATCTCGCCCGCGGTGTAGTGCCAGATGATCCGGTAGAGGTCCACGGCCGCCTCCGGGGTGAGCCCGGTGCGTACGGCCGCGTCGATGATGGTCTCCGGGTACCACAGCGCGTGGACGGACATCAGGTCGTCGGCCCTGAGCACCTCGACAGTCCACGGCACGCCGATCAGCGCCTGCCGCATGGCGACGGCGGCGGCCACGATGCGCTCGTCCTCAGGCTCGTCAGGCAGCTCCGGCCGGGGCATGCCGCTCGCGTAGTCGTCGAGGAGCAGCAGGAGCAGCTCGTCCTTGTCCTGGACGTGGTGGTAGAGCGCCATCGGCGTGGCGCCCACCTCGCGGGCGAGCCTGCGCATGGTCAGGCCTGGTACGCCTTCCTCGCCGATGATGCGGTGGGCCGCGGACACGATGTCCGCTCTGGAGATCTTGGGGGGCCGCCCCGTACGCGCCGGCATCCTGTCATGTTACTTTCTATACATGTATAAAAAGTCCCCCTGGGCGGCCGTCGGCGTGCTCGCGTTCGCCGTGGCCGTGGGAACCCTGCAGATGACCGCGGTGGTGCCCCTGCTTCCCGTGCTGCAACGTCAGCTCGACGTGCCGCTCACCTCCGCTTCCTGGACCGTGACCTCCGCGCTGCTGTCCGGAGCGGTCTCCATCCCGCTGCTGTCGCGCCTCGGCGACCTGTACGGCAGGCGGCGCGTGGCCATGGCCACCCTCGGCCTGCTGATCATCGGAGCCCTGGTGAGCGCCATGGCCACCACGCTCGCCCTGGTCATCGCCGGACGGGTGCTGCAAGGCGTGGCCGCGCCCCTCCTGCCGCTGGCCATGGGCATGGCCAGGCAGCAGGTGGCCCGCGACCGGCTCCCCACGGCCATCGGCGTGCTGAGCGCCATGATGGGGGTCGGCAGCGGCGCGGGCATGATCCTCGCGGGCCTGGTCGGCGGCACGTACCAGGCGCTGTTCTGGATCCTGGCGGGGCTCGGCGCCGCAGGGTTGGCGCTCGTCGCCCTCTTCGTCCCCGAACCGGCCCCGCCCGCCCCTGACGGGCGTCCCGATCTCGCGGGCGCCGCACTGGTGGCCGGCTGGCTGGTCTGCCTGCTGCTGGCCATCACCAAGGGCGCGGCGTGGGGCTGGACGTCCCCGCCCACCTTGGGGCTGCTCGGAGCGGCCGTGGCGGTGTTCGCCCTCTGGATCGCGACGGCCCGGCGTACCGCATCGCCGCTGATCGAGATCCCCATGCTGACGCATCGGGGGACGGTGGGCGCGACGGTGGCATCGCTGCTGCTCGGGTTCGCGCTGTTCGGGGCGATCACCACGCTGTCGTCCGTGGCGCAGACGGCGCTGGGCGCCTCGGTGCTCCAGGTCGGCCTGTACCTGCTGCCGGCGGCGCTGCTGATGCTGGTGGTCTCGCTGTTCGCGGGCCGTCTCATGCGCAGCTTCCCGGCCTCGTCGCTGGTCGGCAGCGGATCCTCGCTGGTGGCCGTGGCCACCCTGTGGCTGAGCCTGGCGCACCACCGGCCGTTCGACCTGTACGGGGCGGCGACCGTCCTCGGCGTGGGCCTCGGTCTCGGATACGCGGCGCTCGGCACGATGGCCGTCGAGCACGTCGAACCCGCCAGGACCGCGGCGGCCGGAGGCGTGAACGCCCTGGTGAGACTTGTCGGAAGCAGCCTGGCCGGCGCGGTGACCGCGGCCGTGATGTCCGGCTCAGGAGCGGGATGGAGCTTCGGCGCCTCAGCGCTCGCGGCCCTGGTCTCCGCGATCTTCGGTTACGCGCATGGTGCTCTGGCCCGGGTTCCGGGCCTGGCGAAGGAGGAATGGGCATGACCCACGACGGCGGCGCCGCCGAGCAGCGGCTGATCGCATGGGGGGACGAACTGGTGAAGCTGCACGACGGTTTCCGCCGCGACCTCGCGGAACTGCGGCGCACGGCCAGCTGGAGCCCCGGCATCCGAGAGCACTGCCTGACCTTCTGCCAGGCCCTGCACGCCCACCATGCCGGCGAGGACGACGTGCTCTTCCCGCACCTGGACGGCCTGCACCCGGAACTGGCCGCGGTGCTGACCCGGCTGCGCGGCGAGCACCAGGTGGTGGGGCGCATCCTGGCCCAGATCCGGACCCTGCTGGACACCGGCGACCCCGCCGAACTCGCGACCGAGCTCGACTGGCTCGGTGCGGAGCTGGAGGCGCACCTGGATTACGAGGAAGAGCAGCTCGTGCCGCTGCTCAACAAGATGATCGACGTTCCTGAGGACCTCTAGGCCCGGCGACGGCTGTCAGCCGGCTTCGAACCACACGGCCTTGCCCGTGTGGGTGAGATCGACTCCCCAGCGCTTGGCCAGCAGATGGACCATGAAGAGCCCACGGCCGCCCTCGTCGGTGGGGCCGTGCCGCCGGGTGCACGGGAGCCGCGGGTCCTCGTCCCAGACCTCGCAGCGAAGAGTGTCGCCGCGGGACGAAAGGGTGAGGACCGGGTCCCCACGGGCATGTTCCACGGCGTTGGTGAGCAGCTCGCTGGCGAGCAGCTGCATGGTGTCCATGATCTCGCTGCGCCGATGGATCCCCCATTCGCTGAGCTTGTTGCTGATGAGGTGACGCCCGGCCGGTATCGAGGCCGGATCCTGTGGCAGCTCCCACGACGCGTGGCGGTCCTGGAGGACCGCTCTCGCCCTGCGTACGAGCCCTCGCAGCCGGCGGGCTGTCGCCTCCAGACCGCGCGGGCCGTCCCCATCCGGACTCGGGATGAATTGTCTACTATGGCCGAGCGTGTCGGTATTGCTCAGCGGGCGTGGCCCGGAACAGCGCAAGACGGCACGACCCAAGATCGACAGATCGTGGATGTCGATGGTCATCGCCTCCCCTCCTCGGCTGCGAACCTTGCTCGTACTCCCTTACGATCCCCGCTGCCGTGGGTCGCCGTCTTCACCACCAGCACCCATCTTCGATCCCGGGAAACGGCACTTCGGTGTGCTAGCTAGCTGGAATGCGGGCTCACCTGGCCGCTAGCTTGGACGTCAGTTGATCACGAACGGAGGCCGTGTCATGACGGAGCAGGGCGGTGGCGTGTCGGCGGCGATCGACGTCACCAGGCCGAGCGTCGCCCGGATGTACGACTACTACCTGGGAGGAAAGGACAACTTCGAGATCGACCGCGACGCCGTGCGGCGGGTGGAGCAGGCGATGCCCGAGGTCCGCCGGCTGGCTCAGGAGAACCGCGCCTTCCTGCGCCGAGCCGTGCGGCACCTGGCCCGGCAGGGGATCCGGCAGTTCATCGACATCGGCTCCGGCCTGCCCACCGTGGGCAACACGCACGAGATCGCCCAGCAGATCGTCCCGGACGCCCGCGTGGTCTACGTCGACAACGACCCGGTCGTGCTGCAGCACGGCCGCGCGCTCCTGGCGACCGACGAGCACACCGCCGTGGCCTCCGCCGACATGCGGCAGCCGGCCGCGGTTATCGGACATCCGGAAACGGCCAAGCTGATCGACTTCAGCGAGCCCGTCGGCGTACTGATGATCGCCATGGTCCACTTCCTCACCATGGACGAGCAGAGCCGGATCATGGGCGAGCTGCGTGACGTCCTGTCCTCCGGGAGTCACTTCGCGGCCACCCACGTCACCCGTGACGGCCACTCGGCGGACTCGGTCGCCCAGATCGAGGCCGTGTACGCGGCCACCCCGACGCCCATCTACTTCCGCGAGCACGCGGAGGTCGCCCGCTTCTTCGACGGGTTCGATCTGGTAGATCCCGGTCTGGTCACCATCGACACGTGGCACCCCGATCCGGACGACCCGGCTCCCGCGGCGACGAGGTGGCTGTACGGAGGCGTCGGCCGCAAGCCCTGAGCGTCACCCGCGCGGTCTCCCGGTCTGACCGGCCGTAATTCCGAGTCCGATTCTGGTAACTCAGCGTGAGATGCCAACTGTTACGGTCACGAACCGTGTGCTGACAAAGAGTCAACCCGCCATTCGTGTTGATTCTTCGCATCTGTACCTTGAAGTACTTCTGCCCCATCGGCATAGTGGACGGACCACAATGCCAG
The DNA here is from genome assembly GCF_040674955.1 of Nonomuraea sp. NPDC049695. Classification (NCBI taxonomy): domain Bacteria; kingdom Bacillati; phylum Actinomycetota; class Actinomycetes; order Streptosporangiales; family Streptosporangiaceae; genus Nonomuraea; species Nonomuraea sp. NPDC049695. Next base: position 4,928 of record NZ_JBFANV010000014.1, on the reverse strand, counting down.
TCGTGGCAGAGGTTCTCGGGGGCGGCGCCGGTTCACGACTGCCCAGAAGCGCATCGCCATGCGCGGAATTGGACATGAAGGATGAGTTCGCCCCCACCGATCCGTACCAAGCTGCTCAGGATCCTCCTGCTTCCGCTGGTCTCCATGATCGCCTTGTGGGGCTTCATCGCCTACTCGAGCGTGGACGAGATCGTCACGGTCTCCCAGGCACAGGACCGCTGGGAGGCCATCGGTTCGCCGGTGCACCAGCTGATCGTGGAGTTACAGAGGGAGCGGCAGCTCTCGGCCGAGGCGCCACGCGGCACGGCGAAGTTCGCGCCGCTGAGCGCCCAGCGGCGGGCCACCGATGCCAAGGCCGAACGCCTGCGCCAGATCGTCGGATCCGTTGACGGGCAGGCGGGTGGAACCCCGGCCCAGGTGCACGCGCTGCTGCAGGCGCTCGACGGACTGCAGGCGCTGCGCGAGTCCGCCGACGGCGGTGTGCTCGCTCCGCCGGTGGCGATGATCGACGCGTACAACAACCTGATCAGCGTCGCCAACAAGCAGTTCAACGACCGCGACGCGCTGAGCGACGTCTCGTCCTTCCGATCGGTGCGCGGCATGGCGGCCTACAGCGCCACGGCCGAATACCTGGGCCGCGAGCACGCCGTGCTCACCAGCACGATGGTGCACCGGAGGATGACGCCGGTCGACCGGGCCGCGTTCGTCGCCGCGTTCACCAGCCGCAGGCTCATCTTCGCCAACGCCGAGCGCGACATCGGCCCCGAGCTGCGGGTGAACTACGACAAGCTGGTCGACGGCGGCCCCTACCGGAGGCTGCTGGAGACGGAGGACCTGCTGTTCACGTGGGACACCAGCGGTGGCGCGCCGCCGGTGAACCCCTCCCAGTGGAGAAGCGACATCGACTCCCTTCTCGGTGCGATCAACCGCGACACCGAGACGGAGCTGGCCCGCACCACGGCGGAGGCCGATGCGCTGAAGACCGGCGCGTACTGGCGGATCGGGCTCGTCCTCGTCCTGGGCCTGGCGGCGGTGCTGGCGTCGGTGGCGCTGTCGTACCGGTTCGGCCGCTCGCTGATCGCCGAGCTCAGCCGTCTGCAGGGCTCGGCGGTGGAGCTGGCCGAGAAGCGGCTGCCCTGGCTGGTCGAGCGGCTGCGCCGCGGCGAGGACGTGGACCCGGCCACCGAGGCCCCCGACCTCGACTCCGCCGACACGGCCGAGGTCGACCGGGTGGTGCACGCGTTCTCCGCCGTACGCCGCACGGCGGTCGAGGCCGCGGTGGGCCAGGCGACCCTGCGCAAGGGCGTCGGCCAGGTCTTCCTCAACCTGGCCCGGCGCAACCAGGCGCTGCTCCACCGCCAGCTCGCGATGCTCGACACCATGGAGCGCCGGGTCGACGAGCCGGAGGTCCTGGAGGACCTGTTCAAGCTCGACCACCTGACCACCCGCATGCGGCGGCACGCCGAGAATTTGATCATCCTGTCCGGCTCCGTCCCCGCGCGCCGCTGGCGCGACCCGGTGCCGCTGTTCGACGTCGTACGCGCCGCGGTGCTGGAGGTCGAGGACTACACCCGCGTCACGGTCGTGCCGATGCCGAACGCCCCGCTCCTGGTCGGCGGCGCCGTCACCGACGTGATCCATCTGGTGGCCGAGCTGGTGGAGAACGCCACCGCCTTCTCCCCGCCCGACACGACCGTGCACGTCCGCAGCATGACGGCGGCCAACGGCTTCGCGCTCGAGGTGGAGGACCGCGGCCTCGGCCTGACCCACGCCACCCTCCACGAGATCAACGCCAGACTGGCCGACCCGCCGGAGTTCGACCTGGCAGACAGCGACCGGCTCGGCCTCTTCGTGGTGTCCAGGCTCGCGGCCCGGCACGGGATCAAGGTCTCGCTGCGTCCCTCGCCGTACGACGGGACCACCGCGATCGTGCTGCTGCCCGCCACCCTGCTCGCCAACGTCCAGCCCTCGGCTGTGGCCCCGGCGGAGCACGTCGTCACCCGCACGAGCAGGCCCATGCGCGCGCTCGGCACGGCGCCCGCCGAGGCCCGGGCCAACGGGACGGCCGTCACCGATTTCGAGCGCGGGACCTGGTTCGAGGCCCCCGCGCAGAGAACGGAGCCCATGACCGAGACCGCACCCCAGCCCGAGCCGTCGACCGGCCCCACCCATGAATCGGGGGGCGTCCCTGCGAACGGATCCGGGTACGGCCCTGCGAATGGCTCCGGGCACGGCCCCGCGAACGGGTCGGGGTACGGCCCTGTGAACGGGTCGGGACATGGCCCTGCGAACGGGTCGGGGCGCGGGCCGGCGGCCGAGCCCGGCACCGGGCCGATCCCGACGCCCGTGCCCGGCTCCGCCGCGCCTTCCGACCAACCAGGGGAGTGGAGCGTCACGGACCTGGCCCCGGCGGCGGACGAGGACCTCGACGGACTGCCGATGCGGGTGCCGCAGACCAACATGGCTCCCCAGCTCCGTGCCGCCGCCAGGCGCGGGGAGCAGCGCGCCACCTCTGCGCGCTCGCCGGAGGAGCTCGCCCAGATCATGTCGTCCATGCAACGCGGCTGGCAGCAAGGTCGCCGCCAGGCCGAGCAGGGACGAGATTTGCGGAACGGAAAGGACGACCATCCCGATGCCTGACTCCAGAAGTGAACTGAGCTGGCTGCTCGACGACCTCACCCAGCGTGTTCCCGGCATCAGGCACGCCATCGTGCTGTCCGCGGACGGGCTGGCCATGGGCGGCTCCCGTGGCCTGACCCGGGAGGACGCCGAGCACCTGTCCGCCATCTCCGCCGGCAGCCACAGCCTCGCCATGGGCGCAGGACGGCATTTCGCCCTGGGCGGCGTACGGCAGACGATCATCGAGATGGAGGGGGGCTTCCTGTTCGTCACCGCGGCCGGACAGGGCGCCCGGCTGGCCGTGCTCGCGTCGGGCGACGCCGAGCTGGGCATGGTCACGTACGAGATGGCCCTCCTGGTCAAGCGGGTCGGCGAGCACCTTTCCTCGCAGCCGAGGGGAGCGGCGCCGGCACCCGCCTGGAACGGCGCGAGACTGTGACCGGAGAGGATCCAGGGCCGCTGCTCCGGCTCTTCGGCCTGACCGGGGGCCGGGCGCGTCCTCAGGGAGAGACGTTCGACCTGGTGGCCATCGTCACGACGGTCAGCGGCTCCTACGAGCCCGCGGAACTGATCCCCGAGCACCGCACCGTGCTCTCGGTGTGCCAGAAGCCCACACCCGTCGCGGATGTCGCGGCGCACCTCGGGCTGCCGCTCAACATCACCCGGGTGATCCTGGGCGATCTGCGGCGTGAGGGGCTTGTCACCATCGAACGTCCGCGCCCTGTGGCGCAGACGATCGACGAACGGATTTACAGGGAAGTTCTGCATGGACTACGCAGCCTCTGAGCCGGGGGCGACGGCGGTCGCCTCCGCCTTGGCCATCAAGATCCTCATCGCCGGTGGCTTCGGCGTCGGCAAGACGACCATGGTCGGCACGATCAGCGAGATCCGGCCCCTGCACACCGAGGAGTTGCTGAGCGAGCGGGGCATCGGGGTGGACGACACCTCAGGCGTGGAGTCCAAGACCACGACCACTGTCGCGCTGGACTTCGGCCGCATCACCATCCGCGATGGGCTGTGGCTGTACCTGTTCGGCACCCCCGGGCAGGACCGCTTCTGGTTCATGTGGGACGAACTGGCCCTGGGCGCGCTCGGCGCCGTCGTGCTCGCCGACACCCGCCGTCTGGAGGACTGCTTCCCCGCGGTGGACTACTTCGAGCAGCGCGGCGTCCCGTTCGTGGTGGGCGTGAACTGCTTCGAGGGCGCCCGCCGCTACGACCCGGCCAAGGTACGGCGGGCGCTCGCGCTCAACGAGCACATCCCGATCGTGCTGTGCGACGTGCGCGAGCGCGAGTCGGTCAAGGAAGTGCTCACGACGCTGGTCACGTACGCGGTGAAGGGCGTCTGACCGGATCCTGGCGTTGCAAGAGGGGTCCAAGTGACTCCCAAGACGAGCCGTGAAACATGGTCCCCGCTCGATGAAGAGAAAGGGACCCCCGATGAGAAGGACAGCTCTGCTGCTGGGCGCCGCGCTGCTCGGCAGCCTGCTGGCCGCCCCTCCTGCGCTCGCCGCCCCCGCCACCCCCGCCGTCAGGACGGCTGTGGCCAAGGTCAAGGCGAGCCCCGCCAAGCAGTCCGGCGCCTGCCCCACCACGGTCGGCTTCTCGGCCGTGGTGGCCGCCAAGGGCAGGGGAGCCGTGCGCTACCGCTGGGTACGCGGTGACGGCAGCAAGGGCGCCATCAAGAGTTTCCGCGTGAACGGCACGCGGAGGGTGGCCGTGACGGACCGCCAGACGTTCGACCGCAGCACCTCCGGCTGGCAGGCCGTGGAGATCGTCGGCAGGAAGGGCCTGTCCGCCAAGGCGCGGTTCAGCGTCGTCTGCGCGGGCCCCACCGAGGTGTGGGACGTCTCCCACCCGCTGCCCGCCCGGCCCGGCAGGCCCCTGGTCGCAGCGGCCGACGTGACCGCCGACCCGGCGGCCTATCGCGGCGCCTGCCCGGCGACGGTGACGTTCACGGGCACCATCCAGGTGTCGCGCACGCCCGCCAGGGTCGACTACCAGTGGATCGACAGCAGCGCGGGGGAGGGGCGGCCCGAGTCGCTCTTCTTCGCGGCGGGCGGGCCCCGCAGCCGGCAGGTCACGCTGCCGCTGGCCGTGGGCAGCTCCGGCGGCGGCTGGAAAGCCATCCGCATCCTCAACGCCGGCGGCCACGACTCGAAACGCGCCGCGTACCAGGTGACCTGCGGGACCGAGCCGCAGCCCACCCCCACCCCCGCAGCCGGGCGATCAACCGCTCCTCCTCCCGCACCAGCGCGGTCCAGCCGGTGGCCGTGAGCGCGTCGCAGGCCGCGGCCAGCGCGATGGCGC
>NZ_JBFANV010000013.1:0-171653 GCF_040674955.1 Nonomuraea sp. NPDC049695 | reverse complement strand
AGCGAGGTCGGCGACACGCCGGCGTGCTCCAGCGCCTCCCACGCGGTCTCCATCACCAGGCGCTGCTGCGGGTCCATCAGCTCCGCCTCGCGCGGCGAGAGCCCGAAGAACTCCGCGTCGAAGTCGGCCACACCGTCCAGGAAGCTGCCGCGCGCGAGGGTGCGGCGCACCGCCGCCGCGTACGACGGGCCGCGGTCGGCATAGTCGCGCCAGCGGTCCTCGGGCGCGGGTCCGCTGGCGTCGCGTCCCTCGCACAGCAGGTTCCAGTAGTCGTCCGCCGAACCGACGCCGCCAGGCAGGCGGCAGCCGATCCCGATCAGAGCGATCATCTCGGCAGGTCGAGCCATCACGCATCGCCTCCACGTATCCGCGCCCACGTGGGCGACTCGAGAATCTCCACGACGGCGGCCGAGATGGTCACGCCCGGCCCGAAACCGAACATCAGCAGGTGATCGCCGGGTCCCAGGTCGCCGCCGCGGACCAGGTGCTCCAGCGCGAGGATCTGGTCGCTGGCCCCGCAGTGGCCGATCGTCCGGCCGAAGTCCCAGACCGACCGGGACGCCGGAATGCCCAGCCGGTGCTCGCAGATCTGGTCGGCGATCTCCTGGGAGGTGTTCATGCAGGCCACCCGGGTCAGGCCGTCCGCCTTGATGCCGGCCTCCGACAGGGCCTGGTCGATCACTTCGGCCATCCGCTCGTCCAGCGTCACCAGGACCGCGGTCCCGTCGCCCTCGACCACCGCGCGCCGCCGGAACACGTCATTGTGCGCCGCGAAGTCCACCGTGCGGCCCTCGGTGACGCCGGGCGGGAACAACGGCTCGGCGCAGCGGTGCATCTCCTCGGCCTGCGACACCGACATCGTGCACACCGACGCCAGCCGGGCGAACCCCGGTTCGGTGTCGAGCACGAGGGCGCTGCCCGCGTCACCGGCGACGGCCCCGGGCAGCATCCGCCACCGGTCGACGAGCGGGGTGCCGTAGTTGTCGGCGGCGACCAGCAGCGCCGCCTGGCGGCCGGGCGCCGCGCGCAGGTAGCTCGCGGCCAGCTCCAGGGCGGCGAACATGCCGTTGCACCCCTGCTTGAGCTGAGTGGACAGGACGCCGTCGCCGACCAGATGGCGCTGCACGTACGCCTGGGGCGGCCAGCCCTCCGGCCCCTGATGCCAGGTCGAGACGTACAGCAGCAGATCCAGATCGGTGGGGGAGCGCCCGCTGCGGGCCACCGCGCTCCGCGCCGCCCGTAACGCCATCTCCGGCGGCGGCACGTCACCGGCCACCGCGACCGCGGCGAGCCGGTGCAGCTCGGCCTCCTCGGCCGGGTACCAACCCGCCGCCACGGCGTGGTCCACGCTCACGGTGTCAGGAAGGTACGACCCGACCCCGCTGATGTACATGTCCGCCGTCTCCATGTCGCCTCCCGGGCTGGTCGAACTCGATCGTCGATGCACGCGCCCGCTTAGCCGCCGGAGGCGTACTCCCTGGGGATGTCGAGGATCCGCAGGACGGCGCAGGCCATGGTGGTGCCGGCGCCCACCCCGATGAGGAGCATGTAGTCGCCGGGTGCCAGCGCCCCGGTGGCCAGCAGGTGGTCGAGGGCGACGAACTGGTCGCTGACCCCGAGGTGGCCGATGCCGGCGCCGTAGTCCCAGGTGGTGTCGTCCAAAGTCAGTCCGAACCAGTTCACCAACCGGTGCTCCAGGTCGTCCCAGCGCCCGTGGGGCAGGGCCACGCGCGCCACCTCGTCGAGCGTGATCCCCGCCTCCTTGAGCGTGCGGTCGACCAGCTCCATGAGCGTCGTCTGGATCGCCAGCATGACGACGGAGCCGTCGCGGTCCAGCAGCCGCTTGCGGAACTCATGGTTGCGGGAGGCGAAGTCGAGCGGCCGGCCCACGGTCGCGTCCGGCGGCCACATCGGCACGCCGCCGTCGTTGACCGACTCGGCCTCCGGCAGCACGGTCACGTTGACCGACCGCAGCTCCGCGAAGCCCGTGTCCGTGGTGACCAGCAGCGCGCACCCGGCGTCGCCCATCACGTTGCCCTCGATCATGCGCCACCGGTCGACCAGCGGGGTGCCGTGGTTGTCGGCGCCGACCAGCAGCGCGGCGCCGCCCGGCCGCAGGTAGCCGGCGGCGAGCTTCAGCGCGCTGAACAGCCCGCAGCATCCGTGCCGCAGCTCGACCGCCAGGACGTCGCCGCCGACCAGGTGCTGCTGCAGGTAGAACTGCGGCTGCCAGCCCTCGGGCCCCTGGTGCCAGACGTCGGCGTACAGCATGAGGTCCAGGTCGCGCGGTGACATCCCGCCGGAGCGCTCGAACGCGTGCCGGGCCGCACGGAGCGCGAGCTCCGGAGCCGGCACGTCACCGGCCACCGCCGCGCCGCGCAGGCGGAAGTACTCCATCTCGTCGGCCGGGTAGCGGCCCTCGGCGACGGCTGTCTCGATGCTGACCACCGGCGGCAGGTGCACGCCGATACTGCGCAGGTAGATGTCGGGTGTGCGCAATCTGTGCTCCTTCAGCGGGGCAGATCGGACCTCACTGGGGGCCGGCCGTCGCGGCAGGGTTCTCCGGGCCGTCGCGGAGCAGCAGCATCGGATCGCTCAGCTCGTACAGGCCGCACATGGGCGGGCAGGCCTCATAGCCGAGAAGCCGCTGGATGTCCTCCGGGTAGCCGCGGACCGTGTCCAGCGGCAAGGACAGGTAATGGTTCTCCTCCTGGCGGAGATTGCCGAGGTCGTAGGCGTACGACAGGCCGGTGCGCGGCGCGTCGGAGGCGTTGACGCCGGCGCCGTGGTACGTGCTGCCGAGCCAGAGCAGCGCGGCGCCGGGCCGCATCTCGGCGGGGACCGCCTCGTCGTCGCGGGGCGCCCGCTCGTCGTCCCACAGGTGGCTCCCCGGGACCACGCGGGTGGCGCCGTTGCGCGCGGTGAACTCGCTCGCGGCGATCATGACCTGCACCCGGCTCTCCGGACCCGGGTGGGTACGGAGGTGGGCCGTGTCGTCCCGGTGCAGCCCCTGGATCGGCACACCGGGCCGGATCTGGATCGCCCGCGAGATGCCGAGCTGGATCGTCGGGACCAGCTCCACGCGCTGCGCGCCGAGCCAGGCCTTGACGGGGCGCTGCAGGAAGTGCCGCGCGCTGCCGAGGAAGTGCGGCTGTCGCATGATCGTGATCGAGTGCCCGCTCCGGCGCACCAGCCCCGGCAGGATCCGGGTCTTCTCGCCGACCAGCCGCCCGTCGCCGTCCGCCTGGCGTTCCAGGTCCGGGCCCAGGTCGTCCCAGAGGCCGCGGAGCGTGTCTGCGTCGAGGAAATCCTCGATGATCACCGCTCCGTCGTGCTCGACCACGTCGATCGCCTCGTCGACCGTGGCCGACACGGGCAGTGTGGTCAGCTTGGAATCAGTCATTGCCAGCCTCCTGTCCGGGTGCGCCGAACCATCGGGTGAGAGCGTCCCGCAGCGATGCCGGGTCGGCGGGCGTGCTCCAGGCGACGAAGCCGTCCGGCCGGATCAGCAGGGCCTCCGCCGGGGCCTGCTCGCATTCGGCCGTGACCACGTCGACCCGGTCGGCCCAGGGTTCGGCGAGTGCGCGCAGCTCGGGACCTGCGCCGAGGTCGAGCAGCAGCGGCCGCCCGGTGCGCTGCAGTTCCGCGACCCGTACGGTGTCGCCGGCGCGCCGCAGCCGCAGGTCCGGGCTGTAGCGCCCGACCAGCGGACCGGTCAGCGACGGGTCGCCCATGTCGTAGCGGATGTGCAGGTCGTCGACCAGGGAGGTGAGCTGCCGGTTCGCCTCGTCGCGGAGCAGCAGCTCCCTGAGCAGCCGGCGCAGCGCGTCGACGTACGGGCCGGGCCGCATCAACGCGATCGAGGCACGCTGGATCTCCAGCGTCTGCTCGCCGATCGGGTGCCGCTCGGAGGTATAGGTGTCGAGCAGGTCCTCATGGCACCAACCGCGCGCGACCGCGGCGAGCTTCCAGCCGACGTTGAGTGCGTCTCCCATCCCGAGCCGCAATCCCGGGCCGCTCCAATGGGAGTGGACGTGTGCCGCGTCGCCGACGAGCAGCACCCGTCCGCTGCGGTACGTCTCGGCCTGCCGCGCGTTGTCGGTGAACCGGGTGATCTTCTTGACCTCGGTGACCTTCACCTTGGTGCCGCTGAGCCGGCGCAGCGCCTCCTGGAACTCCTCGAGCGTGATGGGCGCGTCCCGGTTCGCCGGTGGGCCGTCGAACTCCAACGTGATGAACCGGGGTGGGCCCTCCTCGTACACGAGGAGTCCGCCGTCCTTGCGGAACCAGCCGGGGAGGTGGAATCCGGGGTCGTCGATCTCGGCGAAGGCCCGGTATCCGGTCGTGACGCCGTCCGTTCCGGGAAAGGCGATGCCGGACAGCTTACGGACCACGCTCCGGCCGCCGTCGCAGCCGGCGAGCCATTCCGTCTCCATCCGGTACGGCCCGTCCGGGCCCTCGACGTCGATGAGCACCCGGTCGTCGTCCTGGACGAAACCGGTGACCGTGTGGCCGCGCCGTACCTCGATGCCCAGCTCCGCCGCGCGCCGCGCCAGGTCCTCCTCCAGGAGTTGCTGGGGCACCAGCAGGTCGGGGGACTCCGGGCGGAGCAGGAACATGGTGGCGAAATGCCGCGCGCCGGGGAAGGCCTTGGGGAGCAGGCTGTCCGGCCGTCGCTCACCTTCGGCGACGCGTGCCCGCTCCTCTGACGTCGGCGGCCTGGGGAGAGCGTCGGTGACGCCGATCATGAGACCGCGACGGTCCATGATGTCGATGGCCCGTCCGGTGATGCCCTCGGCCTTCGGCCGCCATTCGATCTCGGGCAGTCGTTCGAGCACGACCACCGGAACGCCGTGCAGGGCCACCTCGCACGCGAGCAGGAGCCCTACCGGGCCTGCACCGACAACCGCTACCTGCGCATCCAGATACGCCATCAACACCTCTGCTGGGGAAGACCGAGACTGCTGAAAGAGCTGCCGGGTTGCCGATCACAGACCGGGGATACGTACCGCGGTCTCGCAATCCGGGCGTTGACAGATGGATCTTCGGACGGTCAGCGCCGATGCTAATCGGATGATCCATAAATAACTAGTGGTGTCATTTTTCGGACTTAACGGTCATAATCGTCAGCGCCGATGATCAACAGCGTGCCGGGACGACCCCTGCCCGGTACGCGGATGGGAGATTGCCGGATGAGTGACGGTCAGACGGCCCAGCCGTTGGAGACCGACCGACCCACCCCCTTCGACCCGCCCGTCAAACTGCGGGAGCGAGCCCCGCTCAGCCGGCTCGCCTATCCCGACGGGCACATCGGCTGGGTGGCGACCGGGTACGGCGTCACCCGAGCCATCCTGGCGGATCCACGCTTCAGCACCCGGCGCGAGCTGCTGCACCAGCCGGTCGGCCGCGAGCGCGCGCACCAGCGGCCGACACCCGCGCCGCCGGGGATCTTTCCCCACATGGACCCGCCAGAACACACCCGGTACCGCCGCCTGCTGGGCCACCATTTCGGGCCTCGACGCGTCGCCGAGCTGACGCCCGCGATCCGGCGGTACACCGCGGAGGCGCTCGACGCGATGGCGGACGCAGGGCCGACCGCCGACCTCGTCACGTCGTTCGCCATGCCGATCCCGGCGCTGGTCATCTGCGAGCTGCTCGGCGTCCCGCCGCAGGACCGGCACGTGGTCCAGGCCGCGACGGCGGTGATGAACGACCTGGACTCCACGCCGGAACAGACCGCCGACGCCGTGGGGTCGATCATCGGGGTCATACGCGGCCTGCTCGCGCGCCTGCGCGCCGGGGCCGGCCCGTCGGACGACGGGCTGCTGGCTCACGCCATGGCGACGGGCGACCTGAGCGACGACGAACTCGGCAACCTCGGGATGGTGCTGCTGGCCACCGGCCATCTGCCGACGTCGAGCATGCTCGCGCTCGGGACGTTCGTGCTGCTGACCGACCCGGCCCAGCGAGCCCGCCTGGCCGCGGACCCGGAACTCGCGGAACCGGCGGTCGAGGAGTTGCTGCGGTACCTGTCGATCCTCCAGTTCGACGTACGGCGCACCGCGCTGGTCGACGTCGAGATCGGCGGCGAGGTCATCGCCACCGGCGAGACCGTGGTGCTGGCGCTGCCGGTCGCGAACCGGGATCCCGAACGCTTCCCCGACCCGGACACACTGGACGTGGCACGCCCCGCGACCGGGCACCTGGCGTTCGGGCACGGTATCCACCAGTGCCTCGGGCAGCACCTCGCACGGACCGAGCTCCGCATCGCGCTGACCGCGCTCCTCGAACGCTTCCCCGACCTGCGCCTGGCCGTTCCTGCGGCCGAGGTGCCGACCCGTGACCGCATGGCGGTGTACGGAGTTGACCGGCTACCGGTCACCTGGGGCGCTGCTCCGGCGGACCGTCCCGACGAAAGGTGACTTCGGAATCATGCGTTACAGGACCTTGGGCGCCTCGGGACTGCGGGTGTCAGTGGTCGGGCTGGGCTGCAACAGCATCGGCGCGCGCCTCGACGTGGCCGGCACCAGGGCGGTGGTGGACGCGGCGATCGAGGAGGGTGTGACGCTCTTCGACACCGCCGAGGCGTACGGCGCGGTGCACGGCGCCTCCGAGGAGATCCTCGGCGAGGTGCTGGCCGGCCGGCGGGACAAGGTGGTGCTGGCCACCAAGTTCGGCAGGCCTGGCAACCGCCCCGATCCCGGGCAGGGCGAGGCGCGCGGGACGCTGGGCGGCCGGTCGTACATCAGGCGGGCGGTGGAGGGGTCGCTGCGGCGCCTGCGTACCGACTACATCGACCTCTACCAGTACCACGTCCCCGACGGCGTCACTCCGATCGAGGAGACGCTGGATGCCCTGACCGAGCTGGTGCGTGAGGGCAAGGTGCGCTACATCGGCAGCTCCAACTTCGCCGGCTGGCAGATCGCCGAGGCCGCGCACGTGGCCCGCGAGAGAGGGTGCGCGTCGTTCGTGTCGGCGCAGAACCACTGGTCGCTGCTGGAGCGTGGCGCCGAGCGCGAGGTGGTGCCGGCGGCCCTGCACTACGGGGTCGGCGTGCTGCCGTACTTCCCGCTGGCCCACGGGCTGCTGACCGGGAAGGTGCGGCGCGGGCAGGAGCCGCCGGCCGGGACCCGGCTCGCGGAGCGTCCCCACCTCGTCACGCCGGAGAAGCTGGACCGGGTGGAGACGCTGGTTTCCTGGGCCGACAAGCATGACCGGTCACTCCTGGACGTGGCCATGGGCGCGCTGGCCGCGCTGCCCGGCTGCGGCTCGGTGATCGCCGGTGCGACGGGCCCGGATCAGGTCCGCGCCAACGCGGCCGCCGGCGACTGGGAACCGACCGCCGAGGAGCTGGCCGAGATCACCGGGTTGGTGCCGCTCTCCTGACAGAAGCGTCCTTCCAGCGGGCCGCGCGATCGCTGTCAGGTCCGCACCGATGTGGCCGATTCCGCGGTGATGTGGCCATGCACCAGGTCGCGCAGTAGGTCGATGCTCTCGGGGCACGACGTGGTCGGCCCGTCGCTCGGGTCGCTACCAGGGGCAAGGTAGCGCTGAGTAACGAGTTGACATAGAAGTACTCACCGGGCATCGCGACCTGCGAAAACCTGGTCGCCGTCGCTATCACGATGTCCGGCGCCCGACTCATTCTTGACCGTCCGGACCGAAACCTAGGAGCGGCGCGGGCAACTACCACCGGTGGCTACCTGCGGAAACACTCTACTTTGCCCGACTGGTCTGGGTGCGGACGGCCCGGCTTTGGGTAGCTACTTTTTGAGCATGAACAAATACACTAAGTAATCAGAGAGGGATCTATGGGGCTCCCAAACGGACGGTTCTCCATCTACCGGGGCACGGCGCTAGACGCGGCCGGCCGGATGGACTTCGTGTATGGCACGCCGGGCACCGGCGCCCACCCTACGCGTCTGGTGGACACCGAGTGGCTGTGCTGGGGCGCCGTCGGGTCCACCCAGGCGCGCTTCCACGTGGTGGACGGCCAGGAAGAGGACGGCGGCTGGAGCTGCCGAATGAAAATCGACGACGGCCCCTACAACGGCTACTGGCTGGACTCCAGCGACGGCTACGTCTGCGCCGTAGGTTCCTCCAACCAGCGGTGGAGGTTCCTGGGCAGCGGCGACCAGTGCGAATGGTGGCAAGGCGAACGGCCGGTAGTGATCACCGACACCAAGCCCTCCGGCGCGGGCAACGGCTATCACCTGCGGGCCCAGTACCGCGCCACGCCGCAGATGTACACCATCAGCCGGATCGACGGCTAAGAGCCGGTCGCTAAACCCTGCCCATCGCGATCACGGCAGCTTTTGCGATCGCGATGGGCAGGGTTGTGACACGCGCACGCCGAGTGCGGCTGGCGGACCGGGGAAACCCATCGAGCAATTACGGCAGGGCGCCCCGGTCCGCCCTAACCCGACACCCCGGAACCTAAGCGGCGCAGGCAACAGTCACCGCCGTTCACCTGCGGAAACGCTCTACTTCACCCCGGTGACGGCGACCCGACTTCTATGCCTGATCGCCCTCGCTGGCCACGATGGTGCGACTCGTTCCGAGAAATGGCCAGATCAGATGAACGGGTGCGGGCACGAGATGTCCGGGGTGAAGTGGTCACCCGCAGGTAGGAAACGTGATCAGTGGCCAGATCAACCCAAAACTGACAATCGCCACTGGATCGCGCGGCCCGGAACCGGCTCTCAGGCGTAGGAGTGCTCAGGCGCGGGGAAGGCGCCCGAGGTCACGTCGGTGGCGAAGGCGCGGACGGCGCGGTCCATCTCCGAGGCCAGGTCCGCGTAGCGCTTGACGAAGCGGGCCGGCCGCGGCGTGAGCCCCATCAGGTCCTGCCACACCAGGACCTGCGCGTCCGTCCCCGCGCCCGCCCCGATGCCGATGGTCGGGATCGCGAGCGACGCCGTCACCCGTTGCGCCAGGTCGGCCGGCACGCACTCCAGCACCACGGAGAACGCCCCCGCCCGCTCGAGGTCCTTCGCGTCCGCCATGAGCTCGTCACCCGACTGCCCGCGCCCCTGGACGCGGTAGCCGCCGAGGACGTTCACCGACTGCGGGGTGAGCCCGAGGTGGGCCATGACCGGGACCCCGGCCGAGACCAGCGCCTCCACCTGGGGCAGGACGCGCCGGCCGCCCTCAAGCTTGACCGCGTGCGCGCCCGCCTCCTTCATGAAGCGTGCCGCCGACTCCAGCGCCTGCGCAGGCGAGGACTGGTACGACCCGAACGGCAGGTCCGCGACCACGAGCGCCCGTGACGAGCCGCGTACGACGGCCGCCGTGAGGGGCAGGAGGTCGTCGACCGTGACGGGCAGCGTGGAGTCGTACCCGTAGACGACCATGGCCGCCGAGTCGCCCACCAGCAGGACGGGGATGCCCGCGTCGTCGAACACTCTGGCCGTCATGGCGTCGTAGGCGGTGACCATGGGCCACCGCTCTCCGCGCTCCTTTGCGGCGGTGAGATCGCGGACGGTGACGCGGCGCCCGGAGGCGCCCCCGTACAGCGTGGTTGAAGAGGACATGAGTTGTGAACCCTCCAGAAAACGTCTCGAGGCGCCCCAGCGGCGTCCCCGGACTCCTTCCGATGATGTCACGCGCTGTCACGCGGCGGAAAACCCGTGGCGAAACTGTCGGTGCCTCTTGCCAGAATCGGTGCGGAGGTTGAAACGACATGGCTCTCGCCCCTTACCGACGACTGCTCAAGATCCCGGGTGTCCCCGCGTTACTGCTGGTGGGGCTGCTGGCGCGGATCCCGTCCACGGCCATGGGCATCACGCTGACCCTGCACGTCGCCGTGGTGCTCGACCTGGGATACGGCAAGGCCGGCCTGATCACCATGGCCAGCACGATCGGCATGGCGATCGGGTCCCCGTTGTCGGGAAGGCTGGTCGACAAGCACGGCCTGCGTCCCATCCTCATCGTCACGACCGTGGCTCAGGCGGCGTTCTGGGCGTGCGCGTGGACGCTGCCGTTCCCCGTCCTGATCGGGGCGGCGGCGGTGGCCGGGCTGCTGGCGCTGCCCGTCTTCAGCGTGACCCGGCAGTGCCTGGCCGCGCTGGTGCCGGTGGCCCAGCGGCGCAGCGCTTTCGCGCTCGACTCGATGATCGTCGAGCTGTCGTACATGGCGGGTCCCGCCCTCGCGGTGGTGGGCATCACGGCGTACGGCAGCGGGGTGACGATGACCGTCATCGGCGTCGGCACGGCGGCCGCAGGCCTGGGCCTGATCGCGCTCAACCCGCCCACCCGATCGGCCGAGGAGCTGGAGGAGCACGCGACGAAGGTGCCCAGGCGGCAGTGGCTCACGCCCGGGCTGGTGGCGCTGCTCGGCACCGCCGCGGCGGCCACGTTCGTCCTCACGGCGACCGAGTTGTCGCTGGTCGCGACCATGAACAAGGCAGGCCAGACCGAGTGGGTGGGCCTCGCCGTGGCCATCTGGTGCGTTTACTCCCTCATCGGCGGGTTCGTGTACGGTGGCCTCTCGCGTGGGTTCTCGCCACTGACGCTGATCGCCTTCATGGGCCTGCTGACCATCCCGGTGGGGCTGGTGAGCGGCGGCTGGCAGTGGCTGGTCCTGGCGCTCCTACCGGCCGGGCTGCTCTGCGCGCCGTCGCTGTCGGCCACGGTCGACGTGCTCTCCCGGTGGGTGCCCGCCGGGGCGAGAGGCGAGTCGATGGGCCTCCACGGCACGGCCCTGCTGATCGGCGGCGCCCTCGCGGCCCCCGTCATCGGGGCAGTGATCGACGGGAGCGGGCCGGCGTGGGGGTTCATGCTGGCGGGCCTGGTGGGCGCGGCCATGGTGCTCGTCGCCGCCCCGTTCTGGTCCCGTCGACCGCCCGAGTCACGTACGACGCCGCTCGAGGACGAAGGGGCAGCGGCGGACGAACCGGCACCTTCCAGGGTGTAAGCCTCCGGGACTCTGTTGAACGTGCCTGGTGTCGGGCAGATCACACCGTATTTACGAAACGGGACCGTTGCGTATCGGAATAGCTTGCGATACGGTGTCGTTGCGAAACTCAGACGTATCGAAATTAGGGACGCAATCATGAAGGACACAGTCGTGGACCCGGCAACGGGTCATCCACGCCGTTGGGGGATCCTCGGCGTGCTGGTGTTCAGCCTGCTGGCCGTCGTGCTGGACAACACCATCCTCAACGTGGCGATGAAGACCATCGCCGACAAGACGGTCGGTTTGGGAGCGACGCAGAGCGAGCTGGAGTGGGCGATCAACTCCTACACACTCGTGTTCGCCGGCTTGCTGTTCACGTTCGGCGTGATCGGCGACCGAACAGGGCGCAAGCGGATGCTGTTCATCGGCATGGCGCTGTTCGGGCTGGCCTCGCTGGCCAGCGCCTACTCCCAGGATCCGATGCAGTTGATCCTGGCCAGGGCGGCGATGGGCATCGGTGCCGCGGCGATCATGCCGGCGACGCTGGCGATCATCTCCAACGTCTTCCCGCCCGGCGAGCGGGGCAAGGCGATCGGCATCTGGGCCGGTGGCGTCGGGCTCGCCGTGGCGATCGGACCGATCACGGGCGGCCTGCTGATCCAGCACTTCTGGTGGGGCTCGGTCTTCCTGATCAACGTGCCGATCGTGATCATCGCGATGTTCCTCATCGCCGGCCTCGTGCCCGAGTCGCGTGACCCCAAGCCGTCCAAGCTCGACCCGGTCGGCGTGGTGCTGTCCATCATCGGGCTGGTGGCCGTGGTGTACGGCATCATCCGCGGCGGCTACCTGGGCACCGTGGCCAGCGCCGAGGTGCTGGTTCCCACCCTGATCGGCCTGGCGGTCCTGGGCGTGTTCGTGTGGTGGGAGCGCCGCATCGACCACCCCATCTTCGACGTGCGCAACTTCGGCAACGTCCGCTTCAGCTCGGCCATCGGCATGATGGGCATGGTCTTCTTCGCGATGATGGGCGGGATGTTCTTCCTGACCTTCTACCTGCAGATCGTGCTGGGGTTCTCGCCGGTGCAGGCAGGGGCGTTGATGATCCCGTTCGCCGCCGCGCAGCTCATCTTCGCGCCGCTCAGCCAGCGCGTGAACGAGCGGTTCGGCGCCAAGCTGTCGGCCACCGTGAGCATGATCGTGGTGACGGCCGCCCTGGCCAGCTACGCGTTCATGGAGCAGGACACGCCGGTCGTGCTGATCGAGCTGATCTTCTTCGTGCAGGGCGCCGCGATGGCCAACATCATGCCGCCCGCCACCACCGCCATCATGGAGTCGCTGCCCAGGGAGAAGGCCGGTGTCGGCTCGGCCATGAGCAACACCGTCCGCCAGGTGGCCGGCGCCCTCGGCGTGGCCGTCCTCGGCTCGATCCTCTCGTCGAACTACCGCAGCGAGATCACCCCCTCGCTGACCGGTCTCCCCTCGAACGTCCAGCACACCGCGGGCGAGTCTCTCGTGCAGACCATGGGCGTCGTCCAGGCGCTCGGTGACAGGGGCCACGCCCTGATCAAGCCGGCGTTCACCGCGTTCCTCGACGGCATGCACGTCACGGCGCTGGTGTCGGCGGTGATCGCGCTGCTCGGTGTCGCGGTCGTGGCAAAGTGGATGCCGGGCAAGGCACGCCCGGTCCAGCAGGCGGAACAGAAGGAACCAGCGGTAGTGTGAGGCCGCGATGACGATCCAGGAATCGGGGACTGCCCGCCCGGCGGGCCGTCCGCGTAGCGAGAAGGCCGAAAAGGCGATCATCGAGGCGACCCTCGATCTGATCGGCGAGGGCATGGGGGTCTCCGAGCTGTCCATCGAGGCCATCGCGTCGAGGGCGGGCGTCGGCAAGACGACCATCTACCGGCGCTGGGCCAACAAGGAGGACCTGGTCGTCGACGCCCTGTCCACGCTCAAGGCGCCGCTGCCGCCGCTCAGCGGCACGTCGGTGCGCGACGACCTGATCTCCCTGCTCGACGCGATGCGCCGGGAGTCGGGCAACGTCCGCAACCGGTGCGTGATGAACATCGCGATGAGCGAGGCCGATCGCTACCCGCGGCTGATGGAGCGCTTCATGAAACGGGCGGTCGAGCCCCGCAGGGAGGCGATGCGCGCCGTGATCGAGCGCGGCATCGCCACCGGCGAGCTCCGCGCCGACCTGGATGTCTCCATGGGCATGGCCGTTCTCACCGGCACCATGATCTGGCACACCAAGTGGGCTCCGGCCGGAGACCTCGCTCCGGATCTCGCCGAACGTGTCGTGGACGTGGCCCTGGCGGGAATGGCCCCCTGACGGCCTCCCCGGATGATCGAGGACTCGCGGGCCTCGAGGCCGGGGAGGGCATCGGTTGCGTTTGAGTGATCTCCATCGTGCGGTGGTTCTCGTGGTGGCGCAGGGCGAGGGCGGCGATGATCGCTCCGGTCCGCGAGGGTTCGAGACTGACCCGGCGTAGGGAGAAGATCAGATTTGCCGAGCTCCCGATAGCGCTGGTTATGCGAAGGCGGTGACACCCTCGTACGCGCCTTGGCGTGCTCGGCCGGTCACCTCGTACTCCAGGAGCAGCAGGCCGTTCGGCGTGGCTTCGTGGCGGAGCAGGTGGAGGCCGGACGGGGCGCCCGCGCCGGTCAGCAGCCGCCGGCCGGTCCGGAGGACCGCGGGTGCGACCGCGAGGCGGATCATGTCGATCAGGCCCGCCGACAGCAGTGAGTCGCCGAGGCGGGCGCTGCCGTGGATCTGGAGTTCCCGGCCTGGCTGTGTCTTGAGTTCGGCGACCGCATGGACCGGGTCGCCCTTGAGTACGGTCGTGGGGTTCCAGGTTCCTTCGGTGAGGGTGTTCGTCACGACGTACTTCGGCAGGGTGTTCATCCGCTCGGTGAACGGGTCGGCCGGGTCGGTGATCTTCGGCCAATCGCGGGCGAACGCCTCGTAGGTCCGCCGTCCGAGCAGGAGGCCGTCGGCGAGGTCGAGCCATTCGGAGGCGCGCTGGACGAACGTCCGGTCCATGTGGGGGACGAGCCAGCCGCCACGGGTGAATCCGTCGCTGGTGTCCTCGTCCGGCGAGCCGGGGCCCTGACTGACCCCGTCGAGCGTGACGAACTCGGTGAGAGCGATCTTCATTGCCTGCCCTCGGTGAGTGCGGCCAGTTGGGCGGTGACCGTCCCCCAGCCGTCGGCGAAGCCGAGCTTCTCGTGCTGAGCGCGGGCCTCCGGGTCGCCGTGCCGGACGACGATCCGGTAGTCCGTGCCGTCCGGGTGATCGTTCAATGTGATCGCGGCGGTCATCACGACCGGGGTGCGGCTCGCGGGACGCCACGTGCTGTCGATCGCGTTGGTGAACACGATCCGCTCCAGCTCGTCCACGGCGAGAAAGCACGCGTTCAGGTGCGGGACGAACTCGGACCCGTCCTCGCTCAGCCGCGTCACGAACGCCCCGCCGGCCCGCAGGTCCAGGCGCTCCACCCGGCAGCGGGACGGAGCCGGGACCCACCACTGCTCAAGCCGGGACGGGTCCGTCCAGGCCCTCCATACGGTCGCGCGCGGGGCGCGGATGATCCGCTCCAGACCAAGGTCGAGATCGGGATTCACTGCCTGTTCTCCTCTGGGTCGGTGACGAACCGTTCGAGGCGGTCGGTGCGCTCTGTCCAGATCCGGCGCTGCTCCGCGAGCCAATCGTCGACCAAGGCGAGCCGCTCGCGGTTGAGCACGCAGGTGCGCACCCGGCCGGACTTGACCGTGCGGATGAGCCCGTTCGATTCGAGTGTCCGCACATGCTTCATGAACGAGGGGAGAGTCATCGGGAACTCGCGGGCGAGGTCGCCGACGCTCGTGGGCCCGTGGCCGAGGCGCCGGACGACGGCGCGCCGGGTCGGGTCGGCGAGGGCGACGAACACCCCGTCGAGCTGCGCCGAATACTGTGCCATGCGGCTAAGTATGGCGGTCTCGAAATAGTTAGCACAAGGGCTAAGTATCGAGGCCGCACAGTCGATCACAACATGTGACGTCACCGGCCCAGGGGGGTCGGTCGGACCGAGGCGAGCATGGCGTCGAGGGCGCGCTGGGAGGTCTGGAGCTGCTCGATCGTGGCGCTGATGCGCTCGCGCTCTCTGCGCAGGTTGCTCACCATGCCCGGACAGGCCGTCGGCACGATCCGGTCGCCGTCGTCGTGGACGCAGTCCAGCAGGCGGGCGATGACCGCCGTGGGCAGGCCGGCGGCGAGCATCGCGCGGATGTGGCGGACCGCCGCGACGTCCGGCTCGCCGTACTCGCGGTAGCCGTTGGGCAGCCGCACCGGGCGTAGCAGCCCCTGCTCCTCGTAGTAGCGGAGCAACCGCCTGCTCACCCCGGTCCGCCGGGCCAGGTCTCCGATCTTCATGCGCTCCTTGACCTTCACATCGATGTGACGCCTTAGCTTGCGATCACAACAACGGAAAGGAGCCGATGATGCCTGGAGTTGTGATCATCGGAGCGGGGCCGGGGATCGGCCGGTCCGTCGCCCGCCGGTTCGCGCGGGAGGGGCTGCCGGTCGCCCTCGTCTCGCGTACCGGCACGGCGCTCGATCTGGACGGGGTGCTCACGTACCAGGCCGATGTCGCCGACGAGGACGGGCTTCGGGCGGCCCTCGACGCGGCCTCCGCCGAGCTGGGCACGCCGGATGTCGTGGTCTACAACGCCGCGATCATCCGGCCGGACACGCCGGGCGAGGTGAGCGTGCGGGCCCAGCTCGACGCCTGGGCGGTGAACGTGGTGGGGGCCATGGTCGCGGCCGCGCACGTGGCGCCCGCGATGGCCCGGCGCGGCAGCGGGTCGTTCCTCGTCACCGGCGGGATGCCCGAGCCCAAGGCCGCGTACGTCAGCCTGTCGCTCGGCAAGGCGGGCGTGCGGACGCTGGTGCAACTGCTCGACCAGGAGTACGGGCCGTCCGGCGTGCACGTGGCGAGCATCACCGTGGCCGGGCCCGTCGCGCCTGGCACGGACTTCGACCCGGACGACATCGCCGAGCACTACTGGCGCCTGCACACCCAGCCCCGCGACCGATGGGAGCGGGAGGCACTCCACGCTAGGGCGTGAGCTTCCAGAGCCAGCCGACGGGACGGAGCCCGAGCCGCCCGGCCACCCGCTGTGAGGAGCGGTTGTCGGCGCCGGTGCTGTAGAAGATGGGGATGTCCGGCAGGAGGCGGGCCCACGCGGCGGTGGTCGCCGCGGCGTACCCGCGCCCTCGGAAGGCGGGCGACGTCCAGGTGCCCGCCTCGGCGCCCTCGGGGGTCAGGCGCGCGCTGTGGCAGACCGCGGCCACCTGCCCGTCCTCGACGATCATCGCCCACGGCGCCCCCTCGCCGCCGCCGACGAGCGCGTCCCATTCGCCGGGCGTCCAGGTGGAGGGCCGCAGGGGGCGTACGCGCTCCGCGTGTGCCGGATCGTCCGATCTGAGGACCTCGGCGGGCACCTCGTAGCGGACCCGCCGGCGCACCAGGTAGCTCGGCCCTCCGGACACCGCGTGATCGTCGCCGAGGAGCTCCCGGCACCGCGCCAGAACGTCCGGGGGGTGGCCGGGAGGCGACGGGACGCCCTGGGAGACGAGGTCGAGGAGGCGCGCGGCGAGCGGGCCGGGCACGCGCCCGGACACCGCCGCGGTCATGCCGTCGGCCGCCACGCCGATCACCACGTCCTCCGGCCCCGGCAGGCGGCCCCGCTCGTCGAGCCGCCAGATGACGCCCAGCTCCACCCGGAGCAGCTCCACGCTCACAACCGTCAGGCCCGGCCGGTGGTCTCGCGCCACCGGTTGGTGATGGGCAGGCGGCGGTCGCGGCCGAAGTTCTTCGGCGTGATCTTGGGGCCGGGCGGGTACTGGCGGCGCTTGTACTCGGCCAGGTCCACCAGCCTGATGACCCTCGTGACCAGCGCCGGGTCGTGGCCCGCCGCGATGAGCTCCTGCGAGCCCATGTCCTTCTCCACGTAGTCGTCCAGCAGGCGGTCGAGGACCTCGTACTCCGGCAGCGAGTCCGTGTCCCGCTGGTCGGGGCGGAGCTCGGCGCTCGGCTCCTTGACGATGGAGTTCTCGGGGATGGGGGCCTTCGCCTCGAGCAGGAACTCGGGCAGCGAGTTGGCGTTGCGCCACCTGGACAGGTCCCAGACCAGGGTCTTCGGCACGTCCTTGATGGGGGCGAAGCCGCCGGCCGAGTCGCCGTACAACGTCGAATAGCCGGTCGCGAGCTCGCTCTTGTTGCCCGTCGTCAGCACCAGGTGGCCGTGCTGGTTCGACAGGCCCATGAGGATCATGCCGCGCACCCTCGCCTGGAGGTTCTCCGCGGCCAGGCCCGAGAGGTCGATCTCCTTCTCGAAGGCGTCGACGATGTCGGCGATCGGGACGACCTGCGAGGTCACGCCCTGCCTGCGGACCAGTTCCTCCGCGTCCGCCAGCGAGTGGTCCGAGGAGTAGCGGGACGGCATGAGCACCACGTTGACGCGCGACGGGCCGATGGCGTCCGAGGCGATGGTGGCCGTCAGGGCCGAGTCGATGCCCCCGGACAGGCCGAGGATGACCGACTGGAAGCCGTTCTTGGCCACGTAGTCCCGCACGGCCAGGACCAGGGCCGAGTAGACCTCGGCGTGCAGGTCCAGGCGCTCCGCGATCGTCGCGGGGACCGGCTCATAGGGCTCCACGGGGGTGTCCGAGAGCACCGTGCGGTCCACCGTGATGGTGGTGCCGTCGCTCGCGTCGTACGGGAACGTGCCGGTCTCCGCGTCGGAGACCGGCAGGTCCAGGTCCACGACCAGGAGCTCCTCCCTGAACTGGCCCGCCCGCGCCACCAGCGAGCCCGAGCCGTCCACCACGATGGAGTCGCCGTCGAAGACCAGCTCGTCCTGCCCGCCGACCTGGTTCACGTAGACGAGCGCGCAGCCCGCCTCACGCGCCCGCCGCTCGCACAGCTCCAGGCGTACGTCGTCCTTCTCCTTCTCGTACGGCGACGCGTTCGGCACGACCAGCAGCCCGGCGCCGGCCTGCCCCACGACGGACACGGGGCCGCCCTCCTGCCAGAGGTCCTCGCAGACCGCGATCGCCACGTCCACGCCGTACAGCCGGAAGATCGGCAGCCGGTCGCCGCGCACGAAGTAACGGTACTCGTCGAACACTCCGTAGTTGGGCAGATGGTGCTTGGCCGTCCGGGTGACCACCTCGCCCTTGTGGAGCAGCGCGGCCGCGTCCAGCGGGGCGCCCTTCGGCTGGCCGACCCGGGGGGCCAGGCCCGCGCGGTCGACGTAGCCGACGACCACGGGCAGGTCTCCCAGACCCTCCCGCTCCAGCCTGCGCGCCACCTCCTCCAGGGTGCGGATGCTGGCGTCCACGAAGGACGTACGCAGGACGAGATCCTCCACGGGATAGCCGGTGAGGAACATCTCGGTGAAGACCACAAGATGGGCTCCGCGCGCGGCGGCATCACGGGTCCACGTGATCAGCCGGTCGGCGTTGGAGTCAAGGTCGCCGACGGTCGGGTTCGTCTGTGCGAGGGCTATGCGCAGTTGGGCCACGCCGCCAAGCCTAGTACGGCGTGATTTTTATCGTCAAAGAGACGAAAAGGAAGTCTTTTCGCCCGGTGTCACCAAACCTGACTCGTACGCCGCCATGACCAGCTGCGCCCGGTCGAACAGCCCGAGGTGCTCCAGGAGCGACTTGACCATGACGGCCACCTCCTCCTCGGGCAACGAGAGCGAGTGGCCGATCTGATGGTTCGTCAGGCCGCGCGCGACGAGTTTCAGCACGTCGAGCTGGGAGTCGGAGAGCCCGGCCAGCGCCGGGGGAGCGGCCGGGTCGGTGCGCCCGGCGAACGACGCGATCAGCCGGGTGGTGATCGTCGGGTCGATGAGCGCGTCCCCGGCCGCCGCCGCCCTGATCGCGGCCAGGAACTGCTCGGGGGCCGACGTCTTCAGCACGAATCCGCTCACTCCCGCTCGCAGCGCCGCATACAGGTTCTCGTCGCTGCCGAACGTGGTCATCATGATCACCTTGGGCGGCCGGTCCTCCGCCAGGATCCGGCGGGCGGCGGCCAGCCCGTCGAGGCGCGGCATCTGGATGTCGAGCAGGACCACGTCAGGACGGGTCCCGGCCACCCGCGCGATCGCCTCCTCGCCGTCGGCCGCCTCGCCGGCCAGCGTGACCCCGGGCTCGCCGGCCAGCATCGCCCGCACGCCGGCCCGTACGAGCGCCTGGTCGTCGGCCACGAGCACGCGCAGCGGCGCGGTGTCCGGTGCCTTCGGGGGAGCCTCCTCCATGGGCGGAGGACGCTCGTCCAGGCGCTGGGCGAGCATGTCGGCCTCCAGGCCCTGCAGCGCGGCCGACAGGTCGAGGCCCAGCTCCTCGCGCCAGGTCGCGCGCGCCCTGCGCAGCGCCGCCAGCGCGTCGCCCTGGCGTCCCAGCCGGTAGAGCGCCACCGCGAGCAGCCGCCACGCCTCCTCGCGCAGCGGGTACGCCGACGCGTGCGCCTCCAGGTCGGCCACCAGCGACGTCGCCCTGCCCAGCGCGAGACCGGCGTCCGCCCGGCGCTCGACGGCGATGAGCCGCAGCTCCTCCAGCCTGCCCGCCTCCGTCGCGGCCCAGCTCAGCTCCCCGAACTCGGCCAGCGCCGGCCCACGCCACAGCCCCAGCGCGGTGTCCATGGCCGCCCACACCTGCGCCGGCGCTCCGTCGGACTTCACGAGGCTCTCGAACCGCCAGGTGTCCACCTGGTCCGTCCCGGCGCGCAGCGCGTAGCCGGGCGGCGCGGAGACGAGCACGCGGGCCTCCTCGCGGGGCGCGCGATCGGGCTCGAGCGCCCGGCGCAGGCGGGAGACGTACCCCTGGATGGTGGACAGGGCCTGCGCGGGCGGCGCGCCCGGCCAGAGCTCGTCGATGAGCGTGCTCACGGGCACGGCGCGGCCGCCGGCGACGAGCAGGCGCGCGAGCACCGCCTGCTGCCGCTGGCCGCCGAGGTCGAGGAGGGAGCCGTCGGACCAGGCCTGGAACGGTCCGAGCGCGGTGAAGGTCAGCATGTCAGGCGTAACTTTAGAGGGAGAAGGCGCGCGGGTACATGGCGAATTCTCCCCACGGCCGGGGGGCGCCCGGCGTCGGTCAGCGGCGTCTGATGGCCGGTCCGAGGAGCAGCATGCCCGCCGCAGACACCAGCCCCACCCCGCCGATCGTGAACCACAGCGCCCACGTCCCGATCGCCAGCAGCGGCCCGCCGAGCAGCGGCGCCAGCACCGCGGCCAGCGACCATGCGAACCCGAACAGCCCCGAGTACCGCCCCCGCAGCTCGGCCGGGGCGAGCGCGGCCACGATCGCGCCGGCGATGCCGGCCTGGATGACCTCGCCGGCCGTCCACACGGCGATCGTCACCGCCAGCCCGAACGTGTCGTGGACGAACGCGGTCATGGCGAACCCGAGCGCCATCACCGCCACACCCAGCGCGAACGTACGAGGGGCGTCCCTGCGTCCCAGCCACCCCGACACCAGCGGCTGGACGATGACGATCAGCACGCCGTTCAGCGCCATGGCCAGCCCGAACTGCCCCGGCGACAGCCCCACGACCTTCGTCATCGCCACCGGCAGCATGGTCATCGTCTGCGAGTAGACCAGCGCCATGCCCAGGGTCACCAGCGTGAAGCCCACCATCAGCCGGTCCCGCAGCACCACGCCGAACCCGCCGGCGGACTGCTGGACCGCCGGCCTGGTCTCCGGGACGGCCCGCCACACCAGCACGGCGAAGGCCACGCTCGACACCGCGTCGATCCAGAACAGCCAGACGAACCCCAGCCCCGCGAGCCAGCCCCCGGCCGTCATGCCGACGGCGTACCCGAGGTTGATCGCCCAGAACAGCAGCCCGTACGCCCGGGGCCGCTCCTCCGGCGAGACCAGGTCCGCCACCAGGGCGTTCGAGGCGGGCCTGTAGACGTCGATCACCAGCCCGAGCACGAACATCGAGGCCAGGATCGCGGGCAGCGAGGTGCTGTAGCCGAGCGCCAGCATGGTCGCGGCCGTGGCCAGCATGCCGCCCGACAGCGTGGCCCGGCGCCCGATCCGGTCCGCGAGCACCCCCGCGAGCAGCTGCGACAGCAGCGAGCCCGCTCCGAACAGGCCCATCACCAGGCCCGCGGCCGTCACCGACAGGCCGCGGGCCTGCGTCAGGTAGACGCCGGTGAAGGGCATGACCATGGTGCCCAGGCGGTTCACCAGCGTGCCGCCCCACAGGGCCCAGAACGGGCGGGGCAGCCCGCCCACCATGGATCGCAGGAAGGCGGATCGCTCAACAGTTGCGCTCGTCACGCCATAAAGGGTGATATTTGGGGGTTTGTCGGGGCGAACGATTTAGTGCACGCTAAAAGCATGTCCGTTTCGTGGGTGATGAAGCCGGAGGACGTGGCCCGGATCCGGTTCGCGTTCTCGCCGGTGTGGGAGCTGGTCGCCAGCCTGCGGACCCTTCAGCGGCCGTCGCGGCACTCGATCCACCTGCCGTGGCTCAAGGCCGTGCGCCCCCGCCTCGCGGGGCTCGACCTGTCCGAGCTGTTCGCGCTCGTGCCCCTGACCGGCTACATCGCCGACTTCATCACGCCGCCCCCCGACACGCCGATGCCGGAATTCGCCGCCGAGCTCGACCGGGTCAGGCGTACGCCGCCCGAGCTGGCCCGCCGGGAGGCGGCGAAGATCGTGGGGGCCGACCGGGCGGTGATCGAGCGGTTCATGGCCGACCCCGAGGCAGGCGTGGCCAGGGTGGCCGCCACGCTGGAGACGTACTGGGAGAGGTGTTTCGCGGAGTTCTGGCCGCGGGTCTACGGGCTGCTGGAGCGGGACGTGCTGCGCCGCTCGCGGCAGCTCGCCCAGGGCGGGGCGCACGAGCTGTTCGCCGCGCTCGATCCGGCCGTGACGTGGACGGGGGAGCGGCTGATCATCGACCGGCCGTGGTGCGAGGCGGGCGGCCTGCACGGCGACGGGCTGGTGCTGGTGCCCAGCGCGTTCTGGGGGCAGGCCGTGGCGGTGATGACGGCGCCGTACCAGTCGACGCTGATCTACCCCGTGCTCGGCGTGGGCACGCTGTGGGAGCAGGGGCCGCCGCCCGCGCCCGGCGGGCTCTCCGCGCTGATCGGCAGGAGCAGGGCACAGATCCTGCTCGCGCTCGCCGAGCCGGCCACCACCTCCGCCCTGGCCGCGCGCATGTCGCTCACGCCCGGCGCGGTCAGCCAGCACCTCGGCGTGCTCAGCGGCGGCGGGCTCGCGGTGGGGATGCGGGTCGGCAAGCAGGTCGTCTACCGCCGCACCCCCATAGGGGACACCCTGGCGAGTCAGGCGTAACGCTTGGACTCCAGGAGCCAGTCGAGGTGGGCGCGCGGCGCCGCCAGGTACGCGCACGCGACCTTGCTGACGTCCCGCGCCTCCTTCGGCTCCAGGTCCTCCAGCGGCAGCCGCCTGGCGGCCTTCTGCATGTCCTGGCAGCGCGCGGCGATCCGGTCGAGCACCCAGGCCGTCGCCTCGCGCTCGCCCAGCCCGAGCTGGCGCATCGCGAGCACGACGAAGTTGTGCACGTCGCCGCGCTCCTTCGGCCGCGAGGCCACGTCGTTGCACCACGCCGTGATGTCACTGCACGCGCTCACGAGCTCCTGCCACGGCTCGCCCTCATGCACCCACGCCGGCACCTCCACCCGCAGGCACGGCTCGACCAGGTCATACAGGTACGGCCCCACCGTGCCCCTGCGCAGCGCCGGATACTCCTCCAGCGTCGGCATCCGGCCCGCCGCCCGGTTGTCGGCCTCGGTACGGCAGGCGTCGTGCTGACGCCGCAGCCCGACCGCGAACCTGGCCCGCCACCGGTCGCTCATCCGCGCGCTCGTCACCCGCCACAGGTCCGCGAACGCCGCCTCCAGCGGATGCCGCGCCGCGCCCTTGAGCATGCCGTCGAAGATGTCCAGCGAGCACGACCCCTCGTCCAGCTCGTCATCCAGGTGGAACAGCCACGTCAGCCACTGCGCGAACAGCGCCGCCGCGGCCGCGTCGAACTCGGCGAACGCCCGGCCGGCCATCCGGTGGTAGCCCACGCCGGGCGCGGCGCGCAGCCCCGTCCTCCTGGCCCAGTCGATGACGGCGGCCTCGATCGCGTACACGGCCGGGTGCATCCGGCACGGAGCCGCCATCGCGGGCACCCGCTCGGTGAGCGGCAGCAGCGCCAGCGCCGCCGAGCCGCCCCTGCGCGGCAGCGGCAGCATCGAGGTCAGGGCGGAACGGAGCGCGGTACGCGCGGTGGCGACCATGCTGGCGAACACCGTGGTGCTCATGGTGTTCACGGACGTCTTCTCAGAGGTGTTCACGGACGTCTTCACAGGGCTTTTCACAGGGGGCCGAAAAGCCAGTTGCCCGCGGCGTTCGGGTCCTCGCTGCGGTAGTAGTCGGAGGCCGCCAGGACCAGCTCGTCCACGGTGAGCCTGCCCCTGCCCGTCCGGTCGAGCCGGTCGAACGCCTCGTCCACGTCGTCGTAGGCGACGCCGAACGCGCTCAGCATCGTGCGGAACTCGCCGGGGCCGATCTCGCCGTCCCGGTCGCCGTCGCACAGCTCCGCCACCGCCACCGTGGCCGGCCGGAACACCGCGTCATACCGGTCGCCCATGACGAACGCCGAGATCATCCCGGTACGGAAGTCCAGCCGCGAGATGGTGAAGTCGGGGTCGCGCTCGAGCGTCTGCGACAGCGTGGCCCAGATCCCGCCGAAGCCGTCGACGAGGCTGGCCCCGGTGAGCGAGGTGGGGGACTCCCCGAAGCCCACCAGGATGCGGGCGCCGAGCCCCAGTAGGTCCTCACGCTCCACGACGCCGTTGCCGCTCGCGTCGATGTGGTCGAATGCCCGATCGAGCTTGTGATTGAGCAGGTCGATGGCCACCAATGCCTCCCCCGAGACTGAATGCGTGATCACATTAAGTCTGGGCGGGGGGCTTTGTCAGCGAGGCTCGCACCGGCGCCCCCCGTAACGTGTGTGAAACACGGACACGGCATGCTGGTACATAGACCCGTACTGTCAGATAGAGGGGACGCTGTGGACCGCCAGCAGGAGTTCGTGCTCCGCACGCTCGAGGAACGCGACATCCGGTTCATCCGGCTCTGGTTCACTGACGTGCTCGGCTTCCTCAAATCAGTGGCGATCGCCCCGGCCGAGCTGGAGGGTGCGTTCGCCGAGGGCATAGGGTTCGACGGCTCGGCCATCGAGGGCTTCGCCCGCGTCTACGAGTCCGACATGCTCGCCAAGCCCGACCCGTCCTCGTTCCAGATCCTGCCCTGGCGCAGCGAGACGCCTGGCGCGGCGCGCATCTTCTGCGACATCCTCATGCCGGACGGCTCGCCGTCGCACGCCGACCCGCGCTGGGTGCTCAAGCGCACGCTCGCCAAGTGCGCCGACATGGGCTTCACGTTCTACACCCACCCGGAGATCGAGTTCTTCCTGCTGAAGAGCCGGCCCGAGCCCGGCCAGCGGCCCGAGCCGATCGACTCCGGAGGCTACTTCGACCACACGCCGCACAGCTCCGGCCATGACTTCCGCCGTCAGGCGATCATGATGCTGGAGTCGATGGGCATCTCCGTCGAGTTCAGCCACCACGAGGGCGCGCCCGGGCAGCAGGAGATCGACCTGCGCTACGCCGACGCGCTCACCACGGCCGACAACATCATGACCTTCCGCCTGGTCATGAAGGAGGTCGCGCTGGAGCAGGGCATCTGGGCCTCGTTCATGCCCAAGCCGTTCACCGAGCACCCGGGCTCCGGCATGCACACGCACATGTCGCTGTTCGAGGGCGACAGGAACGCCTTCTACGAGGCCGGGGCCGAGTACCAGCTCTCCAAGATCGGCCGGTCGTTCATCGCCGGGCTGCTCAGGCACGCCGCCGAGATCACCGCCATCACCAACCAGTGGGTCAACTCCTACAAGCGGCTCTGGGGCGGGGCCGAGGCCATCGCGGGCCAGGGCGGCGAGGCGCCCTCCTACGTGTGCTGGGGCCACAACAACCGCTCCGCCCTGGTCAGGGTGCCGATGTACAAGCCGCACAAGGGCGGCTCGACGCGCATCGAGTTCAGGTCGCTCGACTCGGCGTGCAACCCGTACCTCGCCTTCGCGCTGATCCTGGCGGCCGGTCTCAAGGGCATCGAGGAGGGCTACGAGCTGCCCGCCGCGGCCGAGGACAACGTGTGGACGCTGACCAGCGCCGAGCGGCGCGCCCTCGGCATCCAGCCGCTGCCCGGCTCGCTCAACGACGCGATCGAGGTCATGGAGCGCAGCGAGCTGGTGGCCGAGACGCTGGGGGAGCACGTCTTCGACTTCTTCCTGCGCAACAAGCGGGCCGAGTGGCGCGAATACCGCCGCCACGTCACCGAGTTCGAGCTGGGGCGCTACCTGCCGGTGCTCTGAGCGTTCGCGCCTGTCTCGTCGAACACGATCTCCTGCAGCACGTCCGCCCCCGCCCGGTCCATGATGTACGCGCCGGAGGCGGGGGCGGGATCGCCGCCCTTCACCCTGGTCAGCAGGCTCTCCCACCTGCGCTGATGGCGGGCGAACGTCCTGGGCGCCACCACCCGGCCCCTGGTGTGCTGCCCCGCCAGCGCCGCCTCCGGCGGCGCGTCCAGGAGGAGCAGGTGGAAGCCCGCCCGGTGCCTGCGGGCCAGCCAGGCGAAACCGCGCAGCACGTACGGGCCGCAGCCCCGGTTGTGCGCGATGACCGAGTGGCCCCGGGTCAGCGCCTGGCGGATGCGGCTCAGGTGGGTGACGAAGACCACGGCGCGGCGTACCGGCTGCGGGGCCCAGGCGAGCCGCCCGTACCAGTGCTGCTTGGACTGGAACGAGTCGATCACCGCGACCGTGCCTATGGTGACGGGCAGGCTCTCCGCGCCCTGCATGCCGTACAGGCGTCGCAGCAGGGTGGTCTTGCCCGCGCCTGGAAGCCCCGTCAGGACGACCAGGGATCCGGACGGATACCGCAACCTCGCACCCCGCACAGGCTCACCTTCGCTTTCTCTCATGCTGCCGTGCTCTCCAGCCTTCCCGAACGCGGCCGAAGACGCGCACCTCGGTGGGCGGCCGTATCCGAGTATGGGTCGCGGGGTGGGGGTAAGCCGGGATAAGGTACTCCCAACGCCTTGATCGGCCTCACTCCAGGTGGAAGTCCGGAGTGAGGCCGATTTTCGTTGCTTCTGACCCCTGAGTCACATCCCGGCGATGTGCGGCGCCTAGCGTCTCGAGACACCTGGTGACAGGCCGGTCGAGGACGGGTGGGAAGTTTCGGGCCCCTTCGAGGCGTTATGCGTGGTGCCGATCAGCCTCAGGACCCCCGAGATCTGGCGAAACCGGGAGTCCAGTAAAATCGGCCTGCTTCTTTTGACGTTTCCGGACTTCTCGCCACATGTGGCGATATTGGAGGTTGTGGCATGACGACGGCTGCCCTGCAGACCGTGTTGACCGTTCCGCAGCGTTTCCGGGGCCCCGCGGGAGTCGCCAACGGCGGCTGGATAGCGGGCACCATGGCGGAGGCGCTGAACGGTGGTCGATCAGCCGTCGAGGTCACACTCCACGCGCCCACGCCGTTGGAGACCGAGCTGCGCCTCGAGCACGTCGCCAACTCCGTGTCCCTCTCGGACGGCGACAAGCTGCTGGTCGAGGCCATCCCCGTGGCCGAGGACCTGGAGGGCCCCGGGTTCGTGCCGTTCAACGACGCCGCGCGCGCCGAGGCCGGGTTCGTGGGCCTGAAGGCGCACCCGTTCGCCGAGTGCTTCGCCTGCGGCCTGCGTGAGCCGGGTGACGGCCTGCGCATCTTCCCCGGCCCGGTGGAGGGCACGGACCTGGTGGCGGCCGGATGGCGGGTGCCGTTCACGGTGACGGGCGAGGACGGGGTGCCCGCGTCGATCGTGGGCGCGGTGCTCGACTGCATCACCGGCTGGGCCCACTTCGGCCCCGGCGAGTCCGCGCTGCTCGGACGGCTCGCGGTGCAGATCCACCGCCCGGTCTACCCCGGCGGCCGCTACTCCGTGGTGGCCCGCCCGACCGGCCGCGACGGACGCAAGATGTACGGCCAGAGTGCCATCTACGAGGTGGACGGAACGCTCGTCGCCGCCGCCCGCGCGACCTGGATCGCTCCACGCTGACCCCCTACGACGGCTACGACGCGAAACGGCCCCTGAGCAGCTGACAAGCAGCTCAGGGGCCGTACGTCATTCACTCAGGTGTGTCACCACCGGTGTGTGCGGCGCCACCAGTGGCGGCCCCGCCACGCCCCGCGGCCGATGCCGTACAGCGCACCGGACAGGCCGCCGATCGCGCTGTTCTCCCAGTACGCCTTGGCGCACCCTCTCATGGTCCGCCTGCGGAGACAGCTGTAGGTGCCGAAGCCCACGCCGACGATGAAGGAGCCCCGGCTGACCCAGCGCCGGCCGCTGCTCGCCCACCGGTGGACGAAGCCGCCCAGGCCCCGGCGGGTGTTCCAGCCGTACCGGAACGACCGGTAGTGGACCTTGGCCCGGCGCCAGACGTGCCTGGCCTTGTGGCGGAGCTTGCGGCACCAGCCGCAGCCCCACTTGCCGTCCAGGTCGGTGCAGTTGACCGGGTCGCCCGAGCAGTACTCGTAGGCGTTGGCGCTGCCGCCCTCCACCGGGTCGAGCTGCAGGAACCGGCCCAGCGACGGGTTGTAGAGCCGCACGCCCATGAGCATGGTGCCGTCCAGCGTGTCGGCGGCGCGCTGCTTGCCGCCCAGCCAGCCGTACCTGCGGGCCGGGCCGCGCGCCACCCCGTACTCGTCGGCGTCCACCACGGTGGCGGTCGCGGTGCCCAGCGTGTACTCGGTGCCGACGTCGCCGTGCAGCGTGGTCAGCTGCAGGCGGATGTCGCCGTTCGCGCCGGTGATGGCCGCCAGGTCGCCGTCGAAGCCGGAGACGTTCCTGAGCACGTTGCCGCCGGGCTCGGCGCTCCAGCGCGGCGAGTCGCCCTCGGAGCCGTAGTGGTTCACGACGGTGCCCGCCGCGGCGGCGGTGGACCTGAACCGGTCGGCCGGGTCCAGCGACCAGGTCATCGTCTGGTCGCCCGCGGTCTGCCGGCGGGCCAGGTCGTTGACGTGGTAGTCGAACGTCGTCCCGCCCGGCAGGGCGGTCGTACGGCCGAGCGCGTCGTAGCGGTAGCCGTCACCGACCAGCCGGTCCCCGGAGTCGTAGGCGTAGGAGGTGATCTCCGCCGCGGCGTCGTCGGCCTCCGGGCACGTGCCCTCCTGGGACTGGGTGGCCAGGCGGGTCCGGTTGGAGTTGTCGTCGAAGGCGTAGCGGCGCAGCGTGCACACGCCGCCCGCCGACTCCCTGGCCGAGGTCAGGCGGCCGGCCTTGTCGTAGCCGTAGGCCCGCTCGTACCCGGCGTCGCCGCGCGCGTCCGCGGCCCACTGGCCGTGGACCGACTCGATGACCTGCTCGCTCAGCACGGGCTGGTCCAGCCCGTCCTTGGTGTAGACGCGCGAGACATCGGTGCCGGTCTCGTCGTCGGTCACGCTCACGTGCAGGCCTCCGGGCAGGTCGCCGGAGGCGAACTCCCCGTCGGCGTCGTAACGGGCGGTGAACGTGCCCGCCACCGAGTCCGTCATCGTCACGGCCAGGCCACGCGGCTCGGCCGCGGTGTCGTAGCCGTAGGTGACGGTGGACGGCGCGGAGTCGGTCACCTTCGTGGTCCGGTCGAGCAGGTCGTACTCGGTCTTGACCACCCCGGCGTCGGCGTCGGTGTAGGACATCCGCCGGCCGAGCTTGTCATAGGCCGAGACGATCCGCTCGGTGACGTTGCCCGCGGCGTCCAGACGCTGCAGCTCGGCCACCTCGCCGGAGTCGGGCGCGTACACCGTGGCCACGGCGCCCAGCGCCTCGCCGACGCCGCCGGTGATCCACTGGCGGATCTGGCGTCCCGCCGGGTCGTAGGCGGTGTTGGTGACGCGGGTGACGCCGTTGGCGGTCTCGGAGACCGTCAGCGGGTTGCCGTAGCGGTCGTAGGTGGTGATGGCGGTGGGCAGTTCGTCGGGGTTGTCGCCGCCTCCGGTGATCTTCCCGGCGGGCGCCGTCCGGCACACCAGTCCCGCCCACGCCGGCTTGCCGCCGCACGGCGCGCTGCCGGAGGCGGTGTAGTACGTGGTGATCGTGGTGGCCGCGTCGTTGCCCTTGGGCAGCACGCTCTTGACGGGGTTGCCGTCGCCGTCGTACGACGTGGCCGTCACCAGGTTCAGCCCGCCGGGGTCCTTGACGGTCTTGAGCGGCTTGCCGAGCGCCCAGTCGTACTCGGTGGCGGTCACGCGCGTGTCCCGGTCCTCGCCGCTGAGCAGGCGTGCGCTCACCTCGGTCCTGGTCACCAGGTCCTTGGTGGGCGCGTCACCGGGACGCCCCTGGTCGTAGGTGCTGACGGTGTGCTCCCTGGCCGCCGTGTCCTCGCCGCCCACCGACACGACGTGCAGCGGACCGAGGGTCTCCAGCTCCCGGGTGCCGTCGTCGTTGTACGTCGAACGCTTGGACAGCAGCTCGGCCCGTTCGGCCGTGGGCAGCCCGGAGAGGCCGAGCTCGGCCAGGCGCGGTGAGGCGCCGAGCGCCAGCTCGCGGTTGCCCTCCGACAGCTCGCGCACGACGTTGCCGAACTTGTCGTGCTCGGTGGCCGACAGGTGGCCGCCCGGCGTGAGCTGGTTGACCTGCCGCCCGTTGGCGTCGAGGTAGGTGACGGTGGCCCTGGTCCAGGAGCGGCCGTCGGGGATCTGGTCGCCGGGGAAGACGGCGGTGGCGTCGGTGGGGTTGTCGTGCTGCCCCCAGGCCGCGGTGTGCTGCGGCCGCAGGTCGGCCGGTCCACCTGCGGCCTTGTCCAGCGGCACGTTGTAGACGATGGAGGTGCGGTTCTCGCCCTCCACCTGGTCGGCCGTGCCCGCCTTGAGCGCCTGCCTGACCGCGCTGGTCAGCCTGCCGTCGGCGTCGTAGACGAACGTCCACGGGAGCTGTCCCGGGGAGGTGAGCGAGGTGAGGCGGCCGCCGGTGTCGTAGCCGTACGCCGTCTTGAGCGCCGGTGCGATGCGCGGGTCCCACGACTGGACCAGGCGGCCGGCGCCGTCGTAGGCGTACTGCGCGACGGCCACGGGCGTGCCGGAGTCGTGGAACAGCACCTGCTTGACCCGGCCCGCGTAGTCGCCGCCGCCGGTCTGCGTGGCGTAGACGAGCTCCAGCACCCGGCAGCCGGTCTTGGGCGAGGGCAGTGCGCAGTCCGTGCCGAGGTCGGACACCCCGCTGGTGGGCGCGATGACCGCCTTGAGCCGCTGGGCGCCGCTCGCGGCCTCGTAGACGTAGCGGGTGATGTTGTTCGCGCCGGGCGGGGTCGTCGTGGCCGGCAGGTACGACGTCGCGCCCGAGGGCTTGGTGAACGTGGTGACCACGCCGTCGGCGTCCTTGAGCGTGTAGGAGCCGGTCAGCGTCAGGTCCTCGGCGCCCTCCTCCGGCTTCCAGCCGCTGCCGGTCTTGGTGAACTGGATGGGCGTCCCGTCCACCAGGGTGACCTCGACGGAGCTGGCGGAGGTCTCGCGCAGCGCCGCGTACTCGGAGTCGGCGACGTCCGACACGCCGCCGGCCGACCATTCTGGGCCGAACGGAGACGCCTGAGAGGCGATCTTGGCGCCGGCCTTGGGGTCGCGCGAGGAGATCGTCCTCGACAGCGCCAGGCCGAACAGCTCGGCCTCGCTCTCCTCCACCCGGAAGTCGCCGGTCAGCAGGTTGACGCTGCCCGGTCCGACGTTCTGCGTCTCGGCCCCCGACGCCTGCCGGTCCGCGACCACGTCGGCGGCCGGCGTGCTCGCCGAGTCCGAGGCGTTGGCGAACACGGCGCGGACCTGGACGGCGCCGTCGCCGCCGAGCTGGTCGACCAGGTTCCAGGTCAGCCCCGACACCGTCGCGGTGCCGTCGGCCACCTTCGCCGCGACCGGCCAGGCCGTCAGCGGCTTGCCGTCGGCGCCGAGCACCTGTGCGACGGGGATGTCGGCCCAGGTGTCGGTCGACGCGCGCCGCCACTGGAAGGTCACCCGGTCGTACTCGCCGCGCCCGGTGGCGGCCAGCTCGGTGCGGCGGGCCGTACGCGTGCCGTCGGCCGGCGCGGCCAGCGCGCCCGCCCCGACGTTGAAGCGGTACGTCACCGCCTCAGAGGCGTTGCCCGCCCGGTCCAGCGCGTACGTCGTCAGCGTGTGCGGCCCCGCGGCCTGCGGCGCCACCGTGAACGTGACGGCCGCGCCGGTCGTGGCCGCCGTGGCCGTGTCACCGTCGTCGAGCCGGTAGGCGATCTTGGCTACGTCGGAGTCGGCCGGTGTGGCGGTGAACGAGGCAGCCTCGCCGGCGTCGCCGTGCCATCCGGAGTCCGGGTGGGAGCCGCTGGTCAGCTTGGGCGCGGGCGGCCGCGTGGTGTCGACGGTGAACTGCCGGGACTGGGGCTGCAGGGAGTCCAGCGAGCCGTCGTTGCCCCAGCCCTTGAGCGTGTAGGTGCGGCCGTTGGCCAGCTTGCCGGCCGGCACCGCGGCGTCCGAGAAACCGCCGGAGGCCACGTACGCGCCGTACAGGCCGGTGATGACCGCGGTGCTGCCGTCGTACACCTCGAACTTGGCGCGCACGTTGCCGCCGTCGGCGTCGCCGACGTGGGCGTACAGCCGCGGCGTCGCCGAGTTGGTGTAGAGGGTGCTGTTCACCTCGCTGTTCGGGCTGGTCCAGACGGAGAGCGGCGTGCTCGGGTTGCCGTTGTAGGTCACCGCGATGTACGGCGTGTGCGAGGCCGCGTTGCCGGAGTTGAACCGCTTCCATCCGTACGGGTCGGACTCGTCCGAGGCGCGCAGCCCCATGCCGGACTTGGCCCAGCCCTTGTCCGCCCAGTACTGGGCCAGCGACGTGACGTTGGCGCTGACCCAGCCGTCGGCGCAGCTGGAGCTGAAGCCCTTGGTCTGGCTGGAGGTGGCGTACTTGGCCGCCATGGCGGGGCCCGGGTAGCGGCTGGAGGCGGAGGCCTGGTCGGCGCTCCACACCTCCCAGTTCTTGGCCGTGCACGACCAGGAGTGGAAGTTCCACAGGTTGAGCGTGGCGGAAATGATCTTCTGTCCGGCCAGGCCGGAGGTGTTCCAGGTGATGAACGACTTGGCGATCTGCCCGCTGCCGTTGTTGCCGAGCTTGAGTTCGGTGGAGGCGGAATTGTCGGTGTTGTAGCCCTGCTGCACGAACGTGTCGAACACCTCGCCCACGTTGACCGACGGGTCGACGGTGACCGGGTAGGCGGTGGCGGGGTCGTTCAGGAAGGCGGGGTCGGGCGTGAGCACGAGGTCCTTGCCCGACACCTCCATCTTCACCGGCGCGCGATGCGGGTGCTCGCCGGAGGACTGGTCCACCCGCGCGTCCCACATCACGGGCGCGGGCACGGTCGCGGCGACCTTGCCGCCCTTGCCCACCAGTTCGACGCCGCCGTCCTTGGCCTGGCGGGCCTTGAGTCCGGGGGCGTCCAGCCTGAGCCGGTAGGACAGCGGGGCGGTGGGCCGCTGCTTGAGCAGCAGGAACTGCTCGGCGCCCGTCCTGGTCGCGGTGACCGTCAGGTCGGCGCCGGGCAGCACGCCGGGGTAGGTGACGCTCTGGCCCGACACCTGCGGCGACGGGAGCGCTCCCGGCCAGCGCAGGGTCACGCGGGCATCCCCGGCGGCCACGCTGATCAGGTCGGTCCCGGCGGCCGCGGCCTGCTTGGCGCCGCTCGCGCCGCCGCCGATGCGCAGCGCCCTGCCGTGCGATTTAGGGGTTACCGTGCCGTCGGCGGCCGCCGTGAGCGCGAGATCGACGGGCTTCCACCCGGCGCCGTCGCGCACCCTGACCGGCCCGGCGAACATCTCCTCGGTGAGGGTGCCGTCGGGGTTGGCGTAGGTGGAGGAGGCCTCGGTACGTGCCGATTCGATCTCGACCCGCTTGCCGGTGAGGCGGGCGGTGAGCTTGGCCGAGCTCTCGTCGGGCGCGCTGGGCCCGGCCGGAGCGGTGGAGGGGTCGGGCGGGATGGCCGCCTGTGGGGGTTGGGGTGAGGGGGTGTCTGCGTACGCCGTGGGGATGTCCGCGACGGTTACGGCCAGTGCCACGGAGAGCACGGCCGCGATGGCCCGGTCCGCCGGGGTCGTCCGGTGGACGCGGGTGCGGGATAATGCCACTCTTCGATCTCCGATTCGCGCGCCTCTGGGAGAGGTTTGACCATCGTTGCGGCGTGATCGTAAGAGGCATGATCAACATGAGGGAACAGGTGGCGGCGATCATTAAGCTACCCGTCAGTTCGCGTTCATGTTCGGTCACGGGGTGGGGAGCCGCCGCGACCGCCGGTGACCGCCGAGGGGGGATCAGGCCGGAGAGGTGAGGTGGGTGACGACGGCCGACGCGCAGCGGTCGTCGAACAGGATCGTGTAGTGGTTGCAGTCCGGGATCACCTCGTCGCGCAGCCCCGGCAGGCGGGCGGCCCAGGGCAGGGCCAGATCGTCGGGGAGGAAGCCGATGTCCTGGTTGAGCAGTCCGCGGGGTGCTCTGAGCAGGGTGAGCGGTGCCCGGACGGATCCGAGGGCGGCCGCGATGGCCTCCGGTTCCAGCCGCAGCCAGCGCCCGTCCTGCAGCACCGCCTCCTCCACCGCTCTTGATCGCAGCGCACCCTCGGGGCCCGTCAGGTCGTAGCGGACGTACGCCTCCACGTCGGCGTTCCACTGTCCGGCGAAGGCCGGATGCGCCTTGAAGAAGTCGACGTACGCGTCGGCGGTGGGGAACGTCCGGCGCAGCCGGGCGATCGCCGGTCCGAGCGTGGCCTCCATGACCGCGTCGACATCCGCGTCCTCGGGCAGCGGCGGCAGGGGGAGGCCGCCGTCCACCAGCACCACCCGTGCGAAGTCCCGTTCGGCGGCGGCCAGGGCGGCGACGTACGCGCCCATCGAGTGCCCGGTCAGCACCGCGTCCGGACCCGCCCCGACGTGGTCGGCGACGCGCAGGACGTCCTCGGCGTGCCTCGGGAGCCCGTACGGGCCGGGCAGCGAGGCGCTGTGCCCGCGACCGCGCAGGTCCATCGCGACCAGACGCCATCCCTCCGGCAGCCGCCGCCCCACCGCGCCCCATGCCATCAGCGAGGCCGTGATCCCGTGGACCGCGATGATCGTGCGCGGTCCCGTTCCGAACGTCGCGATGCGCTGACCGGCGACATCGTCGAACTCGAATCCCATAGTCGGAGCTTAGGGAGAAACGTCCGGCCACGGTACGCCTGGCCCACAGGTGATCGCCCGCCCGCGTGGCGGTTACATTGCCTGATATGCGTATCACCGTGATCGAGCACGAGGCCGAGGCGGGCCTCGGGTACCTCGGCGAATGGCTCGGGCCGGCCTGCGACGTCGTACGGCCGTACCTGGGCGAGGAGATTCCCGCGCGCCCGGCGGACGGGCTGATCGTGCTCGGCGGTGCGGCGGCGGCCTGGGAGGACGAGCGGAGCCCCTGGCAGCCCGCCACCCGCGACCTGCTGCGCCGGGCCGTCGACGAGAGCACGCCCACGCTGGCCATCTGCCTGGGGGCGCAGCTGCTCACCCTGGCCTGCGGCGGCACGGTCGAACGCGGCACGAACGGGCTCGAGGTGGGCGCCCGCGAGGTGGTCGCGCTGCCCGCGGCGGCGGACGACCGGCTGCTGGCGGGGGTCGGCACGGCCGTGGCCGTCCAGTATCACCAGGACACCATGACGCGGCTGCCCGACGGCGCGGTGCCGCTCATGACCGGGGCCCAGTATCCGAACCAGGCCTACCGGCTCGGCGCCGCCGCGTGGGCGGTGCAGTTCCATCCCGAGGCCACCCCGGAGATCTTCACCTCCTGGACCTCCGGGTCCGGCCTGGACACGGCCGAGGAGCTGAACGCCGAGGTCAAGGCGGCCGAGAACGCGCTCGTCGCCACCTGGCGGCCGGTCGCGGAGGCGTTCGCCGAGGTGATCAGAACCAGCGGTCGCGCCTGAACCCCGGCCTCCGGAGCGCCGGAGGCCGGGTGTCCTTCCCGTGCGCCCGGGGGCGGGTGAGCGCGTGGGCCAGGACGTGGACGCCGCCCACGAGCAGCGGGAACGCCGCCACCCCCGGCCAGCCGGACGCCCCCGCCCGCACCGGCACCCCGTCGGCCCGCAGGCGCCGCCAGGCCCACACCGAGAACGGGATGACCACCACGGGCGCGGTCACCACCCCGGGCGTGTACCTCCGGGCCACCGCCGCCTGCGCCAGGTGCGCCACCCCATGAGCCCCGAACCCCAGCAGCGCGGCCTGAAAGACCGGGCTCCGCCCGCCCGTACGCGCCCCCAGCGCCGAGGCCCCCGCCACCACACCGCCCATGAGCCCGATGGCCACGTTCACGTGCCGCTGCGACACCTCGGGAACCCAGGGCCACCGCTCCCGGGCCTTGCGCGTCCAGCCCGCCATGGTCGCCAGCTCCTCGGCGTCGTGCACCGCCCACGCCGCCAGCAGCCCCCACGTGACGGTTGAGGGAACCATGGACCTCACCTCCAGAAGAAATGCAACGCAACGTTGCGTTCCCTATGGTATGCCGAAGCGGGCTGACAAGATGGAGGGGTGCCCAGGATCGAATCCACCGCCGCGAGGCTCGCCAAGCTCGGGTTCGCCGATGGCGCCAGGGCCGCCCAGCTCGTCCGTCAGGCGGGAGTCGACGTGGACGATCTCCTGGAGTTCCTGGTGGACGTGGCCGACCCGGACCAGGCGCTGGTCTCGCTGACCCGCCTGGCCGAGCGCGAGCCCGCCGTGCTCGACACCGTCCGCGGCGACGAGCACCTGCGCGCGCGGCTGCTGGCCGTGCTCGGCGTCAGCGCCGCCCTCGGCGAGCACCTGGTGCGCCACCCCGGCCAGGTCGCGCTCCTCGCCCAGCCACACCTGGGCGACCCACGGACCGCGTTCCTGAAGGCGGTCGGCGCCGAGCCAGGGGAGGTGGCCGCCAGCGGAAGCGCCGACAGCGGGAGTCCCGCAGCCGCCAACGCCCGGGGCGCCGGCGCCGCCACCGGCGATGACCCGCTGAATGCGCTCCGCGTGGCCTACCGCGGCAGGCTGATGCATCTCGCCGCACGCGACCTCACGGGGGAGGCCACGCCCGCGGAGGTCATGGCCGAGCTGTCCGACCTCGCCGGCGCCGCGCTGGAGGCCGCGCTCGCCATCGCGCGGGCCGAGATCGACGACAGCGAGGTACGCCTGGCGGTCATCGGCATGGGCAAGTGCGGCGCCAGGGAGCTCAACTACATCAGCGACGTAGACGTGATCTTCGTGGCCGAGCCGCGGGAGGGGGCCGACGAGACCAAGGCGCTGCGTACCGCGACCCGGCTGGCCCAGGCCATGATGCGGGCCTGCGCCGACACCACGTCCGAGGGCTCGCTGTGGGAGGTGGACGCGGGCCTGCGGCCCGAGGGCAGGTCGGGCCCGCTGGTGCGCACGCTCGGCAGCCACCTGGCCTACTACCGGCGCTGGGCCAAGACGTGGGAGTTCCAGGCGCTGCTCAAGGCCCGCCCGGTCGCGGGCGACATGGAGCTGGGAGCCGCCTACGTGGAGGCGGTCAACGACCTGGTGTGGTCGGCGGCCACCCGCGAGCACTTCGTCGAGGACGTGCAGGCCATGCGCCGGCGGGTCGAGGCGCACGTGCGCGCGGAAGGGGACCGCCAGCTGAAGCTGGGGCCGGGCGGGCTGCGCGACATCGAGTTCGCGGTGCAGCTGCTCCAGCTCGTCCACGGCAGGCTCGACCCCCTGCTGCGCCGCAGGGCCACGCTGCCCGCGCTGGCCGCGCTCTCCAGGGGCGGGTACGTCGGCCGTGACGACTCGCGCAGTCTCGCCGAGGCGTACTCGTTCCTGCGCCAGGTGGAGCACCTGCTGCAGCTGCACCGGCTGCGGCGCACCCACATCGTGCCCACCGACGAGTCCGACCTGCGCAGGCTGGGCCGGGCGCTCGGCATGCAGCCCGATCCGGTGGGAGAGTTCACGGCGCGGTGGCGGCGGCACGCCAGGGAGGCGCGGCGGCTGCACGAGAAGCTGTTCTACCGGCCGCTGCTGCAGGCCGTGTCGCGGCTGCAGGAGTCGGAGGCGCGGCTGTCGGCCACGGCGGCCCAGGCCAGGCTGGAGGCGCTCGGCTACGTCGATCCCGCCGGGGCGCTGCGCCACATCACCGCCCTGGCCGCCGGCGTGTCCAGGCGGGCCGCGATCCAGCGCACGCTGCTGCCCGTCATGCTCGGCTGGTTCGCCGACACGCCCGACCCGGACGGGGCGCTGCTCGGGTTCCGGCAGGTGAGCGACAAACTGGGCAGCACGCCGTGGTATCTGCGGCTGCTGCGCGACGAGACGGCGGTGGCGTCCAGGATGGCGCGCGTGCTCGGCGCCGGCCGCTACGCGACCGGCCTGATCCTGCACGCGCCCGAGGCGGTCGCGATGCTGGGCTCGGACCAGGAGCTCGCCGTCCGGTCCCCGGAGTCGCTGCGGGGCGAGGCCGCCGCGGCGGTCACCAGGCACGCGGGCGATGCCGAGACCGCCGTGGCGTCCGTACGGGCGCTGCGCAGGAAAGAGCTGTTCCGTACGGCCGTGGCCGACATCTTCCGGCTCATCGACATCGAGACGGTCGGGGGCGCCCTGTCGGCCCTGACCGACGTGACCCTGCAGGCCGCGCTCGACGCCGCCCTGGCCAAGGTCCCGGACGTCACGAGGTTCGCCGTCATCGCCATGGGCCGGCTCGGCGGCATGGAGTGCTCCTACGCCAGCGACGCCGACGTCATGTTCGTCCACTCGCCGCGGCCCGGGGTGGCGGAGCGCGAGGCCACGGACACCGCGTTCGCCGTGGCCAACGAGGTGCGCCGGCTGCTGTCGCTGCCCGCCCCCGACCCGCCGCTGACCGTCGACCTCGACCTGCGTCCCGAGGGGCGGCAGGGCCCGCTGGTGCGGACGCTGGCCTCCTACCGCGCCTACTACGCGCGCTGGTCGTCGCCGTGGGAGTCGCAGGCACTGCTGCGGGCCAGGTTCTCGGCGGGCGACCGGGAGCTGGGCGAGCAGTTCACGTCGATGATCGACGAGCTGCGCTACCCGCAGGGCGGCCTGCACGACGACGCGGTCAGGGAGATCAGGCGGCTCAAGGCCCGCATGGAGGCCGAACGCCTGCCGCGCGGCGCCGACCCGGCCCTGCACACCAAGCTGGGACCGGGCGGGCTGTCCGACGTGGAGTGGGTGGCCCAGCTGCTGCAGCTCCGCTACGCGGGCGGGCTGCCGTCGCTGCGCACCACCCGTACGCTCGAGGCCCTGCGCGCGGCCGTGGGGGAGGGCCTGCTCGCGCCGGCCGACGAGGCCGTGCTCGCCGAGGCGTGGCGCTTCGCCTCCCGCATCCGCGACGCGATCATGCTGGTGAAGGGCCGCGCCGGCGACAGCGTCCCGCGTGACGCGGGGGAGCGCAAGCTGATCGCCCAGACGCTCGGCTACCCGCCGGACGGCTCGGAGGACTTCCTGGACGACTACCGCCGCGTGACGCGCCGCGCACGACAAGTGGTGGATCGAGTTTTTTACGGGGCTTGATCGGACTCGTCAGCGGGTGTATCAAGGCGCGGTGTTATCCGTTTACGTGGATCTGGCCCTCGGCCTGGTGGTGTCGTTCCTGCTGCTGTCGCTGCTGGTGAGCGGCCTGAACGAGGCGTTCGTGCGGCTGCTCGCCATCCGTAGCAAGTTCCTGTGGGCCTACCTCAGGGACACCATGGACGGCTCCGACAAGCAGGGCAGGTCATGGCTGCCGGCCAAGGTGCGTGACGTCTTCGCGTCGCTGCCCTTCGCCCGCGACCCGCGTCCCAAGCACAGCGACCAGCCCGCGCCCGCCGAGCCGGGCGTGGTGCCGGCGCAGGAGACCAAGGCCGAGGACGCCATGGTCAACCTGTTCTACCAGCGCGTCCAGGGGATCGACCACCCGAAGAGCGGCCGGACCAGCATCGCGAACATCCCGCCAGGACGCTTCGCGGTGGCCCTGATGGAGCTGGCGGCGGTCGAGCCGGACGGCGTCGAGGGGCTCTTGGCGAAGCTCAAGGAGATGCGCAGCCCCCTGTACGGCCACCTCAAGGGCGTGTGGGAGACGGCGCAGCGCGACCTCGACCGGTTCAGGCAGGGCGTGGAGAGCTGGTTCGACGGGGAGATGCAGCGGCTGTCCATGCTCTACAAGCGCTACGTCAAGTGGGTCGTCGCCGTGCTCGGCCTGTTCGTGACGCTGGTGTTCACCATGGACGGGCTGGAGTACGCCAAGGCGCTGATGCGCGACAACGCCTTCCGCGCCTCGGTGACGGCCGTCGCGGAGTCGGGGCCGGACGCGTACAACGAGCTCAAGGCGCGCTGCACGGGCGGCGACCCGATGCCGTGCGTCACCGAGACGCTCAGCGAGCCCGCGCTGGTCAAGATGCTCGGCCAGTCGCTGGTCAGCGTGTCGATCCCGGAGCAGGGCGACCCGTCCGTCCGGTGG
The DNA here is from genome assembly GCF_040674955.1 of Nonomuraea sp. NPDC049695. Classification (NCBI taxonomy): domain Bacteria; kingdom Bacillati; phylum Actinomycetota; class Actinomycetes; order Streptosporangiales; family Streptosporangiaceae; genus Nonomuraea; species Nonomuraea sp. NPDC049695. The sequence continues at coordinate 132,204 of NZ_JBFANV010000013.1, read as the reverse complement.
AACGGCGCCCTGTGGTGGGACCGGATCAGCACGCCGAGCCACTGGCCCGGCTTCCTGCTGACGTACGTGGCGCTGCTGTTCGGGGCGCCGTTCTGGTGGGACGTGCTCCGGCGCATCACCGGCATCAAGTCCCGGCGGTGAGCCCCCCTCTGGCCGCCAGGGTGATCACGTCGGCCAGGTCCGCCAGCTCGGTGTCGTCGTCGGTGAGCCTGGCCGTGGCCAGCCGCAGGTGGTGCGCGGTGGCCGGCCGGATGACGTACCGGCTGCCCGCCGCCACGGAGATCCCGTGCGCGGCCAGCGTGACCAGCGCCGCCGACTCCTCGCGCACCGGCACCCAGAGCACGAGCCCGTCCCGGCCGCCCGTGCGCACGCCGCGTGCCGCCAGCTCCGACGCCAGCCGCGCCCGCCGCCCCGCGTAGACCGCGCGGGCGTGTTCGACGCGGGCCCGCACCTCGCCGTCGCCGAGCAGGTGGGCCAGCGTGTCCTGGAGGATCCGGCTGGTCCAGCCGGTGCCGAAGCTCCGCAGCACGCGCACCCGCTCCACCGCGTCCGCCGCCCCGCCGAGAACCGCGATGCGCAGGTCGGGGCCGTGCGACTTGGAGTACGAGCGCACCAGCACCGTACGGTCGGGAAAGCGCGTCCCCATGCTCACCATCGGTGAGACGGACAGCTCGCCGATCCCGTCGTCCTCCACGATCAGCGTCGACGTCGGCTCCAGGAGATCGGCCAGCTCGGCGGAGCGCTCGGCGGTCACGGCGTGGCCGCAGGGCGACTGGCCGCGCGGCTGGTAGACGAACGCCACCGGCCTGGCCCGCAGCGCCCTGGCCAGCGCGCCGGGGATCGGCCCGTGCTCGTCGCAGGCCACGGGGATGATCTGGACGCCGATCGTCTCCAGGATGTCCAGCAGCCGGGCGCCGGTCGGCTCCTCGATGGCGATCCTGTCGCCGGGCAGCGCGGTCGTCTGGCAGAGCAGCTGCACCCCCTCGTACCCGCCGCCCACCGCGAGCCAGCCCCGCGCCGGGAACGGCCAGGCCGGCTCCACGGCGGCACGCAACCGCGGCGTGATCGTCTCACGTGTGTAGTCGTTGAGCCGGTCCGTGCCGGCGGCGGCGATCAGCGCGGCCTCCAGCGGCGGCAGCAGCGCCGGGTCGGGCGAGGCGATGGCCAGGTCGATGGCCAGCCGGTCGCCCCAGTGGCCGATGCGCTCGTACCGGATGGGACGCGGCACATCGGGCGGCCCGAGCACCACCGTGCCGCGGCGGCGGTCGGTCTGGATCATCCCGTGTCTGCGCAGCTCCGACCAGGCCTCGGCCACGGTCCCCGAGCTGACGCCCAGCTCCCTGGCCAGGCTCCGCACCGTCGGCAGGCGCGTCTGCGCCGTGACCGTGCCCTGCCTGATCAGGTCGGTCAGAGCGGCGGCGATCCCGCGCGCGGTCGGCTCGCCGATCTGCTGCGCCAGCCGGCTGGCTTCCACGTGACCTCCTGTAAATCTTTGTTCAGCAACAAAGATCTTCTTGTGTGGGGTGTTCGCCTGAACATATGGTTTCCAGCAATTCACGGCAAGGGAACTTTTGGGGTGTTTGTGCGTATTCGGCTAGGTCTGCGGGATTGGGACCATCTCGTGCCGGTGGCGACGGGGCAGGTACGGCCCGAGGGATTCGAGCTGGACCTCGAGTCCCGCGCCGTCACCCCCGACGTCCTGAGCGAGCCGGGCCTGGACGGCGGCGAGACGTCCTTCAGCAGGTACGTGCTCGGCCGCGCCGCCGGCGACGACCGCCTGGTCGGCCTGCCCGTCTTCGTGATGCGCGGCTTCCGGCAGCGCTGCGTCCTCGTCCGCCGCGACAGCGAGCTGACCTCGTTCGACGAGCTCAAGGGCGCCCGCATCGGCCTGACCGGCTGGCCCGACTCCGGCAACACCTGGACGCGGGCCCTGCTCAGGGCCGCCGGCGTGGACATCGGGGGCATCGAGTGGACGGTCGGCCCGCTGGTCACCGGCGAGACCGGCAAGGACCGTGTCGGCCCCGTGCCCTTCCCCGACAACGTCACGCTGACCGGCGACGGCCTGGCCGAAGGGCTCGCCGAGGGCCGCTACGACGCGATCATGACGCCGTTCATGCCCGACGAGCTGTTCACCTCCGAGAGCCGCTTCCGCCACCTGCTCCCCGACCACCGGGCCGCCGAGCTGGCCTACTACCGGCAGACCGGCTTCGTGCCCGGCATCCACCTGGTGACGCTGAAGCGCGAGGCCGTCGAGCGCGACCCGGGGCTGCCGCGGGCCGTGCAGGACCTGTTCGAACGGTCCAAGCGCCACTGGCTGGCCCGGCGGCGGCTGCTCGCCGACACCACGCCGTGGCTGCTCGCCGACCTGATGGAGACGGCCAGGACCTTCGGTCCCGACTGGATGCCGTACGGTCTCGCGCCCAACGCCGCCATGGTCGCCGCCTTCTGCGAAGAGCTCCACGCCCAGGGAATCTCGTCCCGCCCGATCCGACCCGAGGAGGTCTTCGACCTATGAGAATCGCCGTTGGACAGTTCGCCTCCTCGGAGGACTGGACGGACAACCTCAAGACCTGCCAGGACCTGATCGACCGGTCCGTCGAAGGCGGCGCCGACCTGCTGGTGCTGCCCGAGGGCGCGATGGCGCTCTTCGTCGACGAGCCCACGCGCATCCGCGAGGCCGCACAGCCGTTGGACGGGCCGTTCGTCAGCGGGCTGGTCGAGCGTACGCGCGGCTCGTCCACCACCGTGATCGCCGGCGTGCACACCCCGTCGGGCGACGGCCGCGTGTTCAACGTCCTGGTGGCCGCCAGGGACGGCGAGATCGTCGGGACGTACACCAAGCTGCACCTGTACGACGCCTTCGGCCGGCGCGAGTCCGACAACGTCGTGCCCGGCACGAACGCGCCCGTGGTGATCGACGTCGCCGGCTGGAAGGTCGGCATGATGACCTGCTACGACGTGCGTTTCCCCGAGCTGGCCAGGCTCCTGGCCGACCAGGGCGCCCAGGTCATCGCGCTGCCCACCGCGTGGGTGCGCGGCCCGGCCAAGGAGTGGCACTGGGAGGTCATGGTCACCGCCCGCGCCCTGGAGAACACCGTGTACGCGGCGGCGTCCGGCGAGTGCGGCCGCCGCAACATCGGGACCAGCATGGTCGTCGACCCGCTCGGCATCACCCGGGCCCGCCTCGGCGACGCGCCGGGCCTGCTGTGGGCCGACGCCTCGGCCGAAGAGCTCGAACGAGCCCGCCTCAGCCTCCCCGTCCTCGAGAACCGGCGCTTCGCCGTCGACCCCCGATTGGAGCGACATGTCTAAGTACGCGACGGCTGCCCTGCTCGGCGCCGCCCTCCTGCTGGCGGGCTGCGGCGCCAACCCCGAGGAGGCGGAGGGGGCCCTGAGCTCGCAGCCCGCCGCCTCCGGCGCCGTGGCCGCCCAGGGCAAGGACCAGGCCCTGTACGACCGGCTGCCCGACAAGGTGAAGAGCGCGGGCAAGCTGGTCTCGGTGAACAACGGCTCCTTCCCGCCGTACGAGATCGCCGGGGCGGACGGCAGATCCATGACCGGCGCGGCGGCCGACCTGTCGGAGGCGCTCGGCCAGGTGCTCGGCGTCAAGATCGAGCACGTCACCGTGGACGGCCTGCCCAGCCAGCTCACCGGCATCGCCTCGGGCCGCTACGACGTGGCCATCGGCCCGGTGGGCGACTTCCAGGACCGGCAGAAGTCCAACGACTTCGTGGACTGGGTCAAGGAGTTCGTCGTCTTCGCCGTGCCGAAGGGCAACCCGCACAAGATCAACTCGGTGGCGGACACGTGCGGGCTGAAGATCTCGGTCATGGCCGGCGGCTCCGCCGAGGCGGTGATCAAGGGCCAGTCCGAGACGTGCGCCAAGGAGGGCAAGCCGAAGATCACCGTGCAGTCGTACAAGGACCAGCCCACCTCGGTACTGGCGGTCAGCTCGGGCCGGGCGGACGGGTTCTTCTCCTCCCAGGCGCCGCTCACGTACTTCGTGGCGCAGGCCGGCGGCAAGCTGGAGCTGGCGGGCAAGGGGCAGAGCAACGGGTTCGACGACCTCTACCAGGGGGCCGTCGTCGCCAAGGACTCGCCGCTGCGTGACGTGCTGAAGGACGGCATCCAGAAGCTCATGGACAACGGCACCTACGCCAAGATCATGGATAAGTGGGGCACGTCCGACAACAAGCTGGACAAGGCCGGCGTCAACCTGGCGGCGTCATGAGCCTGCCGGAAGTCGACGTCGCGGGCGCCTCGCGCACCCGCCATCCGCTGCGCTGGGTCGCCTCGATCGTCCTGCTGGTGCTGGCGGCCCAGCTCGTCAGCCTGCTGGTCACGAACCCCAACTTCCAGTGGGACGTGGTCTTCAGGTACGTCAACGCGCAGATCATCGGCCAGGGCATCTTCACCACGCTGCTGCTCACCGTGATCGCGATGGTCGTCGGCGTGGTCCTCGGGGTGCTGCTGGCGATCGGCCGGCTCTCGGAGAACCCGGTCGCCCGGGGCGCCTGCGGGCTCTACGTCTGGTTCTTCCGTGGCACGCCGGTGCTGGTGCAGCTCGTGCTCTGGTACAACCTGTCGTACCTGCTGCCGAAGATCTCCTTCGGCATCCCCTTCGGTCCGGAGTTCCTGAGCGCCGACACCAACCAGCTCATCACCCCGCTGCTCGCGGCCATCCTCGGGCTCGGGCTGAACGAGGGCGCGTACATGGCCGAGATCATCCGCGGCGGGCTCATGTCGGTGGACCCCGGCCAGACCGAGGCCGCCTCGGCGCTCGGCATGAGCAACGCGCGTACCTTCCGCAGGATCGTGCTGCCCCAGGCCATGCGCTTCATCATCCCGCCCACCGGGAGCCAGGTGATCAGCATGCTGAAGGCCACGTCGCTGGTGAGCGTCATCGCGCTGGCCGACCTGCTCTACACGGTGCAGTCGATCTACAACCGCACCTTCCAGACCATCCCGCTGCTCATCGTGGCGTGCGTCTGGTACCTGGTGATCACCTCGATCCTGTACGTCGGCCAGTCGTTCATCGAACGCCACTACGCGCGCGGCGCCACCAGGAACGCCCCGCAGAGCTTCTGGGCCTTCCTCATGTTCCGCTCTCCCAAGAAGGTGACGCCGTGACCGTCCCCATGGTCCACGCCCGCGCCGTACGCAAGCACTTCGGCCACCTCGAGGTCCTCAAGGGCATCGACCTGGACGTCCAGCCGGGGGAGGTCGTGGTCATCCTCGGCCCGTCCGGCTCCGGCAAGTCGACGTTCCTGCGCTGCGTGAACCACCTGGAGACCATCGACGGCGGCGCCATCCACGTCGACGGCGAGCTGATCGGGTTCGAGGCGTCCGGCGGCAAGGTGCGGCACCTGCGCAAGCGCGAGATCACCCGCCAGCGCCGCGAGATCGGCATGGTCTTCCAGCAGTTCAACCTGTTCCCGCACTTCACGGCGTTGCAGAACGTCATGGAGGCGCCGGTCGGCGTCCGCGGCGAGTCGCGCGAGCAGGCCAGGGAACAGGCGCTCGCCCTGCTGCGCCGCGTCGGCCTCGAGGACAAGGCGGGCAGCTACCCGAGGCAGCTGTCCGGTGGGCAGCAGCAGCGGGTCGCCATCGCCAGGGCGCTGGCCATGCGGCCCAAGCTGATGCTCTTCGACGAGCCGACCAGCGCGCTCGACCCCGAGCTCGTGGGGGAGGTGCTGGCCACCATGAAGGGGCTCGCCGAGGACGGGCTCACCATGATCGTGGTGACCCACGAGGTCGGGTTCGCGCGCGAGGTGGCCGACCGGGTGGTGTTCATGGACGGCGGCGTCGTGGTCGAGTCGGGCACGCCCGCGGACGTTCTGGACAATCCGAGCAGCCCGCGCACCAAGGCCTTCCTCAGCCGCGTGCTGTGAACGCCCGTCCCGCACTATCGTGGCTCGGATGCGGACCCAGCGATTGATCATGCGCAGATGGCGCGACGAGGACCGGGAGCCCTTCGCCGCCATGAACGCCGACCCCGAGGTGATGGAGCACTTCCCGGCCTCGCTCACCCGCGCCGAGAGCGACCGCATGGTCGACAAGATCGAGGCGGAGTTCGACAGGCACGGCTACGGGTGGTGGGCGCTGGAGGTGCGCGAGAGCGGGGAGTTCATCGGTGCCACCGGTCTGATCTGGCCGTCGTTCGACGCGCCGTTCCTGCCCGCCTGCGAGGTGGGGTGGCGGCTGGCGCGGCCGGCCTGGGGCCACGGGTACGCCACCGAGGCGGCCAGGGAGGCCGTCAGGTACGCGTTCGACGAGGCCGGGCTGGACGAGATCATCTCCATGACGGCCCAGCGCAACACCCGGTCCCAGGCCGTGATGAAGCGCCTGGGGATGACCCACCTGGCCGACTTCGACCACCCGCGGCTCGCCCCGGACAGCCCTCTTTATCCCCAGGTGGTCTACCACCTCAAGCGCCCGTAAGTTCGTCAGGCGCTCATGGCGTAGAGGACGTCGCGCAGGGCGGGCTCGCGGCCGCGCAGCCAGACCAGCCGCAGCGCCAGCGCCGGCGCGTCGAAGTCGAGCTCCACGAGCGCGCCCGAGGCCAGGTCGGGCTCCAGCGCGAAGTCCGGCAGCAGCGCGCTGCCGAGCCCCTGCCTGGCCCACTCGCGGGCGGTCGCGATGCCGGTCAGCTCCCTGCGCGGCACCTCCGGGCCGAACGCCCGCTCGGCCGCCAGCCGGATCGAGCAGCCGGCGGCGCTGACCAGCAGCGGCTCCCGGTCACCGCCCGGCGCCGCGACCAGCGACAGCCTGACCTCGCCCACATCCAGGAAGTCCAGGTCGGGCGCCCTTGATCCAGCGGCCGCCCCCGAGCCCGTGTCCTCGGGCATGGTGAAGCCGAGCCCGCCGACCCACAGCCCCGTGTCCAGCAGCAGGGCCACGTCCAGCTCGCCGCTCGTCACCCCGGCCAGCAGCGCCCCCCTGGTCAGGGTACGCACGGCCACGTCGAGGTCGGGGCGGCGTTCCGACAGGAGGCGGATCACGGCGGGCAGCCGGGCCGCGGCCAGCATCTCCAGCGTGCCGATCGTCACCCGGCGGCGCTGCCCGGTGACGGCGCGGCGTACCTCGTCGGCGTGGTCGAGCAGCTCCTGCGCCCGCGCCAGCAGCGTGGCGCCCCGCTCGGTCAGGCGCATCCCCTGAGGAGTGCGCTCGAAGAGGGTCACCCCGAGGCTCTGCTCGAGCCTGCGCACCTGCTCGGACACGGACGCGGGGGCGAGACCGAGGGTGTTCGCCGCTTCGGTGACGGTGCCCGCCCCGGCCACCGCGACAAAACCCCGCAACTGGCGCAAGTCCATAGAAAGCAGCATACGGTTTTTCCGAACGCCCCCTCAGACCGCGCCTGTTGAGGGTGGATGCGGCGTTTCAGCACGCTGAGGGGCATGATGTTCGGATTCTCCCTCGCCTACTTCCTCGTGATCCTCGACACGACCGTGCTGACGATCGCGCTGCCCGACCTGCGGGCCTCGCTGGGCGGCTCGCTGGCCGGGCAGCAGTGGGCGGTGAACGCGTACACGGTCGCCTTCGCCGCCGCGCTGCTCACCGGGGGAGCGGTGGCCGACCGGTACGGCGCGGCCCGGATCTTCAAGGCCGGCGTGGCGGCGTTCGGCGTGATCTCGCTGCTGAGCGCCGCGGCCCCGCACCTGGGCGTGCTGATCGCGCTGCGGGCCCTGCTCGGCCTGGCGGGGGCGCTCTGCACGGGCGGCTCGCTGGGCCTGCTCCCGCAGCTCTTCCCCGACCCGGCCGCCCGCGCCCGCGCCACCGGCCTCTGGGCCGCCATCACGGGCACCGCGCTCGCCGCCGGCCCGCTGCTCGGCGGCCTCCTCGTGGACCTGTCCGGCTGGCGCGCCGTGTTCCTGCTCAACCCGCCCATCGCCCTGATCAGCCTGCTGGCCATGCGCCGGGTCCGCTCGCCGCGCGGCCACCGCCTGATCGACTGGCGGGTGCAGGCCCTGGCCTGCGCGTTCCTGGGACTGGTGGCGGAGGCCCTGATCGACGCCTCGACGGTGGCGGGCATCCTGGCGGCGGTCGCCCTGGCGGCGGTGGTGCTCGCGGAGCGCCGCAGCAAGGCGCCGGCCCTGCCGGGCGGCCTGCTCGCCGCCACCTGGCCCGAGCTGCTGGCGGGCACGGTGGCCAACTTCGCCTTCGCCGGCGCCCTGTTCGTCCTCACCCTCCTCCTTCAGGACACCCGCCACCTGGCCCCGCTGGCCGCCGGGCTGGCCTTCCTCCCGCTGACCCTCCCCATGACCGTGAACCCGCTGCTCACCGGCCGGCTGGTGGCCCGCTACGGCCCCCGCCCGCCGATCCTGGGCGGCCTCGCCCTGCTCGCGGCCGGCCTGACGGGGGTCGCCCTGACGGACGTGGCGGCGCCGTGGCTGGTGGTGATGGGGTTCGGGCTGTCGTTCGTGCTGCCCGCGCTGATGGCGGGCATGATCAACAGCGCGCCCCCGGGCACGGCCGGTACGGCGGGCGGCGTCCTGAACGCCTTCCGCCAGGTCGGCGCCACCCTCGGCGTGGCGGTCATGGGCGTCGTGAGCCACCCCCTGCCGACGGCGGCCGTCCTGACCGCGCTGACCTGCGCCTGCTACGGCCTGGCCGCCCGCCGCGCCCGCACCGCCGCTCCGCCCGCCGCCACGGGCCCGACGCGAGTATCGTGATCGATCTCAAGTGGTGCTATGACGAGGTGACCGTGCGTTTCCAGCATTCGAGTGACATCTGGCGTGACTTCCCCGAGCTCGTCCCCGGGGTGCTCGTCGCGAAGGGCATCACGGCGGACGTCTCCGTTGACGACCAGGTCGCCCGGTTCGCCGAGCTCGCCGCCAAGCGGCTCGCGACCTCCTCGGAAGGCGAGCTGCCGGAGATCCAGGCGTGGCGGCGGGCGTTCTCGAAGATGGGCCTCAAGCCGACCCAGTACCGCTGCGCGTCGGAGTCGTTGCTGCGGCGCTTCAGGAAGGAAGGCGCGCTGCCGCGCCTGCACCCGCTGATCGACCTCTGTAACGCGGTCTCCATCGCGTACGCCGTCCCGGTGGCGGTGTTCGACCTCTCCAAGATCTCGCAGTACGTGGAGGTCAGGTACGCGGCGGGCGACGAGACGTACCTGACCTTCTCCGGCGAGACGGAGCACCCGCCGCCCGGCGAGGTCGTCTTCGCCGACGCGGAGGGCAGGGCGCACGCCCGCCGCTGGACCAACCGCCAGAGCGGCCACTCGGCCGTCCGCGACACGACCACCGACGTCCTGATCGTCGCGGAGGCGCTGCACGACACGGCCGGTGCGGACGTCGAACGCCTGACGGCCACCGTCGCGGACGAGCTGGCCGCCGTCTGGACCGGCGCCTCGAAGACAGCGATCCTGACCCCGTCCTCTCCCCGGTTCGAGTTCTAGCCGCTCGGTCCTTCAGACGGCTTCCTCATGGCCCACCGGACCAGGCCGGCGGCGCGTCGCCGGCGGGCCCTGCGGGCCATCTGCCTGTGCAGCACGTCCAGCTCGCGTGCCTGCCGCTCCAGTTCGCTCTCCATGCGGGCCATAGCGCCCTCGTACGTCTCCCGGGCCCGCTTGTAGGCGTCGGCCTCGACCTGGTGCAGAGCGGCGCGCTCGGCGGACTCGGCGCTCCTGCCGGCGCTCCTGGCGGTGGCGACAGCGGCGACGACGGCCGCGGCGATGCTCGCCAGCGCGCCGATGAGGGCGACGATCACCGCAGTGGGATCCATCGGGGCCTCTGGTGACGAAAGGGGTGCAGGCCCGGCGGCAGGGTCTTTTCGGTCATGGGGGTCATGCCACCTCCCCGGTATAGCGAGATGTTGCATCCGTGCCCCGGACGCTACAACATGCAACATCATTACAGCAATGAGCAGCACCGGTCAGCGCAAAAATGAGTTGATGTTGAAGCTGAAAGCCTCGGGGTGCCACAGCTGTGCTACAACTTGCAACATGGGTGAAGACGGCAGGCGGGCGGGTCCCGCGCGGCCCTTCTACGACCGCGTCAATCATGAGCGGATCAGGCGCGGCTGGACCCAGTTGAAGCTGGCGGAGCAGTCGGGCGTCGACCGGGCCACCATTCATCGGCTGCGGTCGGCGAAGCCGCAGCCGGACACGGTGTTCGCGCTGGCGGCGACGCTCGACATCGACCGGGACGAGGCGCTGCGGCTGGCCGGTCTGGTGCCGGGTGGCGCGGGCAGCACGCTTGCCGCTCTCGCCGAGGACCCGGAGGTCGACGCGTTGCTGGCGAAGCTTCCGGCGCGGCGGCGGGCGATCCTGGAGCAGTTCAGGGATTCGGAGCGTGAGCGTGTCCGGCGGTTGCAGGAGCAGGCCGAGGCTGAGGCGGCCGAAGCTGGCAGGCGCTTCAAGGAACTTGTCCGCATTGAAGTAGAGGAATCGGAATAGCCCCAAAAGCGGGATTCGCCATATTGCGCGGTAATTCAACGACTACTCTCGGTAGTCAGCTCGCGGCGGCGAGTTCTTTTACTCGGCGCGATCTTCGCCACAATGTATTTCGATGATTATTTGGGCGATGCTACGAGTAGCGGAAAGCCTTCCGCACCGTACAAAGGGGGGCCCAATGCGTCACATCCTCCCCATCGCCGCAGCGATCCTGTGGCTCGCCAACCTCGTCTACGTGGCGGCGATCACCTGGATGCCTCTGGCGTGGCACGAGAGCAACCGCCTCGAACCGGTCCAGCTGCTCACCGTGGGGGCCGCCGTCGCGGTCACCGTCGCCTGGCAACTCCACCGGCAGGGGATCGAATATCGGATCGGATACCGGCATGGCCGCGCCGATCGCTGAACGTACGGGGCAGAGCCGCCGAACGCGACGGCCGCCTCTGGCCGGACTCCGAGGAGTCGACCAGGGCGGCCGTGGACGCGGCCCCGCAACCGCTAGACGTCGTAGTACATCTCGAACTCGTGCGGGTGCGGACGCAGCCGGATCGGGTCGACCTCGTTCTCCCGCTTGTACGAGACCCACGTCTCGATCAGGTCAGGCGTGAACACGCCGCCCTCGAGCAGGTAGTCGTGGTCGGCCTCCAGCGCGCTGAGCACCTCGGGCAGCGAGCCGGGCACCTGCGGGATGTTGCGGGCCTCCTCCGGCGGCAGCTCGTAGAGGTCCTTGTCGACCGGCTCCGGCGGCTCGATCTTGTTGCGGATGCCGTCGAGGCCCGCCATCAGCATGGCCGAGAACGCGAAGTACGGGTTGCACGACGGGTCGGGCACCCGGAACTCGATGCGCTTGGCCTTCGGGTTGGAGCCCGTGATCGGGATGCGGACGCAGGCCGAGCGGTTGCGCTGGGAGTAGACCAGGTTGACCGGGGCCTCGTAGCCGGGGACCAGACGGTGGTAGGAGTTGACCGTCGGGTTGGTGAAGGCCAGCAGCGACGGGGCGTGCCTGAGCAGGCCGCCGATGTAGTAGCGGGCCGTGTCGGACAGGCCCGCGTAGCCGACCTCGTCGTAGAAGAGCGGCGAGCCGTCCTTCCACAGCGACTGGTGGCAGTGCATGCCCGAGCCGTTGTCGCCGAAGATGGGCTTGGGCATGAACGTGACCGTGTGGCCGTACTCGAGGGCCGTGCTCTTGATCACGTACTTGTAGAGCATCAGGTTGTCGGCGGTCTTGAGCAGCGTGCCGAACTTGAAGTCGATCTCCGCCTGGCCCGCCGTGCCGACCTCGTGGTGCTGCATCTCGACGTCGATGCCGCACTCGATGAGGTTGCGCACCATCTCGGAGCGCAGGTCGGTGAAGTGGTCCATCGGCGGCACCGGGAAGTAACCGCCCTTGTAGCGCGGCTTGTAGCCGAGGTTGCCGCCCTCGGTCGACTTGCCGGTGTTCCAGGCGCCCTCGATGGAGTCGATGTAGTAGTAGCCGGCGTTCTGCCTCGTCTCGAAGCGCACGTCGTCGAAGATGTAGAACTCGGCCTCGGGGCCGAAGTAGACCGTGTCGGCGATGCCCGTGCCCTTGAGGTATTCCTCTGCCTTGCGTGCCACGTTGCGCGGGTCGCGGCTGTAGGCCTCGCCGGTCAGCGGGTCGTGCACGAAGAAGTTGATGTTGAGCGTCTTGTGCTGGCGGAACGGGTCCACGACCGCGCTGGACGGGTCGGGCAGCAGAAGCATGTCGGACTCGTGGATCGCCTGAAAGCCTCGGATCGACGAGCCGTCGAACATGAGTCCGTCGGTGAAGACACTCGCGCTGAAGTTTTCTACCGGGAAGGTGAAGTGGTGCGTCGTCCCCGGCAGGTCGGTGAACCTGACATCGACGAACTGCACCCCTTCGTCACTGATGAACTTCAGGACGTCGTCGGCGGAGTTGAACACTCTCGAACCTCCCTGGGGACTGGCCATCATGCCGACGCTAGGACGCGGCCGTTTCCGTATGGTGTCTCGTTTGTTTCACACATGTTACGCAGGTCAGGTGGGTTGCGACGTGGCGCAACCCTTCGGATTGTCCTCTCTCAGCTCGTACGGATCCGTAGGCGCGCCGGTGGGCGCCACCGTGCTCCGAGGCGTGTCGTCGTACTCGGGGTGAATGAAGCCGTCGTGCGTGTCGCAACGCGCGGGGGTGCTGTCGTTCCCCCATTTCACCGGCCACACGACCAGCCGCCCGGCTTCGCGGTACAACCGCATGCCGCCGATCGGATGCGTGACGACCCGGATGGTGGCGTCCGGCTGGTCCGGGCGGTGCACGGCGTAGACGACCAAGTGGTTCAGCTTCACCTCGGCACCGCGCCGGCCACGCTCCTTGAACGTGCCCAGCTTGACGCGCCCGTGCACCTTGATCACATCGGTGGAGAAGTCGGCCGTGCCCTTGGCGAACTGGACGACGAAGGCCGCGGCGTCCTTCTTCTTGTTCTTCTTCCTGAGGTCGTCGAGGAACCACTCGCGCAGGTCGGGGTCGAGCAGCTTGATGAACGCCGACGGCCTGCCGCCCATGAGCGTCTTCTTGTCCAGGAAGGCCGCCGCGAGCAGCTCGCGCGTCCGCTTCAGCCCCTTGGCCACGTCCTTCTTCGACAGCCCGCCCAGCGCCTTGGCCTCCGGCATCACGAACCCGGCGACCCCGTCGGCGTACTTCTCGGCGGGCGACCCGGCGAACGGGCTCGCCGGCTCCTCGCCGCCCCCGTCCGCCTGATCGTCACCCGGGTTCTCCACCGGACTCGGCGAGACCTCGCCCGACGGCGCCGCGATCACCGCGTCCTTGGGCGCCGGCTCCTCGGGCACCGCGCCCGAGGGGGTGAGCAGGTCGGGGCGGAAGGTCACGACCACGCCCGCGGCCGCGATCAGCCCCGTGATCACGGCCATCGCGATCCAGGCCCGCCCGATCCGCCGCCGCGGGGCCGCCTGTCTCTCGGATAAGCCCGAGCGTCTCTGTAACCGGTCGGTACGCCGCTGCTCTTTCGCGCCTTTGACGGCCGCGGCCCGCATCCTGCGCTGTTGCTCCTCGTCGATCTGCGCGACCAGCTCGTTGAAGCGCGCATCAAGGTCATCCCCGTGTGGCATGGCGTACATGATGGCCGGTTTGCGACGCGGTTGGGTCACGACGCGGACCGGCACTCCAGGCGGATACCGTTGAGGACATGAGCAGCAAGGGGCCTCGGTGGACGCAGACCTGGCTGGGCGGGATCAGGTCCGCCGGGATCGATCTCGGCTACCCGGGTGAGCGCCTGGGCCTGCCCGAGGAGGGCAGCGGGTCGATCGCCGGCTGGGGCCGCAGGATCGCCGCGCTGGTCATCGACTGGATGATCTGCACGTGGGCCGTCGTGCAGCTGCTGCTCAGGATGAACCCCGCCGAGCAGCCGTGGGCGCCCGCGGTCGTCTTCGCCGTGCAGTACCTGATCCTGGTCGGGTTCATGGGGCAGACCTTCGGGCACCGGCTGGCCGGCATCAGGGTGGCCGCGATGGACGGCGGGAACCCCCGCTGGCTGCCCGTGCTGGTGCGCACCCTGCTGCTGTGCCTGGCCGTGCCCGCCCTCATCTGGGACCGCGACCACCGCGGGGTGCACGACCGCGTGTCCAACACGATGGTCGTCCGCATGTAGCTCTTCGGCGAGGAAAGCCATACCGGGTTTAAAAATGAACCTGGTTCGCTTTATGCTGTCCTCATGGGGCTCAGGGAGCGGAAGAAGGAGCAGACGCGGCGGCGGATCGCCGAGGTGGCGCTGCGCCTGTTCGACGAGCGCGGCTACGACGCGGTGACCGTCAACGAGATCGCCGAGGCGGCCGGGGTCGCCAAGGTGACGCTGTTCAACTACTTCCCGACCAAGGACTGCCTCGTCACCGAGGGCGTCAAGGACGACCTGGCCGCGATTGTGGCCGGGCGTCCCGAGGGGGTCACGCCCCTCGGCGCGCTGCGCGAGCACTACCGGGCGCAGGCCGCCCAGGGTGCGGGCGAGGTGGACGTGGAGTCCCTGCTGGCCACGGTCCGCGTCATCTCCTCGAGCCCGGCCCTGATGGGCGCGCTGCACGGGGTGCGCATGAGCGAGCGGTACGAGCTGGCCGAAGCACTCAAGGAGGCTCATCCCGGCGATGACCTGACCGCGCAGCTCATGGCCGCGCAGATCACCGCCGCCGTCACCACCGTCCAGGAGGCGTTCTTCCAGCGCATCGCCGCGGGACAGCCCCTGGAGGAGGCGGGCGGACGCTTGGCGGGCGACGTGGAGCTGGCCTTCGACCTCCTGGAACACGGGCTCACAACAAAAGGGGATAAGTCATGAAAAAGGGGATCAACTATGACGTCGGGTTCCTCCCGGGCGACGACCTGAGCCGCACGTCGTTCCACATCGAGGACGTCCGCCGCGACATGCGCACGATCGCGGAGGACCTGCACTGCGCGTCGGTGCGCATCTCCGGCCGCGACCCCGAGCGCGTCGAGGCGGCGGCCAGGGAGGCCGCGGCGGCCGGGCTGGAGATCTGGTTCACCCCGTTCCCCGTGGACCTCACGCAGGACGAGATGCTCGAGCTCTTCGCCGACGTGGCCGGCCGCGCCGAGGGGCTGCGCCGCGACGGCGCCGACATCGTGCTGGTCACCGGCTGCGAGATCACCGCCTTCGGCAAGGGCTTCATCGAGGGCGACGGCTATCGCGACCGGCTCACCGCCATGATGAGCGGCGACGTCGAGTGGTGGACGTCCCTGATGAAGGCCATGCCCCGCTTCAACGGCTACCTGGCGAAGGTGGCCGAGACCGTGCGGCCGCTGTTCGGCGGCAGGCTGAGCTACGCGTCGGGGCCGTGGGAGCCGGTCGACTGGGCCCCGTTCGACGTGGCGGGCGTGGACGCCTACCGCGCCTCCTACAACGCCCACAACTTCGTGGACGAGCTGCGCGCCCAGTTCAAGCACGGCAAGCCGGTCGCGGTGACCGAGTTCGGCACGTGCGCCTACCGCGGCGCGGGGGAGCTCGGCGGCTCGGCGTGGGTGGTGCCCGACGGCGCCGTGCGCGACGAGGGCGAGCAGGTGCGCTATTTCACCGAGCTGATGGACGTCTTCGAGCAGGAGGGCGTGGACACCGCGCTCTGGTTCACGTTCGCGTCCTACAACCGCGCCGGCGAGAACGACATCGGCTCGTACGGCGTGGTGAAGATGCTCGACGAGCGGCGCTGGGAGCCCAAGGAGGTCTTCCACGCCATGGCCGCTAGGTATGCGCGCAGCTGAAGATCGCTGTGCCGGGGAGGTGGCGGCCGCGCAGCGGGCTCCAGCCGCCCCACACCCGCTCGTGCCCCTCGGGCCACTCGGGCTCCAGCAGCCCGGTGACGCTCAGCCCGGAGGCGACCAGCAGGCTCACCCAGTCGCCCATGGTGCGGTGGTGCTCGACGTACGTGACCGTGCCGCTCTCGTCCTGCTCCTCATAGGGGGAGCGGTCGAAGTAGGACCGGTCGGACGTCAGCCCGCGCGGCCCCGGATCGTCGGGGAACGCCCAGCGGATCGGATGGCTCACCGAGAACACGAACCGGCCGCCCGGCCTGAGCACCCTGCGCACCTCGCGGAAGACCGCGAGCGGGTCGGCCACGAACGGCAGCGCGCCGAACGCCGAGCAGGCCAGGTCGAAGGCGTCGTCGGCGAACGGCAGCGACTCGGCGTCGGCCTGCACCACGGGCACGTGCAGCCCGGTGTCGAGGTCGATGCGCTGGGAGTGGCGCAGCTGCCGGTGCGAGATGTCGAACGCGGCCACCCGCGCCCCCTGCGTCACCAGCCACCGCGCGCACTGCGCCGCCCCGCAGCCGATCTCCAGCACACGCCGGCCGCGCACCTCGCCGAGGAGGTGCGCGTCGGCCTCGTCCACGCCCTCGGGGCACCAGACGAACCCCGTGTCACGCAGGAACTCGCCGTGCTCGACCTGGTAGTCGTCGGCGTTGCCGTCCCACCACCAGCGGTTGGCCCGCGACGAACCCGACAGCACTAGCGCATCTTGGGGCCGCGCGGCATGCGGGCGCCCCTGGGCATCGGACCCTTGGGCATCGGCATGTTCTTCGGCAGCGAGCGCAGGCGGTCCTTCACCTCGTTGACCGCGGGCTTCTTCAGGTTGCGCGGCAGCTTCATGATGTGGCGCTGCAGCTTGCCGAGCGGCACCTGCCCCTCGCCGTCACCGCACTGCACGTCGTAGATCTCGATGCCCAGCACCACTCGGGCGACCCGCTTCTTCTCGGCCGCCAGCATCTTCGCCACCCGGTTGCCGGGGCCCTCCGACACCAGCACGACGCCGGGGAAGCCGACCACGAGGTGGATGAGGTCCTGGTCGCGGTTGACCGCGATGGCCGGGGTGACCTGCCAGTTGCCGCGCATGCCCTGCAGCACCGCCGCCGCGGCGCCGGTCTGGCCGTGCAGGATCGAGTATTGAGCCTTCTGGGCGAGCTGCCCGAACACCACCAGACCGACCGTGAGCGCGGCCAGCACGCCGATGAACACCGAATACCACAGGTAGTCCGTGACCAGGCCGATCACGACGACCACCGCCAGCGTGCCCACCGCCGAGAGGAAGACTATGGGCATCCCCTTGGGGTTGGCCTGCTTGATGATCTGCGCGATCATGCGGAGCTGCTTGATGCGCCCCGGCTTCTCTGGTTCCTCGGACTTTGCCATGCTCTGAAGGATACAAACCAACTGGTGCAGTACGGAAAACGCGACCCGGCCATTTCTCGCGCGGCTTACACCTTCACGGTAGCCGACAGGCGCGGATCGCCCACGCTGGGGCCCGCCTCCACCGCGTGCTCGCCCTCGACCGTCCGCCAGCCGCCGTCCCAGACCTGGAAGGCCCGCTCCGGCAGGAAGATCGTGGTGAGCACGGTCTCCCCGGGCGCGGCCTCGACCACGTCGAAGCCGGCCAGCGCCCCGGCGACGTACACCTGCACGACCTCGCGGCCCGGGCGGTCGCCGGTGTTGGTGACGGCGACCGTGACGGTCGTCCCCTCGGCCGCGATCGAGTCGTACGACCAGGTCGTGTAGCCCAGGCCGTGCCCGAACCAGAACGCGGGCGCGCGCCCCGACCGCTCCCAGGCCCGGTACCCGATCGAGACGCCCTCCTCGTACGCCAGCACACCGTCCACCGGCGTCACGTCCACCACGGGAGCGTCCTCCAGCCGCTTCGGCCACGTCGTGGGCAGCCGCCCGCCCGGCTCGGCGTCCCCGAACAGCACGTCCGCCAGCGCCGCCCCCGCCTCCTGCCCGGGGAACCAGGTGAGCAGCACCGCCGCCACCTCCTCCGTCCACGGCATCTCGACCGGCGAGCCGGCGTTGACGACCACGACGGTGCGCGGGTTGGCCGCGGCGACGGCGCGGATCAGCTCGTCCTGCCGTCCGGGCAGCCTGAGGTCCGTACGGTCGAAGCCCTCGCTCTCCACCTCCGGCGTGGTGGCGGCCACGACCACCGCCACGTCGCACTCCGCCGCCACCCGCGCGGCCTCGGCCATCAGCTCCTCCTCGCCGGGGCTCGGATTCGCGTGGCCGACCGTGAACGACACGAACGCCATCCCGCCGAACGCCCCCGCCGGGTGCGTCACGACCACCTCGTACGGCTCCCCGGCGGTCATGGCCACGCCCACCCGCCGCTCCGGCGGTGACAGGAACGCCGCGGCCGGGTCGTCGCCTTCCACCTCGAGGATCTCGTCGAGGACGGTCTCGCCGTTCACGACGACGGTGAAGGCCCCCACCCCGGCGACGGAGAGCTGGTGCCCGCCCGAGACGTCCGGCGTGTACGTGGTGCGCAGCCGGACCGCCGTCAGCCGGTCGCCGTCCACGCCGGGCGGCAGCTGGCCGATCCACCGGGCCTCGGCCGCGGCCAGCGGCTGCTCGGACAGCGCCGCACCCTCCGCGTCCAGGAAGGCGGCCGTGGCCGGGCCGGGGATCGGGGACAGGCGGATCCGGGGATCGGTGCCGAGCGCGTACCGGACCTCGGCCCGCTCCCCGAGCCCCTGCAGCGGCGAGACGATCCTGTCGGGGAAGACCTGCGCGCTGCCCCCGCCCATGACGCGGGACTCGGCGGCCGCCGCCCCGATCACGGCGACGGTCCTGACCTGCCGGAACGGCAGGATGCCGTCGTTGGTCAGCAGCGTGAAGCCGCGCGTGGCCACCTCGCGGGCCAGCGCCACCCCGTCGACGCGCTCCCTGGCGGGAGGCGGCGCGGAGCGCTGTTCCGGCCCGCGCAGGGCGCCGACGCGCCAGGCCAGGCGCAGGATGCGGCGCACGCGGTCGTCCACGACCGACTCCGGCACGCGCCCCTCCCGCACGGCCGCCTCCAGCTTCTCGCCCCAGGGCCCGGACGGGCCGGGCATCGCCACGTCGGTGCCTCCCATGGCGGCGGCCTCGGTCGTGCGCAGCGCCGTCCAGTCCGACACCACGAACCCGTCGAACTCCCACTCGCCCTTCAGCACCCCGTTCACCAGCTCGGAGTGCTCGGTCATGGTGGTGCCGTTCACCGAGTTGTAGGCCGTCATGAGGCCCCACGCCCCGGCCCGCACCACCCGCTCGAACGGCCGCAGGTACACCTCCCGCAGGGCCTTCTCGCCCACCTGGACGTCCGCGGTGAAGCGTTCAGTCTCGAAGTCGTTGGCCACGAAGTGCTTGGGCGTGGTGGCGACGCCGCCCTCCTGGACGCCCTCGACGTAGGCCGCGCCGATCTCTCCCGTCAGGTACGGATCCTCGGAGAAGCACTCGAAATGGCGGCCTCCGAGCGGCGAGCGGTGCAGGTTGATCGTGGGGGCGAGGAGCACGTGCACGCCCTTGCGCCTGGCCTCCTGCGCCAGCAGCGCGCCTGCCCGCCGCACCAGGTCCACGTCCCACGTGGCGGCCAGCGCGGTCGGGCTGGGCAGCGCGATCGAGGGGTCGGCCGAGCTCCACTGCTCCCCGCGTACGCCGATCGGGCCGTCACTCATGACGAGCCGGTCGAGGCCGATCTCGGGCAGGGGAGGGAGCGACCACATGTCGGCCCCGGTGAGCAGTCGGATCTTGGTGCTGAGGTCAAGCCGGGCGATGAGCGCGTCGAAGTCCACCACCACAGTCTTCACCAGGTCACCGAACGTCCGGAAGCCCGCCGCCGTGCCGGCACGGACTCAGGCGGCGACGAAGAACTCCAGGAGCTCGGGGACCAGCGCCTCGGGTGCGACATTGTGGGCCTGGTCCTCCAGCACCCGCCGCACCGCGCCCGGCACCGCCGCCGCGACCGCCAGCCCCGCGTTCGACATCCAGCCGGGGCTGTCCTCGCCGTTGAGCACGAGCGTCGGCTGCCTGACGGCGGCCAGCCGCCCGGCGGGCAGCGCGTTGCCCGGCCCCAGGACGGCGGCCTCGTAGGCGAGGGTGTGGGCCAGCGCCTCGAGCCCCTGCCAGGACGGCTGGGCGCGCATCGCCGCCACCGCCTCCGGCGGCGCCTCGGCCGCCTCCACCATGAACCGCTCCACCGCCTCCCCGCGCCTGCCCGCCCTCACCAGGGCGTCGAGCCGCGCCGCGAAGTCGTCCGGCAGCGGGGGCGCGCTGTCGTCCACGTGGTACGGCGGCTCCCACAGGGCCAGCTTGGAGATCGCCGGGTTCCGCACCGCGGCCTCCAGCGCCAGCGCGGCTCCTGACGAGCCGCCGAACACCATGGCCGACCCGCCCGCCGCCTCGATCACGGCCGCCAGGTCCTCGACCTCCCGCTCGACGGCGTACGGCGCAGTGTCCCCGCTGTCGCCTCGCCCTCTGCGGTCGTAGTCGTACACCGCGAACCACGGCGCCAGGGCGGCCGCCACACCGGCGAGCGTGGCGTGCCCCCTGGCCGTGAACGCGCCGTGGACCAGGACGACCGCCGGCCCGGAGCCGTACCGGTCGAAGGCGATGACGGTGCCGTCCGCCGAGGTCGCCTTGCCGCTCATCCGGCCGGCTGCACCAGGCACAGCGCCTCCCAGTGGTGCCCGTCGAGGTCGGCGAAGCCGCGCTGGTACCTGATGCCGTCCTCCTGCTGGACCCCCGCCGGGGCGGCGCCGGCCGCCAGCGCCTTGTCCACCAGCTCGTCCACCTGGGCGGGGTTCTCCATGCCCAGGACCAGGATCGCCTCCGTGCTCTTGCCCGCGTCGGCGATCTCCTTGGTGATGTACGAGCCGAACACCGGCTCGGTCAGCAGCATGACCTGCGTCTCCTGGCTGATGACCACCGACGCCATTCCCTCGGCCATGCCGAAGATGGTGAAGCCGAGCTCGGTGAAGAACGCCTTCGACCGCTCGAGATCCTTGACCGGCAGATTGACGAACATCTGCATGTCCTCAGTCCTTCCTTCGATGTGCCTTCAGTGTGCCGATCGAAGGGGGCGCCGGTCTTGGATCAGGGTGCCGGGCTGATTGACGTTCAGCGCACCGCGTTGGCGCGGCGGTACTCGGCGGGCGGCATCCCGTACGCGCGCTTGAACAGCCTGCTGAAGTGGGCCGAGTCCGGCAGCCCCCACCGGGCCCCGATCTCGCTCACGGACCGGGTGCCGCCCTCGGCCAGCTCCGCGCGGCAGCGCTCCAGCCGCCGCTGCCTGATCCAGGCGGCCACCGTGGTGTGCTCCGACTCGAAGAGCCGGTGCAGGTAGCGGAGCGAGATGTGGTGCGCGGCCGCGACGGTGGCCGGGTCGAGGCTGGCGTCGCCCAGCCGCTGCTCGACGAAGGCATGGATCTTCAGCAGCAGCATGCGCTGCCGGGAGTCCTGGGATAACGACCGCGTCTGCTCGACGCGTTCGGCGACGGCGGTGCTGATCAGATCCATCACCACCGTGGACAGCCGGGCCGCGCTCTCCGGGCGGTACGTCTCGAGGTCCATGGCCACCCGGCGCAGCAGCGGCACGGCCAGCGCGGCGGTGCCCGACTCGGCCGTGACGGGGACCGCGGTGAGCGTGTCCAGGGCGCCGCCCGGCAGGGACAGCAGGTCGCGCGGGAGGCTGAACACCGCGAGCTGAACCGCCGAGTCGTAGGCCAGCTCGTACGGCCTGGTGAAGTCGTAGATCGCGAACTCGCCCCTGCTGAGCTGGGCGTGCCGCCCGTCCTGGGCCACCCGCGGGCTGCCCGCCATGGCCAGCACCACGCGGTAGAGCTCCGGGCTGTCACGGCGGATCAGGCCCGGGGTCCGGTGGACGCTGTGCGGTGTGGACGTGCGCACCGTGCCGACGCCCACGGGGCCGAGCTGCCCGGCCTGGATCTCGCCCCGCAGCGGCGCGCCGGGGTCGATCCTGAGGTCGAGCGGGCCGAGCGTGTCGCAGACGATGGCTCGCCAGGCGTCGTGGCGCTGCTTGGCGGGCAGGTCACTCGTGCGGATCAGAACGGCCATCCCGTCGCTCCTCCGTCGGCTGCCCTGCCATGCTAACGATCCCCGGCACGCGTGGGCCGCCGCCAGAGGCCCCGGACACGAAGCAGCCCCGGGAGCGCGCGGGTGGCGGGTCCCGGGGCCGGCGGGTAGGTGGTCAGGCCGTCTGGCGGGCCTCGATGGCCTGCTTGTAGAGGCGGCCGGCCCGGTACGACGAGCGCACCAGCGGCCCGGAGAGCACCCCGGCGAACCCGATGGCCTCCGCCTCCGCCTGCAGCTCCACGAACTCCTCGGGCTTGACCCAGCGGTCCACCGGGTGGTGGCGGGGCGTGGGCCGCAGGTATTGCGTGATGGTCAGCAGGTCGGTGCCCGCGGCGTGCAGGTCGCGCATGGCCGAGACGACCTCCTCGCGCGTCTCGCCCATGCCCAGGATCAGGTTGGACTTGGTGACCAGCCCGGCCTCGCGGGCCATCGTGATCACGGCGAGCGAGCGGTCGTAGCGGAACGCGGGACGGATCCGCTTGAAGATCCGCGGCACCGTCTCGATGTTGTGGGCGAACACCTCGGGCCGGCTGGAGAAGACCTCCTCCAGCTGGTCGCGGTTGCCGTTGAAGTCGGGCACCAGCAGCTCGACGCCGCACCCGGGCAGCAGCCCGTGGATCTGGCGCGCCGTCTCGGCGTAGAGCCAGGCGCCGCCGTCGGGCAGGTCGTCGCGGGCCACGCCGGTCACGGTCGCGTACTTCAGGCCCATCTGCTGGACGGACTCGGCCACCCGGCGCGGCTCGTCGCGGTCGTACTCCTTCGGCTTGCCCGTGTCGATCTGGCAGAAGTCGCAGCGGCGGGTGCACTGGTCGCCGCCGATGAGGAAGGTCGCCTCGCGGTCTTCCCAGCACTCGTAGATATTGGGACAGCCCGCCTCTTCACAGACCGTGTGCAGGCCCTCCCGGCGCACGAGCGATTTCAGCTCGGTGTATTCGGGGCCCGTCTTCAGCTTGGTCTTGATCCACGGGGGCTTGCGCTCGATAGGGGTTTCGGCGTTACGCACCTCCAGGCGGAGGAGCTTTCGGCCTTCAGGAGCAACGGTCACCCACTCAGCTTACGTCGCCTCGGAAACCGGCCTGGTCGTGGGTCAGGAGATGAGGCCGAATCCGCGGATGGCCCGCGTGTAGTGGCCGAGCAGCTCCTCGTCGACGCGTTCGGAGTCGTGCGTGCCGAGCAGCTCGGAGTGCGGGGCAGAGGTGAGCACCCCGTCGTGGGTGAGCCTGGACCGGGACAGCGCGCCCTGCCTGATCGCCGCCGCGCTCTCGCCGCGCAGCGCCGCGGCCTGCATCGGCGCCAGGTAGCCGCCGCCGGCCAGCTCGTCCAGCTCGGCGAGCTCCCGTTCGGAGGCCGCCCGCCGGGCCAGCGCCTGCTGCCGGGCCAGGGTACGGGCCTCGCCGGCGCGGGCCAGCCGGGTCAGCGCGTACCGCACCAGCAGCACGGGGCCGCCGAGCACCCGCCCGAGCAGCCGGCCGAGAGCCCCCATCGCCTCGTACGTGGTGCCCGGATGGTCCACCGCGCCCAGTGAGGAGGCGGAGATCTGGGTCTGCGCGTCCTGCCTGACCCGCAGGGCCTCGGCCCCCATCAGGGCGTCCCGCCACGCCTCCAGCGTGGCCAGGGCCCCGTCCACGATCAGCTCGTCGCCGGTCGGGACCCGCGCGTACGCGGTGGCCAGCAGGGCCACCCGCTGCCTGGGCGGCAGCGCCAGCCAGAGCGGCAGCCCGATCGTCAGGACCGGGGTGCGCAGCGGGCCCACGCGCTCGTAGCGGGTCTCGGCCGTCAGGTCCCTGACCGCGACCTTCGCCGGCCGCCGTACGCCGACCCGGTCGGCCACGCGCTCCGCGACGCCGTACAGCTCCGGCGCCGACGAGCGGTCGAGCACCTCGGCGTCGGCGGGCAGGCCGCCCAGGCGCGGCCGCAGCGCCCACGCGATGGCCAGGCTGGTGCCGCCGAGCAGCCACGCGACCAGGTCATCGATGTGGGGCAGAATGATCCACGCGCCGAGCGCGACGAATCCGAGCGTCAGCAGGTGCACCACAAGGGCGAGTAAGACGGCGAGGAGGCGCTTCACACGGCCGATCGTACGCCGTCGATCACCGGCGGAGAAGGTCCTCCTCGTGGAGTTCGTACGACTCCATGCCGAGCGCCTCCGCCAGCCGCTTCTCCGCGATCGGCATGACCTCCTCGACCACGATGCGGCGGCCCGTCTCCGCCGACAGCGAGGAGACGCCCACGTCGGGGATGCCGCACGGCGTGATCCGGCTGAACCAGCGAGGGTCGTTGGCGCAGTTGAGCGCGAAACCGTGCATGGTGACGCCGCGCGCGACCCGCAGGCCCACCGCGCCGAGCTGGCGGTCGGGCAGGCCCAGGCTGGCGTCGCCGATCGCCCAGACGCCGCCGCGCCCCTTCACGCGTCTCGCCGTGACGCCGAAGTCGGCGCAGATCTGGATCATGGCCTCTTCGAGGCGGCAGGCGTACGTGACCACGTCGGTGACGGCGACGATCGGGTACGCCACGAGCTGCCCGGGACCGTGCCAGGTGAGGCGGCCGCCCCGGTCGACGTCGACGACCGGCGTGCCGTCGGCCGGACGCTCGTGCGGGGCGGTGCGCTTGCCCGCGGTGTAGACGGGGGCGTGCTCGAGGATCAGAACGGTGTCGGTCACCTCTCCGGCGACCCGCTTGCCGTGCACCCAGCGCTGCAACGACCAGGCCTGCTCGTAGGGGACGTCGACGCCGAGGCGGACGATGGCGAGTGCGTGGGGATCGTCCCCGTGGATGGGGCGCATGAGCCTATTGTGCCGTTCCCTCACCCGCGAAGGGTAATCAGGGGGTCAAGAGTCGTGGCTCGATCCTGAACTCCTTGACGCCGCCCGCCTCGTCGCTCTCGACCCGGTACGCGTAGCCGCCCGGCTCGACGGTCACCGCCTGGATGAACTCCGTGCCCACGTAGTGGAGGCCCACGCCCTCGTCGGCGGCGTACCCGCTGGGCAGCTCGCCGCTCGCCACCGACTCCTGGAGCAGCGGGCGGCGCTGCGGGTCGGAGTCGTAGTGGACGCCGCACGAGTAGGGCAGGAAGCCGAGGCCCTCGGCCCACACGCGCAGGTCGGGCCCGAAGGAGTCGGTGTTGCCGCCCACGTGCCAGCAGAGCGCGCCCGCGCTCTGCCCGGACAGCACCACCCCGGACCGCCACGCCTCCTCGAACGCCTCGTCGTAGCCGTGCAGCCGCCACAACGCCATGAGGTTGGCCACGCTGCCACCGCTCACGTAGATCATGTCCTGCTCGAGGATCCAGGCCCGCGGATCTTCGACGTTGGGCATGGGGAACACCGTCAGGTGGCTCAGCTCGACGTCCCACCCCGCGAAGGCGCCGTACATCTTGAGCAGCCAGTCGTCGGAGTCGCCGACGGCGGTGGCGACCAGCCCGAGCTTCGGGCGGTCCTGCCCCGTGAGGTCGAGGCCGTAGCGCAGCAGCGGGCTGGCCTCGATGAAGCTGTAGCGCCTGCTCGGACGGAAGGATCCGCCCCCGATGGCGAGGATGTGTGACTGTCCTGACCGGCTCATGTCAAGATTCTCCCACCTGTTGAAGGACGCACGGTTCCCTAGAGTACGGCGCTCAGGGCCTCGTCGAGGCGGGTATGGGCGAACCTGTAGCCGCTGTCGAGCAGCTTCTTCGGCTGGACGCGGTGGCCGGGCAGCAGCGCCTCCCGCGCGAACTCGCCGAGCCCCGCCGACAGTGCGAAGGCCGGGACGGGGATCGGCATCGTGCCCTTGCGCAGCGCTTTTCCGAGCGTGCGGGTGAACTCGGCATTGGTCACGGGCGACGGGGACGTGAAATTGACCGGCCCGGTCATGTCACGATTTTTCAGCACATGGACCGCCGCCCCGACCCAGTCCCGCACGGTGATCCACGACCAGTACTGCTTCCCCGACCCGAGCGGCGCCCCCAGCCCGATCCTGAAGATCGGCAGCACCTGCTGGAGCATCCCGCCCTCCCGGCCCAGCGCCAGCCCGGACCGCATCTGCACCGTCCTGACGCCGGCCTCACCCGCCCGCCGGGCCTCGCTCTCCCACTGCTCGCACAGGTCCGACAGGAAGCCGGTGCCCTTGCCCTGGCTCTCGTCGACCACCCGGTCGCCGGTGTCGCCGTAGAAGTCGACCCCTGAGGCGGACAGGAGCACCTCCGGCCTGTCCGACAGCCCGGCGATCGCGTCGACGAGGAGCCTGGTGCTCTGGATCCGGCTGTCGAAGAGCTCCCGCTTGTACGCCTCGCTCCACCGCCTGCCGCCGATCGACGCCCCGGCCAGGTGCACCACGGCCTCCGCCCCTTCGAGCGCGGCCCGGTCGATCTCCTGCCGGTCCGGCTGCCAGAACGCCTCGTCGGCCGCGCGCGGCTCGCGCCGTACCAGCCTGACGACCTCTTGCCCTTCGTCCCGCAACGCCTGCACCAGCGCCGACCCGAGCAACCCGGACGCGCCGGTCACGATGATCGCCATAACCCCACAGTACGCCCGCCCCGGCCCGTCTCCCTGGACGCGCCCGCCGGTGTCGTGCCCCACGGCCACCGCACCACGGCCAGGGCACCACAGCCAGGGCGCCAGGGCCACGGCTCCACGGCCACCGCTCCACGGCCACCGCGCCAGGGCCACGGCGCCCTCATGTCGGGCCGCCGTGCCCCCGGTGCCAGAGCAGCGGGGGCACGGCTGCGGCACACCGGTGGCGGCGCGGGCCGCAGAAGACCGCCGTGGCCATCGCACGGCCACAGGGGCCGTCGCGCGACCGCCGTCGCACCGCCGCCGCACCGCCGCCGTGGGCGCGTGTCGCGAGGCCCGCCCTCGACGTCCCAGGGCAGCGCGGTGATGTTCCAGAGCAGCGCCGCGACGCTCCAGGAAGGCGCAGCCACGTCCTGGGGCAGCGACGCGACACCCAAGGAAGTGACACGACACTCCAGAAAAGCGACACCACAGGAAAGCGTCACGACACCCCAGAGAAGCGAAAGGCCGGGCGGCCCCCCGAAGGGAGCCGCCCGGCCGGGCAAGCCGTGCGGCTACGCGAGGCCGAGCTGGGCCTCGAAGCGCCCCTCCTCCAGACGGCGCTTGACCGTCGTCAGGAAGCGGGCCGCGTCCGCGCCGTCCACCAGCCGGTGGTCGTACGTCAGCGCCAGGTACACCATCGACCGCACCGCGATGACCTCGCCCTCAGGCGTGTCGATCACCACGGGCCGCTTCACGACGGCGCCGGTCCCCAGCATGCCGACCTGCGGCTGGTTGAGGATCGGGGTGTCGAACAGGGCGCCACGGCTGCCGGTGTTGGTCAGCGTGAACGTGCCGCCCGTGATCTCGTCCGGGGTCACCTTGTTGGCGCGGGTGCGCTCCGCCAGGTCGGCCGTCTTGCGGGCCAGCCCGGCGAGGTTGAGGTCGCCGGCGTTCTTGATGACCGCCGCGATCAGGCCGCGCTCGGTGTCGACCGCGATGCCCAGGTGCTCGACGTCGAAGTACGTGACCTCCATGGTCTCGTTGTTGATCGTCGCGTTGAGCTTCGGGTGCTGCTTGAGCGCCTCGATGGCGGCCAGCTCGAAGAACGGCATGAACGACAGCTTGACGCCCTCGCGGCGCAGGAAGTCGGCCTTGGCCTGGTCGCGCAGCCGCGCGATCTTGGTGACGTCGACCTCGACCACCGTGGTGAGCTGGGCCGCCGTCTGCAGCGACTCGACCAGCCGCTTGGACATCGTCTGCCGCAGCCGCGTCATCTTCTCCGTGCGACCACGCAGCGTCGTGTCGACCTCCACGGGCTCGGGTCCCGTGGTGACCGGGGCCTGCGCGGCCGGAGCGGCGGCGGGAGCGGCCTGCGGGCCGGCGGCGGGAGCCGCGGCCGGAGCAGGCGCGGCCTGGGCCGCGGCGGCCTTGTCGCGCTGCGCCTTGGCCGCCTCCAGCACGTCCTGCTTGCGGATGCGGCCGCCGACGCCGGTGCCGGTGATCGCGTCGAGGTCGACACCGTGCTCGTTGGCCAGCTTGCGCACCAGCGGCGTCACGTACGGGCTCTCACCCGACGGCAGCGGCGTGGGCTCCGCGGGAGCGGCCTGCGGGGCGGGCGCGGCAGCCTGCGCGGGAGCGGGCGCCGGCGCCGGAGCGGGGGCCGGCGCCGGAGCGGGCTGCGCGGGGGCGGGCTGCGGGATCGAGGAGGCCGGGGGAGCCGGAGCGGGCTCAGGCTCGGGCTCGGGCTGCGGAGCCGGCGCGGGGGCCGCCTCCGGGGCCGGGGCGGCGCCGGCCTCGGCGTTCTCGTCGATGACGGCGAGCTCGGCCCCGACCTCCACCGTCTCGTCCTCGGCCACGACGATCTTGGTCAGGACACCCGCGGACGGAGACGGGATCTCGGTGTCGACCTTGTCGGTCGAGACTTCGAGGAGCGGCTCGTCGGCTTCGACGCGCTCGCCCTCCTTCTTCAGCCAACGGGTTACGGTGCCCTCGGTCACGCTCTCGCCGAGCTGGGGCATCTGTACGGAGACCGGCATCGTTATCTTCTCTCGCGTTCTGATCTCGAGGGCTTGGACTAGTTGTGTACGTGCAGCGGCTTGCCGGCCAGGGCCAGCATCGCCTCACCCATGGCCTCGGACTGGGTCGGGTGTGCGTGGATGAGCTGGGCGACCTCTGCGGGCAGGGCCTCCCAGTTGTAGATCAGCTGCCCTTCGGTGACGAGCTCGCCGATGCGCCGGCCCACCATGTGGACACCGACGACCGGGCCGTCCTTCTGGGCGATGACCTTCACGGCGCCTGAGGTGCCGAGGATCTGGCTCTTGGGGTTTCCCGCGAGGTCGTAGACCTGCTCGACGATCTCGATGCCGCGCTCGGCGGCCTGTGCCGACGTGATCCCGACGGAGGCCACCTCGGGGTCGGAGTAGGTGATGCGGGGCACGCCCGCGTAGTCGATGGGCGGCGGGTTGAGGCCGGCGATGTGCTCGGCCACCATGATGCCCTCCGCGAACCCGGCGTGCGCGAGCTGCAGGGTCGGGATCAGGTCACCGATGGCGTAGACGCCGGGCACGGAGGTCCGGCAGTGCTCGTCGACCACGACCGCGCCGCGCTCGATGGTGACGCCCTGCTCCTCGAAGCCCATGCCCGCCGAGACGGCGCCCCGCCCGACCGCGACGAGCAGCAGCTCGGCGTCGAGGGTCTTGCCGTTGGCCAGCGTGACGACCACGCCCGTCTCGGTGGTCTTGGCGCTGTCGAAGAAGACGCCCAGCTCGTACTTGATCCCGCGGCGGCGGAAGGCCCGCTCCAGCAGCTTGGAGCTGGACTCCTCCTCGGTCGGCAGCAGGTGCGGCAGCGCCTCGACGATCGTGACCTCGGCGCCGAACGAGCGGTAGACGCTGGCGAGCTCGACGCCGATCACGCCGCCGCCCAGGACGATGACGGACGTGGGGACGCGGTCCATCTTGAGGGTGTGCTCGCTGGTGATGACGCGCTCGCCGTCGATCTCCAGGCCCGGCAGCGTCTTGGGCGCCGAACCGGTGGCCAGGACGAGGTTGCGGCCCTCGTAGACCTCCGAGCCCACCTGAATGCGGTTGGGGCCGACCATGCGGCCCTCGCCCTCGACGATCGTCACGCCCGCGGCCTTCAGCAGGCCCTGCACGCCCTTCCAGGCCCGCGTCACGATCTTGTCCTTGAACGCGTGCACGCCCGGCACGTCGATGCCGTCGAAGCGCGCCTTGACGCCGTACGACTCGCTCTCGCGGGTCTCGTCGGCGACCTCGGCGGAGTGGAGCAGGGCCTTCGTGGGGATGCATCCCCTGTGGAGGCAGGTGCCGCCGATCTTGTCCTTTTCGATCAGCGCGACCGACTTGCCCAGCTCAGCCGCCCGAAGCGCGCAGGCGTAACCGCCGCTGCCGCCACCTAGGACGACGATGTCATAGGCCACAGGAAGGCTCCTTGTCGGGGTGTTCGTGATGCCGTCATCTTTTCATTTGTTTCAGATGCTCGCGTGCCGCTCTGCGAGTCCGATGAGTGTGCGGGTGATCGCGCCCGTGCCGCCCTTGGGGGTGTAACCGTACGGCTCGCCCTTGTTGAACGCGGGGCCGGCCATGTCGATGTGGGCCCAGCGCACGCCCTCGGGCACGAACTCCTTCAGGAAGATCCCGGCCGCCAGCATGCTGCCCCAACGCTCCGGCTGGAGGTTGGCGATGTCGGCGACAGGTGAGTCGAGGCCCCTGCGCAGCTCCTCGGGGAGCGGCATGCCCCACGCGCCCTCGCCCGCGGCCTGGGCGGACTCGACGACCAGCTCCCTGACGGCGTCGTCGTTGGCCATGACGCCGGCCGTGCGCCAGCCCAGCGCGACGATCTGGGCGCCGGTGAGGGTGGCCACGTCGACGATCAGGTCGGGCTGGTCCTCGGCGGCCCTGGCGATGCCGTCCATGAGCACCAGGCGGCCCTCGGCGTCGGTGTCGAGCACCTCGACGGTCTTGCCGCTGTAGCTGTGGATGACGTCGGAGGGGCGCTGCGCGGTGCCGCTCGGCAGGTTCTCCGCCAGGCAGAGGTAGCCGACGGCGTTCACCGGCAGGCCGAGCCTGGCGATGCCGATCATGGCGCCGAGCACCGCGCCCGCGCCGCCCATGTCGGACTTCATCCAGTCCATCGCCGCCGACGGCTTGAGCGACAGGCCGCCCGAGTCGAACGTGATGCCCTTGCCCACGAACGCCAGCCGCTTGCCGGCATCCGGGTGGGTGTAGGACAGGCGGACCAGGCGCGGCAGGTTGGCCGAGCCCTGGCCGACGCCGATGAGGCCGCCGTAGCCGCCGTCCTTGAGCTGCTTGTCGTCGAGCACCTCGACGGTCAGGCCGACCTTGTTGCCCTCCTGCTCGGCGATCTCGGCGAACTTGGCCGGCCACAGGTCCGAGGGAGGCGTGTTGACCAGGTCGCGGACCAGGGTGACCGAGTCGGCCAGGACGCCTGCGCGCTCGGCGACGGCGTCGGACTGGCCTGAGACCACGGTGAGCTCGGCGACCGGCGCCTTCTGCTCGCCGTTCGTGCGGTAGCGGGAGAAGGCGTACGCGCCGAGCAGCGCGCCGAGCGCGACAGCCTCGGCCTCCTCAGGGGTGTCGGCGGGCAGGGCGAGCGCGGCCCTGGCGGTGCCGGCGAGGGACCGCACGGCGGCGCCGGCGGCGCGGCGCAGGCCCTCGGCGTCGGCGGAGTCGCCCAGCCCCACCGCTACCAGCAGCGGAGCGGCTATGGCGCCGAACGTGGGCAGCTTGGCCACCTCACCTGCCTTGCCGGAGAAGGCGACGGCCTTGAGGGAGTCGGCGAGCTTGCCGCCGAAGGCGGCGTCAAGGGAGTCGGCGCCCGTGGCGGCCCGTGGGCCTTCCTGGCCTGACGTGAAGCCGACGATCAACGCGTCGGTGTCAACCGAGACTGGATCTGCTGAGTTCAGCCGCACAGTGGTCACGTAAACCGATGCTATCCAGGTCTTCTACGTACTCACAAACAGGGGTTCATCCTACCAATAGCGCTTCGTGGTTGATGGTGCTAGTGTCATTAGCACCATGTTGCTGACGCTGGATCTGAACGACGCCCGGCCCCTGCACGAGCAAGTGGCGGGCGCGATCCGCCGCGCCATCGGCGAGGGCTCGTACCGCCCCGGCGACCGCCTGCCCCCGGCCCGCGATCTGGCCCAGGCTCTCGGCATCAACCCCAACACGGTGCTGCGCGCGCTGCGCGACCTGCGGGACGAGGGGCTGCTGGAGTTCAGGCGGGGCCGGGGGGTCAGCGTGGCGGGGCGGGCGGACGGCCGCGCCCTGCTCGCGCAGCGGGCGCGCGAGCTGCTGGAGGAGGCCAGGAAGTACGGCTACGGCCGCGAGGACCTCATCACCATCCTGGAGGAACTGCCATGAATCCCCGAGTCACCGCATTCGCCTGGGGGCTCGCCGTCACCGCCGCGCAGGTCGCGCTGCCGCTGTCGCTGCGGTCCCGGCTGCCCGATCCGCTGGCCACGCACTGGGGTGTGGGCGGCAGGGCCGACCGCTCGATGTCCTTCCCGGCGTACGTCGCGATGGAAGTGCTGTTCTGGGCGGTGCCCTGGCTGGTCGCGCTGGCCGTGTGCGAGCGGGCCAGGACCCGCAGGCTCGGCCGGATGGTGTGGTGGGGGACGCTGTTCGGGCTGGGCGTGCTCGCGCTCGGGATGAACGTCACGACCGTGCTCGCCAACCTCGACGCCCCCGGCTGGGCGGCGGCCAGGCTGCCGGGCGGGCAGGTGGTCATGGTCGTCGCCGCCTTGGTCGTCGCCGCCGGGCTCGCGGGTTACCTGGGCAGGGGTGCGCCGGACGAGCCGGGCCCCGCAGGGCAGCTCCCGCCCCGCCTCCGGCTCAGGGCCGGGCAGCGGACGGTGTGGGTCGGCCACGTCGTCAACCGGTGGATGAACCTGGTCACGCTCGCCGCACTGGCCGCCGCCGGCGTGCTGGGCCTGCTCTGGCTCGCGGGCCCGGTGCCGGGTGTGCCGGCGGCCTCGGCGGTGCCCGGGCTCGTCCTCGTGGCGGCGGTCGGAGCGCTGACCACGTCCCTGTCCGTACAGGTCGGTGACGACCGGGTCGCCGTCCGGTTCGGCCCGCTGGGCTGGCCGGTGTGGACGGTCCCCCTGTCACGGATCCAGTCGGCCTGGTCGGAGACCCTTCACCCGAGCCAGGTCGGAGGTTGGGGCTTCCGTGGTCTGCCCGGTAGCGCCACCATCATGCTGCGCGGCGGCGAATGCCTGGTCGTCGGCTACCGCTCCGGCGGCCGGCTGGCGATCAGCGTCGACGACGCCGAACGCGGCGCATCCCTCATCAACGCCCTCATCGCGGAGCGAGTAGACCGATGAAACGACCTCTCCTCATCTTCATCGTCCTGGCCTTCGGGCTGTCCTGGGCCGTGGCGCTGCCCCTCTGGCTCGGCAGGGGGCTGGCCTCGCCGCAGCTGACCCTGGTGGCCACGATCATGATGTTCACCCCCACGGCAGGCGTGCTCGGCGCGTGGGCGGTCTCCCGAACGCCGTTCCGCGAGTGGGCCAGGCAGACCGGGCTCACCTTCGGGGACCGCAAGAAGCGCACGGCCGTCCTCCTGCTCACCGCCTGGCTCGGGGTGCCGCTGCTGACGTTGCTCGCGATGGGGCTCAGTGCCGCCGTCGGAGCGGTCTCGCTGGACCTCGACCACTTCAGCCTGCTCAGGTCAGCGCTGGGAGCGCGGAGCGCGCAGACGCCCGCCGACCTCGGCACGGTGGCAGTGCTCCAGATCGTGGTCGCGGTGGTCGCCGGGCCCGCGCTGAACGCGATCCCGGCGCTGGGGGAGGAGTGGGGCTGGCGTGGCTGGCTGCTTCCCCGGCTCGTCTCCTCGAACGGCATGTTCGCCGGTCTCGTCTTCACCGGCGCCATCTGGGGTGTCTGGCACGCGCCCCTCACCCTTCTGGGCTACAACTACCCGCGCCTCGGTTCCTGGGCGGCGCTGTTCTTCATCGGCTTCTGCGTGCTGTTCGGGATGGTGATCGGCTGGCTGCGGCTGCGCACGGGCAGCGTATGGCCGTCCGTCGTGGCCCACGGTTCGCTGAACGCGGTGGCCGGGCCCGTCCTGCTGTTCGGCGACGCCGCCGCGCCGCCGAACGAGGTGCTGGTCGGCGTGACCGGACTGGTCGGCTGGGCCTTGCTGGCG
The DNA here is from genome assembly GCF_040674955.1 of Nonomuraea sp. NPDC049695. Lineage (NCBI taxonomy): Bacteria > Bacillati > Actinomycetota > Actinomycetes > Streptosporangiales > Streptosporangiaceae > Nonomuraea > Nonomuraea sp. NPDC049695. The sequence continues at coordinate 98,774 of NZ_JBFANV010000013.1, read as the reverse complement.
CTGGTCGGCGCGGCCCTGCTCCGCTTCTATCCGGTACGCCGGCCGCAACCGGCCGCCTGATCAGCCGGCTGTCGCGCACACCACCAACGCCGTGGCCGCGGCGGTCTCCAGGAGCGCGCCCAGCACGTCACCCGTGATCCCGCCGAGGCGCCGCCGCGCGTGCGCGAGCAGCAGCAGCGCGGCGCCCAGCCCGGCGAGCAGGCCGAGCGGGAGCACGAACCCGCCGTACGCGGCGAAGGCACCCGGCGGCGCGGAGACGGCGACGGTCAACAGGACGGCCGGCAGGGCGGCCAGGGTGACGAGCCAGGCGGCGGGGCGGCGTACGGTGCCTGCGACCATCGCGCCGAGCCCGTCGCTCCGGGCGGCGGGGACGCCCGCCCGGCAGGCCCACGTCAGTGCCAGCCGCCCCGCCACGCAGGCCATCACGAACGCCGCGAAACCGGCCTCGGCCGCCGCGACGACCTGGATGAGCAGCGTCAGCACCAGGGTCATCACGCCGAACGGCCCGATATCCGACTTTTTCATGATGTCGAGCGCCTCGGCGGCGGGCTTGCCGCTGCCCAGGCCGTCCGCCAGGTCGGCGAGCCCGTCCAGGTGCAGCCCCCGGGTCAGCACGGCCAGCAGCCCGACCGCCAGCGCCGCCCCCAGCAGCGGCGGCGGTCCGGGCAGGAGCAGCGGCAGCCCGGCGATCAGGCCGAGGACGAGTCCCACGGCCGGGGCCAGCACCATCGCATGCCCCGCGACCTCCCGATCCACCCGCTGGACCCGTACCGGAAACACGCTCAGCGTGCCGACCGCGAGTCTCAGCCCTTCCCCAAGGCGCATATCGGCCGATCGTAGGCCCACTAGTGTGGCGGGATGCACGTGGTTGAACTCGAAGACGTAGGTGTCCGGGTTGTCGGCAAGTCGCTGCTGGTCGGCGTCGATTGGCAGGTCGACTACGGCGACCACTGGGTGATCCTCGGCCCCAACGGCGCGGGCAAGACGACGCTGCTCTCGCTCGCGGGCGCCGTACGGCATCCCAGCGAGGGCACGGTCAAGGTGCTCGGCCACAAGCTCGGCCGGGTGGACATGCGGGAGCTGCGCCGCCACATCGGCCTGGTCGCGGCCAGCCAGCGGCTGATCGACGAGGAGCTGTTGGAGCAGGAGGGGGCGACAGCGCACACCGTGGTGCTCACCGGGCACACGGGGACGAGCGTTCCGCTCTGGGACAAGTACGGCGACGGCGAGCGGGAGCGGGCCCACCGGCTCCTGGCCGACCTGGGCTGCAAGGACCTGGCGGACCGGCCCTTCCGGGTCTGCTCACAGGGCGAGCGGGCCAGGATCAGGGTGGCCAGGTCGCTCATGGGGGACCCGGCGGTGCTGCTGCTCGACGAGCCGTTCGCGGGGCTCGACCTGCCGTCCAGGGAAGACCTGATCACCGCCGTCGAGGACCTCGCCGCGACCCGGCCCGTTCTCACCACCGTGACGGTCACCCACCACCTGGAGGAGGTGCCCGCGACGACCACGCACGCCATGCTCATGCGCGACGCCAGGGTGTTGGCCGCGGGCCCGGTGGACGACGTGCTCACCCCGGCCAACCTCTCCGACTGCTTCGGCCGCCCCCTGCACGTGGACCGCCTCGACGGCCGCTGGTACGCCAGAGCCGTCCGCCCCTGACCCCCCTCACAGCTCGAGCAGGCGTCCCGCGACCACCAGCGCCACGTACTCCGATTCGGCGGCGAGGCGTTCGTTGAGGCGCCCGAGCGCGTCCCTGAACGCCCGCCCGCTGGCCGTGGCGGGCACCACCCCCATCCCCACCTCGTCGGACACCGCCACGATCCGCACCGGCGCCTGCCGCCACGCCGCCACGAGCGCGTCACAGCGCTCCGCGACCGGAGCGCGATCCCGCTCCCAGGCCTCGTGCTCGTCGAACACCGCCGCCAGCCACGTCCCGAGCCCGTCGATCAGCAGCGGCGTGGACGCGTCCCCGATGGCCGTGGGGAGGTCGGTGGTCTCGACGGTGGCCCAGTGCGCGGGGCGCCGCTCCCGGTGCGCACGCACCCGCGCCGCCCACTCGCCGTCCCCCGCCTCGTCCGGCCCGGTCGCCACATAGGTGACGTACGGCTCCGCCGCCAGCCGCAGCTCCGCCTCGGCCGACTTCCCCGACCGCGACCCGCCCAGCACCAGCGCCCGCCGGGGCGCCTCCCGCCCCGGGAGAGCGGGCGGCGTCCTGCCGGGCCCGGTCTCCAGCTCCGTCCCGTCGGGAACGGCGAGCGCGCCCCACAGCCGCAGCCGCCTGGCCAGCTCCTCCTCCGAGCGGACGCGATGATCCAGCCCTACGGCGACCACCAGCGTCCTGTCGTCCGCCAGCCCCGCCCGCCTCAGCTCCCCGAGCCGTTCCGGCCGGTCGAGCAGGTCGATCAGCACCACGTCGTACCGGGCGGATCCGTCCGCGGGCACCGTCGGGCCCGCCGGGAGGCAGAGCAGCCGGGAGCCGTCCGGGCAGATCAGGCCCAGCCCGCCGGCGCAGGCCCGGTACCCGGCCGGCAGGTTCGCGAAAGGGAACCGGACCACGCCGTCGACGACGATCTCGAAGGGGCGGCGGTGGGCGGACGGGAGACCGGCGCACGAGGCGCACCGGCACCCGGGCTCCGGCCACCCTGTCGCGGCCGCCGTACCGGAGAGGAGCAGCTTCACCGCGCCGAGCGTACAAACTCCGGCACGTACCGCCCGCGTCAGGGGTGAGGGAACGTTCCAGGTCGGCGGCCGGCGGCGGCTCTGGAACGGCGGCGGACCGTCACCACGGCGCCGGCGGTCAGCAGGGCGACCGCGCCCGCCCCGCCCGCGATCAGCGTGGCCGGCAGGCCGGACCCGGCAGCAGGGGCGGCGGCGGCCGTCAGCTCGGTGCCGCCCTCCTCCCTGGACGGGTAGCCGGAGACCGCCACCACGGCTCCCCGGGCGTTCACGTGGACCTTGGCGGCGGAGGCGAGGAGCTGGGCGGTGGTGGCGTCCTCGGCGCCCGTGACGCACGTCAGCATCCCTTGGCCGGGAGGCCGCTCGCCGGGATACGCGTCGGCGTCGCCGTCGCCGAAGTCCACCGCCACCACCACGCGCTTGTGCCCGGACGCGGCCGTGTCCTTGCCGCACACCGCCGGGAACGACGGCAGCTCCCCGCCGGGCGACTCGCCCACCGCCCCGTCCGGAGCCCCGTCCTGAGCCACGGCCGGAGCCCCGTCCGGAGCCACGGAGAAGCGCCATCCGATGACGGAGCCGTCCGGTGGGGAGTATGCGGCCGTCGCGGCCAGCCAGGCCGTGCCGTCGCTCTGCCACACGCCCCATGCCCGCGCGGCCCCTGGATCGGCGAGCGCGGAGCAGGGGAAGGAGAACAACGCGGCCGCTCCGATTGCGGCTCCGGCCGCAACACGATACGCGCGCAGCATCGATTGACCTCCAAGCTCGGGAGTAAGGTTCCAGTGCCTGCGGAGGGTGCACAGGCGAACCGCGGAAAAGGAGCGTATGGCATGACATGGCGGTGGCGTTATGAAAATGCAAATGGTGGTGAGGTGACGGATCGCCCTTTGCCGCGAGAAGTTTTCCCGAGCCAGGCGGACGCGGAGTCCTGGCTTGGCGAGAACTGGCGTGACCTGCTCGAATCGGGAGTCGAGCAGGTGGCTTTGCTCGATGAGGACCGCGTGGAGTACACGGGATTGTCATTGCGGTCCGAGTGATTTCCGGTAATGGAAAAACCCCTTGAGCGCCATTGTGGCTCAAGGGGTTTTGTCTGGGACGCGTTACGGGCGGGTGCGCGGGCTCTGCGTCTTGGACGGGTCGCGCTCCACGACCGAACCGAGCACGTCGTCGATCCGCTTCAGCACGTCGGCGTCCAGCTTGACGCCCGAGGCCTTGACGTTGTCGCGCACCTGCTCGGGGCGGCTGGCGCCGACGATGGCGCTGGAGACGTTCGGGTTCTGCAGCACCCAGGCGACGGCCAGCTGCGCCATGCTCAGCCCGAGGTCGGCGGCGATCGGCTTGAGCTCCTGGACGCGGGTCAGCACGTCGTCGTTCATGAAGCGGGCGATCATGGCGCTGCCGCTGTCGTCGGTCGCCCGCGAGCCCTCCGGCGGCTGCTGCCCGGGCAGGTACTTGCCCGTCAGGACGCCCTGGGCGATCGGCGACCAGACGATCTGGCCCACGCCCTCCTTCTCGCTCAGCGGCACGATCTCGCCCTCGATGATCCGCCACAGCATCGAGTACTGGGGCTGGTTCGAGACGATCCGGTCGAAGCCCATCTCGTCGGCGATCTTCAGGGCCTGGGCGATCTGGTCGGCGTTCCACTCGCTGACGCCGACGTAGAGGACCTTGCCCTGGCGCACGAGGTCGTCGAACGTCTTGAGCGTCTCCTCGAGCGGCGTCTCGTAGTCGAAACGGTGCGCCTGGTACAGGTCGACGTAGTCGGTCTGGAGGCGGCGCAGCGAGCCGTTGATGGACTCGGTGATGTGCTTGCGTGACAGGCCGCGGTCGTTCTGGCCCGGGCCGGTCGGCCAGTAGACCTTGGTGAAGATCTCCAGCGACTCCCTGCGCACGCCCTTCAGCGCGCGGCCGAGCACCTCCTCGGCTTTCGTCGCCGCGTAGACGTCCGCGGTGTCGAACGTGGTGATGCCCTCGTCGAGCGCCGCCTGCACGCACTGCTTGGCGGCGTCCTCCTCGACCTGGGAGCCGTGGGTCAGCCAGTTTCCGTAACTGATCTCGCTTACTTTGAGACCGCTGCGACCGAGGTGTCGGAATTCCATGACTCCGACCTTAATGCCGGCCCATGTGGTGATCGGTTTCGGGATAGGGTGCGCGACGTGCTGAAGCTCGTACGGCTGGCGCTGACGGCGGTCATCCTGACCGCGATAGCGGTACGGCTGCGCCGCCGCGCCCAGATGCCCGACAGGCAGCCCCCACCACCCCCGCCGAAGCCGGTGAGGGGCACGCGGATGGGCCTGGCGTGGGCCGCCATCGCGGGGATCGTGGCGCTGACGCTGGGGGCCGCCCTGATCCCCACGGAGGCGCAGGAGGCGGCCGCGTCGGAGTGGCGCGCGTACCAGGCCGAGCAGGCGGCCATGACGGCCGAACTGGAACGCTTGCCCACTCCCACCGCCAGACCGTCCGCCATGGGCACTCCATCGCCGATCCCCACCGGGCCTCCGGTCGAGATCCCCGACCCCAACTGCTCGCCCGCCCCGCGCCCGGTCACCGTGCGGCCGATCGACCCGGAGATCAGGCGGGCCGTGAACCGGCAGTGGCGGCGGATCGAGCGGTGGCTGAGGGCGAACGCGCCCCGGACCTACCGGACGCTCGCCGGACCCGGCAGGGCGCGCACGATCGCGATCGCCGAGTCGCAGATGGGCGTGGACTTCCCCGACGACCTGAGGGCCTCGCTCCTGCGCCACAACGGCTCGCGCGGACGGTCGGTCTTCGGCTTCTGGTTCCACGGCGCGGACACCCTCGGCGTCCGCGAGATCAGGGACACCTGGCGCCGGCTCTGCTCATGGGAGCGCACCGACCTCGGGGACGATCCGGCCACCGAATACTGGAACGGCCGGATGATCCCGTTCCTCTATTTCGCCGAGCGCGACTCGGAGGACATGGCGTACGCCGTGGTCGACTCCGCCGGGGGCGCCGTCGGATGGGACGACACGATCTCCGGCATGGCGCCTCGCCTGCCGTCCACGTACGCGCTGCTGCGGGCCGTCGCCGACGCCCTGGAGCACGGCAGGGCGGTCGACGGCTGGCGGCCCGCCGTCCAGCGCGGGGTGCTGCGCTGGGACGACGCCGGGCAGGTCAGCCCGTGAAAGCCGGTGCGGCTATTTCTTGGGCGGCACGGGCTTGCCGCCCGGCAGCACCGTGGGCGGCGGGAAGCGGAGCTTGCGGATCTGCAGGGCCCGCATCGCCGCGTAGAAGCCCACGCCTCTGACGCTCTCGTCGGGCAGCTTGGCCGCCACCTCCTTCTTCACCTTCCAGGCCACATAGACCGAGGTGAACAGGACGCCGATCATCATGATCGGCCAGCCGATGGTGACCACGTAGCCCAGCACCTGGGCGCGGACCGCCATGGGCCACGGAACCCAGGTCGCCAGCAGGATCAGTAGCGAGAAAGGCAGGAAATACTGGCTCGGCAGCCGCCGCGAGTCGACCCATTCGCGCGCGAACTTGCGCGCAGGGCCCTTGTCACGAGCGGGAAAATACCTCTCGTCACCTGCGAGCATGCCCTTTCGGGCTCTGTCGCGCTCGGCGGCCTGCTTGGTCCGCATCTGGCGATAAGCCTCTTTGCGGTCTTTGGGCGCGTGGACCGGCTGGCGCCGCCGGCTCTCCTGATCACGGCGCTTGGGTGTGGGCCGACCTTTACCCTGGGGCTTAGGATCGTCATCGGGGACGGGGGTGTCGTCCACGGAGGTTTGGGAACGGCGTCGCAACACGACGTCAACCCTACCTGGACTGCAACTTAGTGACGCCCTCGTGCGTTATGCGTAGGGTAATCCCAAGGCGGCTGCGCTGCATTGGGTGAACACCAGCACGACCTAGAAGGGGACGGCCGACGCGCATGAGCGTGATGAAGAGACTTTCGATGATCTTCAAGTCCAAGGCCAACAAGGCCTTGGACAAGATGGAGGATCCGCGCGAGACCCTTGACTACTCCTATCAGCGGCAGCTCGAGCTGCTGCAGAAGGTGCGCCGGGGTGTGGCCGACGTCGCCACGTCGCGTAAGCGGGTCGAGCTCCAGATAACCGGCCTCGAGAAGCAGGCCCAGCGCTATGAGGAGCAGGGCCGCAAGGCGCTGTCCGTCGGGCGCGAGGACCTCGCCCGCGAGGCGCTGCAGCGTCGCTCCAATCTGCAGACGCAGATGGCCGACCTGAAGCTGCAGCACGACAACCTGCAGGCCGAGGAGGAGAAGCTCACCACGGCTTCCCAGCGGCTGCAGGCCAAGGTCGACGCCTTCCGTACGAAGAAGGAGACGATCAAGGCCACCTACACCGCCGCCGAGGCGCAGACCCGCATCAACGAGGCCTTCTCCGGCATCTCCGAGGAGATGGGCGACGTCGGCCTGGCGATCCAGCGCGCCGAGGACAAGACGGCGCAGATGCAGGCCCGCGCCGGCGCGATCGACGAGCTGCTGGCCAGTGGCGCGCTCGACGACTACACCGGCGCCCGCGGCGACGACATCCAGGCCGAGCTCGACCGCATGGGCGGCGGCATGGACGTCGAGCTGGAGCTGGCCAGGATGAAGGCCGAGCTGGGCCAGGGCCCCGCGCCGCGCTCCGCCATCGAGCAGGGTCAGCAGCAGGCCCAGCCCCAGCCGCAGCAGCACGGCCAGAGCAACACCCAGCAGCTTCGCCAGCCTGGGGAGGGCGCATGATTGTCAGGATCATGGGCGAGGGCCAGGTGCAGATCTCCGCTGAGGACATCGCGGTGCTCAACGAGCTCGACACCGAGCTCGAGGCGGCCATCGAGGTCGGCGACGAGCCGGTCTTCCGCACGAAGCTGCACGCCCTGCTCGACAAGGTGCGCCAGGTCGGCAAGGCGCTTCCCGACGACAGCCTTGAGCCGTCAGAGCTGATCCTTCCCCCCGCGGACGCCTCGATCGAGGAGGTCCGGGAGATGCTGGGCGACCAGGGCCTCATTCCGGGCTGATCGCCGTGGGCACGCGGTACGCGTCCGACCGCGGGCTGACCGCCCGCATGGCCGTGACGATGTTCCTGCTCGGGTTGCTCTATGTCGTTTTCGTCGGCGTCCTGATCGCCCTCGGCGTGCGGGCGCTGACCGTGCTGGTGATAGCCGGGGGTCTGCTGTTCGTGCAGTACTTCCTGTCTGATCGCATCGCGCTGTTCGCGATGCACGGGCGGGAGGTCTCGCCGCAGGAGGCTCCCGAGCTGCACGGCCTGATCGACCGGCTGTGCGCGCTCGCCGACATGCCCAAGCCGCGGGTGGCGATCGCGGATTCCGACGTCCCCAACGCGTTCGCCACCGGCCGCAACCAGAAGAGAGCCGTCGTCTGCGTGACGACCGGCATCCTGCGCCGCCTCGAGCCTCAGGAGCTCGAAGGCGTGCTCGCCCACGAACTGTCACACGTCGCCCACCGCGACGTCGCCGTCATGACGATCGCCTCGTTCCTGGGCATCGTGGCGGGGCTCATGACCAGGTTCGCCCTCTACACGGGGCTCGGCGGGCGCCGCAACGACAACCAGGGCGGCGTGCCCGTCGGCCTGATCATCCTGATCGTCTCCGTCGTCGTGTACGCCATCAGCTTCCTGCTCACCCGAGCCCTGTCGCGCTACCGCGAGCTGTCGGCCGACCGCGCGGGCGCACTGCTCACCCAGCGTCCGTCCGCCCTGGCCAGCGCGCTGGTGCGGATCAGCGGCGACATGGCCAGGATCCCGACGCAGGACCTGCGCGAGGCGGCGCCGTTCAACGCCTTCTACTTCGCCCCGGCGGCCCGCCCGGGTGAGTCGCTGGCGAACCTGTTCTCCACCCACCCGTCGCTCGAACGGCGGCTGGAGCAGCTGACGAACATCTCCAAACAGCTCGGAAGGGGCTGACCGGCATGGGCTGGCTCGACGCGCTGCTCGGCCGCTCAAAACCGGTCAAACCCAACCTCGACGCGCTGTTCGCCCTGCCGTCCGCCGCCGTGACGCTGCAGGCCGCGACCGGCCTCGTGCCCACCGGCCTCGGCTCGGTGGCCTTCAGGGCCGCGGAGGGCGGAGCGTTCGCCACACTCGAACGCGACGTCAAGGCGCTGCTCGGCGAGCGCGTCGAGGAGTCGCACGACTCGTACGGCTACACCTGGCTCCTGGTGCGCCGCTCGCCCGACCAGCTCGGTGACCTGGTCACCGAGCTGCACGCGGTCAACTCGTCGCTGGAGTCGGCCGGGTTCGGCCCCTCCTTGCTCTGCTCGCTGGTCTCCTTCGCCGGTCAGGACGGCGGGGGTCGCCTGTCGATCGTGTACCTGTACAAGCGCGGGACCTTCTACCCGTTCGCCCCGCTTCCCGGGCAGCGGCGGGACAACGCGCTCGAACTTCAGGTGCGAGGCGTCCTGGAGGGCGAGCTGCCGCTGGAGAAAGACCTCAGCCGCTGGTTCCCGGTCTGGGGCGCGCCCGGCCTCTGACAGCACGTAATGTCACTTAAGGTGATCTAATGCTCACGTGGAGCGAAGGTTGTACGTGCTCGCGGCCTGCGCGCTCATCGTGGCGGCGGTGCTGGGCAGCGCGTGGATCACCGGCCAGTTCACCACGCCGGAGGTCGACAGGACCGACGGGTACGTCAGCGAGCTGGCCGCCCGCGACCAGCCGTGGACGCGGCTGTTCCGGGTCAGCGACGTGCTGTCGGGGCTGGCGTGCGCGTTCGGGGTGGCGATGGTGCCGAGGTCGGCGCGCGAGGGTCGGGGCTGGCTGGCGCTGGCCGCCTTCGGGCTGCTCAACCTCGCGACGGGGCTGTTCCCGCTGGACTGCGCCGAGCTGAGCGACCCGTCCTGCGGGCGGCGGACGCTGTCGTCCGCGCACTACGCGCACCTGCTGGCGGGGGTGCTGGCCACGGCCGCCGCGCTGGTCGCGATGGCGCTGCTCAGCTCGCGGTGGCGCTCGTGGGTGTCGTGGCTGTTCACCTGGCTGGGGCTGGCGGCCACGCTGCTCGTGATGGCCGCGCACGCCGACGGGCACGGCGTGGGGATCGCGCACCGGGCGCAGCTGGCCGCGTTCGCGATCTGGCTGGTGTACGCGGCGCTCCACCTGCTCGTCTCGGACGACGTGACCGCCCGCGTGTCGGCGCCGCCGGAGGAGCCCCGGCCGCACGTGGTCGAGCAGGGCGCCGGTCCCGCCGTGATCGTCGCCGCCGGGCTCGGGGGCGCCTGGTACCACTGGGACGCGGTGGCCGCGCGGCTGGCCGCGACCCATCGCGTCATCCGCTTCGACCGCCCGGGTCTCGGCCTCAGCCCGTGCTCGCCCGACCCGCCCACCCTGTACGGCGAGGCCGCCCGCCTGGCCGCGCTGGCCCCCACGCACCCGGAACGGGTGACCGTCGTGGCCCAGGGCGTGGGCTGCTGGCACGCGGAGGCGTTCGCCAGGCTGCACCCGCTCCGCGTGGCCGGGCTCGTCCTGGTCGACCCGGCGGGAGCCCGGGAGCGCTCGCCGTTCGCGCCGGCCGCGGGCGCCGGCCGGTGGCTGCCCGCGCTGGGTGACACGTGGGGCGCGACGGCCCTGGCCCGCCTCGCGGGGCCTCCGGCGCACCGGCTGCTCACCGGCATGCGCGACCCGTACGGCGTCTACCGCGTGGGCAAGGTGTCCGCCGCGGTGGTGGGGGAGTGGCTGGCCCGCCGCGACATGGTCGCCGACCTGCACCGGATGAGGGTGGACCGGCCACTGCCCGACGTGCCGGTCACGGTGATCAGCACCGGCGCGCGCGACGCGGTCCGGCTGGCGGGCCTGCTGTCCGCCCGGCTCGTACGCCTGCCGCAGTGTGGCCGCCGGATCCTGCTCGAGAACCCTCAGGCGATCGCCGACGCCGTCTCGGACGGCTGACGCATCCTGGGTCACACGACCCGGGCGTCCTAGGATCGATGCGGGACCCGTATCCGAGGGGGTTGGTGTGGATATCACCGTCGTCGGCGAAGGCGCGGTCCTGGCCGCGCCCGACATCCTGCGGCTGCACGCGGGCGTCGAGGTCCGCAGGGCCTCCGCCGCGGAGTCCTTCGCCGCCGCCAGATCCGCCGCCGCCCGGCTGGCCGAGGCGCTGACCCGGGCGGGCATCGCCGCGGAGGACGTGCGGACGGTGGAGCTGTCGCTGGGGCCGGAGTACGAGGCGTACCCCAAGGTGGCCGCCTACCGGGCCGTCCAGGGCGTGGAGGTGGTCGTCCGGGACCTGTCGCGGGCCGACCACGTCATCGACACGGTGGCCGGGGTGGGGGAGGAGGCCAGGCTGAACGGCGTGGCCTTCGAGGTGTCCGACCCGTCCGGTTTCCTGAAGGAGGCCAGGGCGAGAGCGTTCCGGGACGCCGCCGCCAAGGCCGCCCACTACGCCGAGCTGGCCGGCCGCCCGCTGGGCCGCGTGGTCTCGGTGAAGGAGGAGATCGGGCGCGGCCCCCAGCCGATGCGCCTCGCGGCGGCGGTGGCGGAGGCCGGCGCCTCGGTCAGCCCCGGCCGGGAGACGCTCACGGTCAACGTCCAGGTCGGCTACGACTTCGGGTAGACCGTGCGCCCTGTCAGCTGACAGGGCGCACGGGTCTCACATCGGGTTCCGCTTGAGGAACGCGTGGGCGGCCTCGCCGACGGCCACCGGGTTCATGCTCTGCAGCCCGTGCGTGGCGTTGGGGATGCCGCACCGCTCCGCCTGCGGCAGCCAGTTCATGAGGAAGCGCTGCGCGTCGCGGAACCCCGGCATCACCGACTCGCTGTCGAGGCCCATCACGGCCAGCACCGGCATGTCCGGCTTCCGCGTGACCAGCTGGTCGGCCTCCGACGGCTTGAAGCCCCACTGCGAGATCGCCGGGAAGTCGACGGTGAAGGTCGTGTCGACGCACGCCTCGACGCGGTCCCACACGTCGAGCGGCCCGGTCATCTCCACCGCGGGCAGGAAGCTCGGCCCGCACACCGCCTCCATGTAGAGCTGCGCCGCGCCGAGCTTGTCGCCCGTCTCGTACAGCTTCATCGCGTTCATGAAGGCGTCGACGTTGGCGCTGATCGCGTCCGGCGCCTCACGCGGCAGGTACGGCTCCAGCAGGATCGCGCTGTGCGCCCGCTCCGGGTAGGACAGCAGGAACTGGAAGGCGATCACGCCGCCGAACGAGAAGGCCATGATGTGCGCCTTCTCGATGCCCAGATGGTCGAGCAGCTCGACGGCGTGCTGAGCGCCGCCCTCGATGCTCAGCTCGGGCTTGTCCAGCGTGCTGCCGTTGTAGCCGGCCCGGTAGTAGCTGATGAGCTGGTAGTCCTGCAGCAGCGGTGGGTAGAACCGCATGGGGGTGATGAGGCTGTCGGCGATGCTGGTGCCGTGGATGCACAGCACGGGCTCGCCCTCGCCGATCACGGTGTACCTGAGCTCGGCGTCGGTCACCGGCGCCCGCAGGTCGTGCTCGACGTTCCATTCGCGCCCGATGTAGAGGGCGTCTCGCATCATGGCTTGCGCTCCAATCCGACCAGAAGGCCGGTCTCGTCGAGGCTGGGCACGAGGTCGAAGACGAGGAACTCCAGGTAGTACCGGCCCCACAGCAGGCCCCAGAGCGGGAACCGCTCGTTGAACTCCTCGCCGCGCTCGCGCGCCAGCCGCTCCTCCAGCTCCCAGACCAACGCGTTGAACTCCTGCGCGGTGAACGGCTGCCCGGCAGCTGCGGCGGCCGCGATGACCGCGTCCTTGGACTTGTCCTTGAGCCGGTCGACCAGATCGGGCCGCTCGGCCAGGCCGCGCAGGAACCCGATGACGTTGGCTTCGCTCATGACAGCTCCTCGCGGGAGAAGCGGGCGACCACGTGGTCGACCAGGTAGTCGAGGTAGCGCGTGCCCCACATGTGCCGCCACAGGGTGCTGCTCCCGTCGAACGGCTCCTTGTCCTTGTCGATGATCACGCCCGCCTCCAGCCGGCCGATGACCCGCTCGGCGTCGGCCTCGGTGAAGGCGAACCCGGCGTTGCGGGCGTGGAACAGGACCCGGGGAAGGTCCATGGGGGAGTAGCGGGCCAGCAGATCGGGATCCGACCGCGCCGCGTCCAGGAACCTGACGAACTCCGACTCGGACACGGCTAGCTCTCCAGCGCGTGCCGGATGACGTCGTCGATGGCCTTCACGTCGGGCTCGGCCAGCCCGAACGTGGCCAGATGGCCGTAGATGCTGTCGATCTGACGGAACGTCGCGCCGGGGATCCACTCGGCGTACCGCCTGAGCTCGTCCGGCGGGAACAGCGCGTCGCCGGTGAAGGCGGCGATCGTGGTCCTCGCCTTGATCCGGCCCAGGACCTCCCGCAGGGACTCGCCCTTGGCCCCCGGCCAGGCGGAGCGGGCCTTGCGGGCCTGGGTGACCACGTCGTCGGGGTCCTGCGGGAGCCAGAAGCCCTCCCAGAAGCCCTCGACGAACGCGTCCACGCTGTCGAAGCCCAGGGTGCGCCAGACCTCGGCGCTGTCGTAGTAGAACGTGCGGGGCGGGGCGGTCAGCGCCGAGCCGTGCGCGACCCTGGCCAGGCCGCCGCTGACGCTCGCCGCGTTCGCGTAGCCGCCGTCGGCGTAGTTCGGGTCCGCGGTGATGGGCTCCTCCACCACCGTCTTCAGCCAGAGCTTCGTCCACGGTGGCGGGGTGGGCGCCCCGGCGATGGGGGCGATGCTCCGCACGAGGTCGCCGAAGCGCAGCGCCCACTCGTACACCTGGATCGCGCCGATCGACCAGCCGAGCGCCAGCCGGATCTCGCGCACGCCGAACACCTCTTCCAGCAGCCGCTGCTGGGCGATGACGTCGTCGGCGACGGTGACGGCGGGGAAGGGCCGCGCCGGGGTGTTGCTCGGCGCGGAGGACGGCGGGAGGCCGAAGTGGCCGGGCAGCACGATGAAGTGGGTGCGGGGATCGAGCGCGCGGTTCTCGCCGATCCAGCCGTTGAGCACCTCGGCGGGGGCGCCGAGGAAGGTCGGGAACACGACCACGTTGTCCTTGGCCTGGTTGAGCTCACCGAAGGTCTGGTACGCCAGCCGGGCGCCGGGAAGCGTGTCGCCTGAGGTGAGCCGGAAGTCGCCGAGCTCGAAGGTGTTCATTCCTGGCTCCAAACGTCGGTCACGCGTCGAACCGCAGAATCGTCTTGATGTTCTTGCCGGACCTGAAGTCGTCCGCCGCGGCCTGGATGTCGGCGAAGTCGTACTCTCTGATGAGCGGCTGCACGGGCAGCCGGCCGCCGCGGATCAGCCGCGCCAGCAGCGGGATGAGCCGGTCGGGGTCGCTGTCGCCCTCGCACACGCCGAGGATCCGCCGCCCCGGCAGCAGCCGGTGCACGTCGACCGAGACCTCCACCCCGTACGGCGGAGCGCCCACGACGGCCACCGCGCCGCGCGGGGCGAGCGCCTCGATGCCGGCGCGCAGCACGTCGGGGTTGCCCACCGCCTCGACCACGTAGTCGACGCCGGCGCCGCCGGTGATCTTCCGTAGCTCGGCGGCCAGGTCCAGGCCGGTCGAGTCGACGGTGTGGGTGGCGCCGATCTTGGCGGCCAGCTCGAGCTGCGCCGCCTGCCGGCCGACGGCGATGATCTGGCTGACCGGGGTGAGCGCCGCTCCCATGACGGCGGCCAGGCCCACCGCGCCCGTGCCGATCACCGCGATGGACGTGCCGGGCTCCGGGCGCAGCGTGTTCCACACCGCGCCGGTGCCCGTCTGGACGCTGCAGGCCAGCGGGGCCAGCAGCTCGAACGGCAGGTCCGGGTCGACCTTGACGACGCTGCGCTCATCGGCGATGGAGTGGCGGGCGAACGACGACTGGCCGAAGAACCGGCCGCCGAGCGCGACTCCGCCCCTGCTGATCGGCGAGCTGCCGTCGAGGCGCTTGCCGCCGATGAGGTTCTGGGGGATCCAGGTGGTGCAGTAGGCCGGGTGGCCGATCCGGCAGGAGGGGCAGCTGCCGCAGGAGGTGAAGGTGAGTACGACGTGGTCGCCCGGCTTGACCTTGGTCACGCCGGGGCCGGTCTCCTCCACGACGCCGGCCCCCTCGTGCCCGAGCACGCCCGGCAGCGGGAACGGGATGTGCCCCGCCGCCACCGTGAGGTCGGTGTGGCAGATGCCGGCGGCCTTCATCCGGACGAGGATCTCGCCCTCGCGCGGGGCGTCCAGCTCGACGTCGCGGAGGGTGAACGCCGCTCCCGGCGATTCGACGACTGCGGCTTGGGTGGTGGTCACGAGGGTCTCCGATCGTCGGGGCTGAGGGTGTACGAGCTCGTGACGTGGGTCCACTCCGCCGGCCCCCACTCCGCGCCGTCCCCGACCTGGGGCGGAGCTCCGACCACGCGGACGACGTAGTAGTCGAGCAGGCCGGGGGCGCGGCGGGTCCAGATCGAGCCGAGCTCGTCGTGGTGGCGCTGGCCGAAGTAGAGCCTGTCGCCGTCCTGGCCGTGCGAGCGGGCCAGGCCGAGCAGGTCGTACTCCCGCGGGCACTCGTCCACGCCCGGCAGGTCCAGGATCGAGCAGCCGCCGTGGGAGACGTCCTGCCACTCGCCGAGCCGCCAGTGGCCGTCGCCCGCCTTCACCTCGTCGGCGCCGGCGACGAGCCCGGTGTCGAACAGGCGCAGGCAGACCTTGGTCCGGGAGAAATCGGCGTCGCGCGCGCCGGGGGTTCGCTCGCTGGGCCCGAGCAGCTGGAACATGCCCGTGATGATGAGCTCGAAGAGCCGGCTGTCGCAGCCGGGGTCCTTGTAGGCGTTGAAATGAATGGCCCAGAAAGGACTGTGCAGCCAGAAGTCGTCCACCCCGAATATTCCTGGGAATACCTCGGCGGCGACCGGGCTGCGCCATCGGCCGGAGAGTTCCTCGACCGTGAATTCGGCGCTGGTTTCCATCACACCTCGCATGAGTCAATTCTTTTTACGGCGGCCCGGCCGACGTCAAAGAGCCGACGCGTACATTGGCAAGTCGGCCGGGCGGCGCGAGGTAATTCGTGAAGTCCTACGACGGGAGCAGCCTCGGCGGCACGTGCGCGCGTACCCGCTCGGCCAGCTCGGCCGCCCGGATCCCGGCCGAGGCGGCGACCGCGGCCGCCGGCCCTCCGGCCTTCTCGGCGGCCCTGCAGCGCTCCACGAGCACCCGCATGCGCTCGTGCAGCAGCGCCCACGAGGGCTCGCGCCAGGGCACGAAGTTGCTCATGGCGTAGTACATCTCGAAAGCGAAGCCCGCCGTGCGGCCGGGGTGCTCGGGGCCGACGGGCAGTGTGGTCATGGCGGCGGCCAGCGGCCGCAGCACGTCGGCCATCATGCTGATCGACGTGCCGACGAGCAGGCCCAGCTGCTCCTCGCTCTCGTCGGTGTGCGTGAAGAACCGGGTCAGCAGGTGCAGCACCAGCTCGTAGGCCACCGCCGCCAGCTCGGCCGTCCGGCGGGTGCCGGGATCGGTGATGAGCGGCTGGGGATCCGCGATGTCGTAGGGCTGCTTGAGGAAGGCGGCGAGCGCCGGCCGCGCCGGGTCGAAGCCCGGGTCGCGCGCCCGCAGCTCCTCGTACTCCCGCCACACCGCGAGGAAGCGCCCGTAGTGGGCCTGCTGCCAGTCGCCGCGCGCGCCCTCGCCCTGCTCGATGATGAGATCGATCGCGGTGAACGCCGACTGCAGATCCGTGACCGCGACGAGCTGCGGCCAGCGGAACAGCTCCGGCGTGGCCTGGGCGCTCGGGGACCCGACGAACACGGCGGGCTCCCCGAGCTGGGCGCAGAGCGCCCGCAGCCCCTCCTCGATCCCGCGGTACAGGTGGCCGATCGTCTCGTACTCCTGGCCCCTGGGCATGAGCTCGGCGGGGTCGAGCCGGGCGCGGGCGGGCGGCACCGGCCGGAACTCCGCGGCGTCCTGCAGTTGCATGCCCTCGGGGCGTTCCAGGTACAGGAAGTGCCGCAACGCCTGCTCGCCGAACGGCAGCAGGTCGAGCTGGATGCCGGACGGGAAGTACCCCGAGCGCTGCGGGAAGTTCGGGCGGCCGAAGGTGGGCGCCGCGCCGATGGCGGCCAGCAGGTTGGACACCAGCGCCAGGTGCAGCATCTCCTCGACCGCGATGGAGTGCAGGATCTTGCGCCAGCGGGCGACCGCGTCCGCCTGCTCGGCCGTCAGGCCGTCCTCCGTCCCGCTCTTGAGGCTGGCCTCGGCGAAGAGGTACTGGCTCAGGATCATGTGTTCCAGCTGTGAGGCCTCGTTGAGCAGCCACCACAGGTGCTCCCGGTTCGCTATGACGATCGGGGGCTCGGACATGCGGGGGTCCTCCTCAGTTGGGGGTGAGTACGGCGCGGTAACGCACCTGGCCTGCCTCCACCCGCTTGAGCACCTCGTTGATCTCGGCGAACGGGTAGGTCTCCACGCGCGGCCTGACCTTGCCCGCGGCCATCAGCGTGAGCACCTCGACCAGGTCGGAGCGGTTGTTGTGGGTGCTGCCCTTGATGGAGCACTGCTTGAACAGCAGCGTCATCATGTCGTCGATCTTCAGCGGGCCGGTGACGCCCATCGTGACCAGCCGCCCGCCGTAGCGCAGGCCGGACAGCACGCGGGCGACGAGGTCCGCCGAGGTGGTGGTGGCCAGGATGATGTCGGCGCCGCCGGCGTCGGCCAGCGCCTTGCCGGGGTCGTCGCCGACCACGACGCCCTGCGTGGCGCCCAGTTCCTTGGCGTACTCCGCCTTGTCGGGCGAGGTGGTGAGCACGACGGTCTCCAGGCCGATGGCGGCGGCCAGTTGTACCGCCATGTGCCCGAGCCCGCCGACGCCCAGCACGCAGACGCGCTCGCCGGGCCGGGGCTCGGCGTTGCGCAGGCCGCTCATCGAGGTGAAGCCGGCGCAGAAGGCCACCGCCGCGTCGGTGTAGTCCAGGCCGTCGGGCAGCAGCGTGCACCCCGACTCCCAGGCCACCATCAGGTCGGCGTAGCCGCCGCCCAGGTCCATCCAGGTCGTGGTGTGCTCGCAGGCCACCGGGTGCCAGCTCTGGCACTGGAGGCAGCGCCCCTCGCCGCGCTGCATCCACGAGACGCCCACCCGGTCGCCCACCCGCAGGGTGGTGGCGCCGGGACCGAGCGCCACCACCTCGCCCACGGGCTCGTGCCCCGGCACGATCGGCAGCCGCACCGGCCAGTGGCCACGGTGGACCAGCACGTCGCTGAAGCACATGCCGCACGCCTGAATGCGTACGACGACCTGGCCGGGCCCGGGCTCGGGATCGGCGAGGTCCTGGAACTCCCATGCGGAGTTGAGTTGCGTGATGACGGCTGCGCGCACGGTCTCCTCCTTGGCGAGACACGTCAGGGAGGCCCACGATAAATATCCGGCTCGCGCCGGCGGCACCCTGACTTAACGGAGCCACGGCGCTTTTTGCCAGACCCGGACCTGACGAAATAACGGCGTTCGGCGGCCGAAACAGGCCATATTCCCGGCGCGAATGGTACGAATGGGTCACCGCCCGCTGTCCTTGGAGATTTCCATGCTTTCCATTGCCGCCATCGCGCTGGCGGGCGGACGCGGACTCCGCGCCCGCCCGCTCACCCTCGAGGGTTCCGGTCACATGAGGAGCAAGGCCGCCGTCCCTTTTCTCGGGAGGCCGGTCATCGAGTGGCTCGTCGCGGGTCTGCGCGACCAGGGGATAACGCGTTTCCATGTGGCGGCCAACGGCCGGGAGAATCGTTATCAGGTCAAGGAGGCACTGGGGTACGGCGAGCGACTCGGGGTCTCGGTGCGTTATTCGCGGCCGCGTACGGACCGGTTCAACACCGGCTCGGGGCAGGCGACGCTCAGCGTGATCGAGGAGCACGGCCTGCTCGGCCACGCCCTGGTGTTCCCGACGGACTCGCTCTTCGAGTTCGACCTGGCGGCGCTGGCGCGTGACCACCTGGCGAGCGGGGCGGTGGTGACGGTCGGCCTGGTCCACCGGACGGCGGCGGAGGTGGCGGGGACGTACGGACTGGCGCTCGCGGACGGCGCCGGCCGGATCGAGCGGTTCATCGAGAAACCGCCCATGGAGACCATCGCGGCGGTGGCCGCCGACCCGGACAGGGTGCCCATCAACGCCGGCCTCTACCTGGTGGACTGCGCCAGGCTGCGCGCGCTGGGCGCCACCGACGAACTGGCGGCGCTGACCCGGCAGGGGCTCGACTGGGGCGGCGACCTGCTGCCGTGGCTGGTGTCGCGCGGCCACCGGGTCATGTGCTCGCCCCTGGCCAAGGTGGGCGATCTGGGCAACCCCCGCGAGTACCTGCTCACCATGGCCGAGGCTCTGGCCGGCGGCTACCCGAGCCTGCGGCTCCCGGACCGGCCCGTGATCCACCCCTCCTCGCTGGCGCGGCGCGACGAGGTCAGCGGTCTGACGCTGGCCGAGAAGCTGGCCGCCGGGCTCGTCCACGTGGGGCCGGGCGCGTGGATCGGCCGGGACGTCGAGATCGGCCCCGGCGTCGTGCTGCGCGACTCGTACGTCGGCGACGAGGCGGACCTGCACCCGTGGTGCCGCCTGGAACGGGTGGCCTGCCTGGACGGCGCGATCATCGGGCCCGGCGCGCGGCTCAGCGACGCGTACGTGGGCGTGATGGCGAGGGTGGACTCGTCGCTGGAGCGCCCCGCCGTCATCGGCGGCTTCACCGCGCTCGGCCACGAGGTACGCGTCACCGAGGGCGCCGGCCTCAGCGGCGTCATCGCCTATCCCGGACAGACCGTGACAGGGGCCGGGCACACCGGCGCGCATCAGTCGCCGTCGTCCGGCTCCTCGACCTCACGGCCGGGTCAGTCGCCCACGTCGTCCGGCTCCTCGACCCGGTCGTAACGGAGCCGGGTCTCGATGGCGTAGGCATGCGGGGCGTACCCGGTGCGGAGGTCCTGGAAGACGGTCCACGCCTTCTGCGGGTCGCGCTCGGCCGGCAGCCCCGCCTCGTGCACCAGCAGCAGCGTGTCGGAGAAGTTGCGCTCCTCCCGTCCCTGCAGGCTCACCGGGATGGGCGGCAGCGTGATGCACAGCCCGCCTGCCAGCCGGTGCATGCAGCGCGTCCCCGTCATGAGCAGGGCCTTCGTGTGCGCCGGGGCCCAGCTCGGCGCGAGCGCCTCGATGAGCGCGGCCACGTCCAGGACGATGACCGCGGCCTTGAGCCAGTCGAGGTCGCCCGCGGGGCGGCGGAACGTGAGCGCCGGATGGGCGAGGTGGGAGTGCTCCACCTCGGCCATCCACCCCGTCCACTCGGCGAACATGGTGTCGAGGTGGTCGCGCGAGCCGGTCTTGAGGTAGGCCGCGAGCATGGTGTCGGCGTCGCGCGGGTTGCACACGCTGCCGCCCAGCCTGCCGACCAGCCGCTCCCGCCGGGCGTAGGCGGCCAGGAAATGCCCGAGGTACGCCGTGATGGCCGCCACCATCAGCAGCCTGGACGCCCACTCGGCCGCACGCAGCGGCGTGCCCTCCAGCAGCGCGAACCCGGCCGTGGACACACCGAGCCAGATCGCGGCCACCGTGACGACGGCCAGCGGCCCGCACAGGTCGAGCAGCGGCTCGCGGATCACGGGCGGGAGCCGGCCGGCCATCGCGAGGATGGGGCCGGCGAACGCCCGCAGGACGCCGCGGACCAGCCGGGTCGGCCTGCCCCCGGGGGTGAACACGGTGAGCACGACGCTCAGCCAGACCGCCGCCACGAGCGCGGCGCCGGCCAGCGTTCCCAACACGGCTGTCACCATGCCCGTATCCTCCGGCGCTTGACTGGAATGCTCAAGAATCAGTTAGTGCTAGTAGTCGGAATGCCAGCTTCAAAAGAAGCGGAGACGAGGCTCCGGACGTCCCGGAGCCCCGTCTCCCGACTGCGGCGCCTGCTCTCACACGGTCGCCGCCGAGCGTAATTCGGTGGTCAGGTCCAGCAGCGTGCTCGGGCCGAGCAGGCTGCGGACCGGCACGTCCACGCCCAGCTCCCGCCGCACCCGCTCGCGGAACCTGGTGGCCAGCACGGAGTCCAGCCCCAGCAGGGTGAGCGGCACATCCATCCCGATCTCGTGTCCGGGCACCGCGAGGATCTGGGACGCCAGGTCGGCCACCACGGCGGTCAGCTCGGTCTCGGAGAGAGCTGCCAGATCCGGGCGTCCTCGCCGGGCGAGTACGGTCTCGCGGGCGGGCTCGGGAGGAATGGGGGAGGTGGCCGAGCCGGGCCAGAACCGCCGCCGCTGCCAGGGATAGCCGGGCAGCCGGACGTACTCGCCCTCCGCGTGGACGCGGTCCCAGCTGGGGCGGCAGCCCAGCACGTACGCCTGGCCGAGCGCGGCGCTGAGGGCGGCCGCGTCCGGCACGTCCCTCCGCAGGCAGGGCACGACGCTCGCGTTCGCGCCCGACGCCTCGATCTCCTCCTCCAGCGCCGTCTGCAGCACCGGATGCGGGCTCATCTCGATGAACACGGCAGGCCGGGCGTCGGCGAGCGCGGCCTGGCAGGCGGCGGCGAAGCGCACGGGCAGGCGCAGGTTGTCGAACCAGTAACCGGCGTCCAGCTCCGTGCCGTCCACGACCCGGTCCCAGGCGCTGGAGTGGATGGAAACGGAGCAGGGGCCGGGCCTGACGCCGGACAGAGCCTCCAGCAGCGCCTCGCGCACCGGCTCCACCTGCGGCGCGTGCGAGGCGTAGTCCACGTCCACCTGACGGCAGAAGACGCCGTCGCGGCGCAGCGGCTCGACGACCCGCTCCAGCCCCGCGGGGTCGCCGGACAGAACCGTGGAGTGCCGGCTGTTGACCACCCCCACGCACACTTCGCTGATGGCCTGCCCGATGGCCTGCTGGGCCGCCTCCTCGCCGAGCCCCACGGCCCACATGGCGCCAGGAGTGCGCAGCTCGCGCAGCAGCCGGCTCCTCCTGGCGACCACGGCCGCGCCGTCGGCCACGCTCAGCGCGCCCGCGGTGACCGCCGCGGCGATCTCGCCCATGCTGTGGCCGATGAGCAGGTCGGGCTCGACGCCCCACTCGCGCCACACGGCGGCCAGCGCCACCTGCATCGCCCACAGGGTCGGCTGGACCTCGTCCACGCGCGACAACCGCTCCCCGCGCAGCAGCACGTCCACGGGGGACCATCCGAGCTCGGCGGCCACCGCCCGCGAGCACTCGTGCAGGCGGCGGGCGAAGGCCGGCTCGGCGGCCAGCAGCTGCCTGCCCATGCCCGCCCACTGGCCGCCCTGCCCGGGGAAGACGAACACCACCTTCGGCCGCTTGGCCGCGCGGCGCTCCCCGGCGTGCACCGACCGCCCGTCACCCCGGCCGTTCGCGCGGAACTCCCGCAGGGACGCGGCCAGCGAGCGCGCGTCGTCGCCGACCGCGGCCAGCCGGAACTCGTGATGCGAGCGCCGGGCGCCCGCGCTGAAGCACACGTCGTGGAGACCGGGCCCCTCGCCCTCGGCCACCGTCTCGTCGGCCACCATCTCGTCGGCCACCATCTCGTCGGCCATCG
The DNA here is from genome assembly GCF_040674955.1 of Nonomuraea sp. NPDC049695. Classification (NCBI taxonomy): domain Bacteria; kingdom Bacillati; phylum Actinomycetota; class Actinomycetes; order Streptosporangiales; family Streptosporangiaceae; genus Nonomuraea; species Nonomuraea sp. NPDC049695. Next base: position 76,675 of record NZ_JBFANV010000013.1, on the reverse strand, counting down.
TGTCGAGCAGGTCGGCGTACGCGGCTGCGAGCTCGTCGAGCGCCCGCGGGTCACGCGCCGACAGGGGCAGGACGTAGCTGGGCCGGGCCTGGGCGCGCCGGGGGCGCGCCGGGCGCGGCGCCTCGGAGAGCACGAGGTGGACGTTGGTCCCCGACATGCCGAAGGAGTTGACGCCCGCCAGGGCCGGCACCCCCCGCTCCGGCCAGTCCTGGGCCAGCAGCGCGAGCTCGACGGAAGCGGCCGGGTCCAGCAGGACGGCGTGCGGCTCCACCACGTGCAGCGTCGGAGGTATGGTCCGGTGCCGCAGCGCCAGGGCCGTCTTGAGCAGCCCCGCCATCCCCGAGGCGAACTCGGTGTGGCCGATGTTGGACTTGACCGATCCGACCAGGCAGCGCCGCCCCGGGTCCCGGCCCTCTCGCATGACCAGGTTCAGCGCGGCCAGCTCGGTCGGGTCGCCTGCGGGGGTGCCGGGCCCGTGCGCCTCGACGTAGTCGACGTCGCCGGGGGAGACGCCCGCGTCGAGATAGGCCTTGCGCAGCATCGTCTCGTGCCCCTCCAGCCCGGGGGCGACCAGCGAGCCGCCGGTGCGGCCGTCGTGGGTGGCGGCGCTGCCGAGGATCGTCGCGTACGGGCGGTCGCCGTCGGCGAGGGCCCGCGAGAGCGGCTTGAGTATCAGGGCGACCACGCCCTCGCTGCGCACGTACCCGTCCCCCGAGACGTCGCCGAACCTGCACCGGCCCGAGCCGGACAGCACGCCGGCGTCGGCGAGCGCGAAATACAGGTCGGGCACGATCTGCAGGTTCGCGCCGCCGACGATGGCCAGGTCGATCTCGCCCGCCCACAGCGCCCGGCAGGCCACGTGCACCGCCAGCAGCGACGTCGCGCAGGCCGCCTCCACGCCCATGCTCGGACCGCGCAGGTCGAGATGGGTGGAGATGCGGCCGGGGAAGATGCCGCTGACGGCCGCCCCGAGCGCGGCGTGCATGTCGTACATCCCCGAGCGGCGCAGCAGGTCCCAGTACCCCGACGGCAGCAGGCTCGTGTAGACGCCGGTGTCGCTCCCGGCCAGGCTCTCGCCCGGGATGCCCGCGTCGTCGAGCGCCTCCCAGGTGACCTCGAGGAGCAACCGCTGCTGCGGGTCCATCCGCAGGGCCTCGAACGGCGTCACGCCGAAGAAGCGCGCGTCGAACCCGGCGATGTCGTCCAGATAGCCGCCCGCGCCCCGCAGCACCTCGGGCCGGCGGCGGCCGGAGGCGGTTTCGATGTCGAATCTCTCCTGCGGGATCACGCCGATCACGTCCCGGCCGCCGCTGACGATCTGCCAGAGGTCGGCCGGGCTCTCCGCACCCGGCAACCGGCAGGCGGCGCCGACGATGGCGATGGGATCTCGCCCCCTGTTGTTGTGCATGGCCCCGTTCCCGTCCGCGCCCGCGTCATCGTGAATTCGGTGATGCCCGGGCGCCCTTGTTGGTTGGACGAACGACATCACCTAAGGTCCGGCTCGGCCGCGGAGGGTGTCAATTAACAGATGACGAAATACCGAGGGGCGGTGGAAACGGCGTTATTCGCTCGCGTGCATCGGAAAATGGATCACAAGCCCCACCAGCGGCTCGTCCGGGGTGATCATGAGCGCCATGCGCAGGGTCTGCAGGCCCAGCCGTGGATGCCGGAACCGGCGGGTGAGGCTGCGGTGCTCCTGCACCTCGTGCCTGCGCCACAGGCCGGCGAAGAGCGGGCTCAGCTGGGAGAACTCGGCGATCTTCGCGGTCAGCCCATCGTCGTGCGGCCACCTGGCCAGCTCCGAGCGCCACCGGGCGATGACGTCGCAGGTGACGCGCTCCCAGTCGGGCAGCCGCTCCTTGGCTTTGGGCGAGATCAGCAGCCAGCGCAGCATGTTGCGGTGCTCGGGCGCGTATTTGCCCCAGTCGTCGTACCACTCGGCGGCCGCGTCGTTCCAGGCGGTCAGGTCGCAGTGGATGTCGGTGGCGTAGACCGGATAGTCGCTGGCGCCCATGAGGCTGACCAGCGGGCCCATCACGTCGCCCGACCAGGTCTGTCCCTCGAGCGGCTGCGGGTTGGTGACCTGGCCGTGCACCAGCGTGTGCATGTAGCGGCGCTCGTCCTCGGTGAGGACGAGCACCCGGGCCAGGCTGTCGAGCACCTGGATGGAGGGCTTGATGTCACGCCCCTGCTCGAGGTACGTGTACCAGGTCGGGCTGAGGCCGGCGAGCACCGCCACCTCCTCGCGCCGCAGCCCTTTCGTCCTGCGCCCCCCGCCTTCGGGGAAGCCCACCTGCCCCGGCGTGACCCGTGCGCGCCTGCTCCGCAGGAATCGCGCGAGCTCCTGCCGGCTCCAGCCGTCGCCTGACACAGAACCCCCCGTGAATGCCCCCACCGCGTCAGCAGATCAGGATCGCAAGGCTGATTCTAGAAGCCTCACGGAATATTTGTCACCTCTAGCCTGATTTCGTCATTTCGGCATTGACGTTACGGCTTTGTTCCCAAAGCATGAATATATCGATTCAATTGAGGGGATTAACCAGATGAAGTGGCATTTCACCGGCCGGAGCGAGCAGCTCGCCGCGATTCGGTCAGCCCTCGGGGCCGCCGGCGCGGGCCCTATTGTCGTCACAGGTGAGCCGGGGTCAGGCCGGAGCCGGCTGGTGGAGCATGTGCTCGAATCGCCCGAGGCGGCGCGTTACGAGATCGTCCGGCTGAGTGCCGCGGACGGCCCCGGTGACGTCGCCGCCCGCGTCGGGGTGGCCGCCGGGGACCGCCCGCTGCTGCTCGTCATGGACGACGCGCAGGTGAGCGGGGACGAGAGCCTGATGGCGCTGCGCGTGGCCGCGGGTGGGAGCCCGCGGGCCAGAGTGCTGGTCACGACGGTGTCCGGGCCCGCGGCGGTGCGCCCCGATCCGGTGGACTGCCTGCGGTTCGAGCCGGGCGCGTACACGATCGACGTGCCGCCGCTCACGGTCGAGGAGGTGGCCGTCCTGCTGGCCGCGCTGGCCGGCGGCCACGTACGGCAGGCCACCGCCGGCGCCCTGCACGCGGCGACCGGCGGCAACCCCCGCCTGCTGCACGACTTCCTGGTCGGGCGCCGGCTCACCGAACGCCTGACCCGGGGCGCCGCCGGGTGGGAGTTCCAGTGCGCCACCGAGTGGCAGCCGCCGATGGACCCGTCCGCGGCCACCCCCCATCTGGTGAAGGCCACCTGGGACGCCTGGGCCGCGCTGGCCTTCGACCGGGCCTTCGAGCTGTGCAAGGCGGCGGCGTGGTGCGGCGAGGGGCACACCGTCTCGGTGCCGCTGGCGCACCTGCTGCTGCTGCGCGGCAGGGGGCGCGACAGCATGTCGTTCCTGGACTCGCTGCCCGAGGGGGTGGTGGAGAGCACGCCGCACCTGGCGCTCGCCCGCGCGGTCAACCTCGCCTGCGGGCGGGGCCGGCCGGAGGCGGCCGCCGAGTTCCTGCTGCGCGCCGCGGTGGCCGCCGGGCCGGGGCAGCGGCCGCTGCTGCTCGCCTACCGGGCCTGGATCATGGCGTTGAGCGGCCGCTCCGCCGACGACGTCGGCGCGATCACGCGCACCGACAGGGAGACCGCCCTGTTCGTGCACGCGGCGCAGGCCATGGCCCGCCTCCGGACCCGGCCCGACGAGGCGGTCTTCCACCTGCGGCGCGCGCTCGCGCTCACCGCCGGAGGGATGGAGTCGGGGCCGCCCTGGCTGGCGGCGCATCTGACGGCGTACCTGATCGACGCGCTGCTGCTGGCGGGCCGGGCGGGCGAGGCGACGCTGCTGGCGGCCGGCTTCCACGGCGGGGAGCCCGCCTCCGGCTGGGGCGTCGCCGTCGCCATGTCGATGGTCGCCGCCTGAGCGGTCTGGACGGCCGTCGCCGTGCCGATGCTCGCCACCTGAGAAGCCCGGCCCACGGGGCTGCCGTGGGCCGGGCTGGTCGGGCGCCTCAGGACGGGTTCCTGCTCAGCGCGAGGGTGGTGATGTCGTCGGACTGCTCGGCGGCGCCCACGAACGTGCGCACCGAGGAGTCGACCGCCGAGAGCAGGCCGGGGGCGTGCGCCCCGGCCCCGGCCAGCACGTCCTGGAGCCGGGGGGTGCCGAACAGGCCGTGGGCGGCGTTCCTGGCCTCGACCACCCCGTCGGTGTAGGCGAACAGCGCGTCGCCCGGGCCGAGCTGCACGTGCCCCAGGGTGTAGGAGCTGTCGGCCAGGATCCCGACCGCCGGCCCCGTCGGCGGCAGCATCGTCTGGCGGCCGTCGGCGCGCACCACGATGGGCGGATTGTGCCCGCCGTTGATGTAGACCAGGTCCCCGGAGTACGGGTCCAGCACCCCGAAGAACATCGTCGCGAAATACGCCTGCTTGATGTGGTTGCGGGCCATGTACCGGTTGGTCCCGACCACCGCCTGGATCAGCGGCCCCGCCCCCAGCGACAGCAGGGGCAGCGCGGACTCTCCCGGCGAGCCGTCCAGCGCCACGGCGGCGTCGTCACTGACGTCCTGGACGAACCCGGTGTGCTCGGCCGTGTGCCGCAGCAGCGTCCTGATCAGCGCCATGAACAGCGCGGCCCCCACGCCCTTGTCGCACACGTCGGCCACCACCAGCGCCAGCCTGCGCCCGTTGACGAGGGTGAACACGTCGTAGAAGTCGCCGGCCACCTGCCGGGCCGGCCGGAAGCTGGCCGCGAGCTCCCAGCCGTCCAGCCTCGGCAGCGACTCCGGCAGGAACCCGGCCTGGATGTCGCGGGCGATGCGCAGCTCACGCTCGTACTCCCGCAGACTGGCCAGCGCCGCCATCTCCTCCACCGTGGTGCTGAGCTGCCAGCGTTCCCAGCAGGAGTTCGCCCTGCTGCGCAGCAGGCCGGGCAGGAACGGGCGGGTCACGTAGTCGAACCCGCCGCGTACGCACTCCTCCAGCGCGGCGATGTCGTCGTCGGGAAAGGCCACGATCGTGGGCATCCGCCCGTCGACCAGGAACCGCTGGCTGACCAGCGCCATCCGCTGCAGCCCGAGCGCCGCCGAGATCAGCAGCAGGTCGGGGTGCGGGTGCCGCAGGACCAGGTCGTCCGGTACGGCGAGCTGGACGTCGAAGCCCTCTTCGCGCAGCGCCCCGTCGAGTTCGAGCACCGCCTGGGACATGGGGTCAGCCGGTTCGGCTACCACCAGGGCCGTCGGCATTATCGCCTCCAAGCAGTCGCATGATCAGGGTGTTGCGGTTGCGTCCGCCGGCGTACTCGTAGTGGAACTCGTCCACCTTGCCCATGGCGAGGAGCAGCCCGTAACCGCCGATGTCGCGCTGGGCGGGCGGCAGTGCCAGCCGCGGCGCGGGATCGTACCCGGCGGGGTCGAACGGCGGCGCGTCGTCCTCGATGCTGACCCGCAGCCGGTCGTTCCCGATCTCCCCGGACAGCTCCACGACGCCCGCCCCGCCCCGGTAGCCGTGCTGGGCGATGTTCGTGGTGATCTCGTCCGTGGCCAGGCGCAGCCAGTACGCCTGGCGGGAGGTCAGCCCGGCCTCGTCTGCCAGCACCTCGATGAAATCGGCCACCACGCCCGGCAGGGACGCGTGCTGAACGTCGATCTTGAGCCGGCAGGCGAGCATCACTGCATCACGATGCTGCGGTCGAAGCCGGTGAGCCGGATCGTCTCGGCCACCTCCGGCTTGGTCCCCACCAAGGTGATCTCCGAGCCGCGCGGCAGTTTCTGGTGAGCGAAGATCAGGCAGCGCACCCCCGCCGACGACATGTACGTCAGCTCGTCGAGGAGCAGCACCAGCTTGCCCACCTGCCGCCCCACGGCCTGCGAGACCAGGTCGTTGAGGTCGGGGGCGGAGCTGCCGTCGAGCTCGCCGGCCAGCCGGATCGTGGCGGTATCACCCTCCACGCTCATCTTCATCTTGAAAGACATGACTCGCTTTCCCTTCGCTAGTGCGTGACCAAGATCGCGACGCTTCTGGGTCCGATGGACAGCTGTGACTGGTTGGCCAGCGGCGGCTCGGAGCCCGGCTCGAAGGCGTCCATCGGCGGGGCGGCGGCGGTGTCGGCGAACAGGTGCCAGGTCTGCCCGCGCGGCGCGGCCGGCAGCTCGAGCGTGTGCGACTCCCAGTGGGAGTTGGCGGCGACGTACAGGCAGGTGCTCCCTTCATCGAACAGCGCGGCCAGCACCCGCGAGTGCGCCGCCCAGTCCGGTGACCAGGCACGCACGCCGTGCCAGTGGACCGAGCCGGGAGAGCCGCCCCGCAGCACCGGGTGCGCCCGCCGGAAGGCGATGGCGCGCCGCGTGAAGCGGAACAGGTCGGCGTTCTCCTCCCGCAACCCCCAGTCGAGCCACGTGAGCGGCCCGTCGTGGCAGTAGGCGTTGTTGTTGCCGAGCTGCGTGCGGCCGATCTCGTCGCCGGCGAGCAGCATCGGCACGCCCCGGCTGGCCAGCAGGAGCAGCAGCGCGTTGCGCTGCTGCCGGGCGCGGAGCGCCAGCACCGCCGGGTCGTCCGTCTCACCCTCGTGCCCGCAGTTCCAGGAGTTGTTGGCGTCGTCGCCGTCCCCGTTGCCCTCGCCGTTGGCCTCGTTGTGCTTGTGGTCGTACGAGACCAGGTCCCGCAGCGTGAACCCGTCGTGTGAGGTGACGAAGTTGACCGTGGCCGCGGCTCCCCTGCGGCTGTACATGTCGGGCGAGCCGACCATGCGGGTGGCCAGCTCCCCGGTGACGCCGAGGTCGCCCTTGACGTACCTGCGCACCGTGTCGCGGTAGCGGCCGTTCCACTCCGACCAGCGGCTGTAGTGGGGGAAGCTGCCCACCTGGTAGAGCCCGGCGGCGTCCCACGCCTCCGCGATCAGCTTGCGGTCGCGCAGGATCGGGTCGTACGCGAGCGACTCCAGCAGCGGCGGGTTGTGCAGCAGCTCGCCGTCGGCCCCCCGCCCGAGTATCGCCGCCAGGTCGAACCTGAAGCCGTCGACGTGGCACTCGGCGGCCCAGTAACGCAGGCAGTCCAGCACGAACCCGCGCACCACCGGATGGTTGCAGTTGAGCGTGTTGCCCGTGCCGCTGAAGTTGTAGTAGTGGCCGTCGCCGGTCAGCATGTAGTAGGTGGCGTTGTCCAGCCCCTTGAAGCTGATCGTCGGCCCGCGCTCGTCGCCCTCCGCGGTGTGGTTGAACACCACGTCGAGCAGCACCTCGATGCCCGCCCGGTGCAGCTCCTTGACCAGGTGCTTGAACTCGTCGACCTGCATGTGGTCCCGGCCGGTGGCCGCGTAGGACGCCTTGGGGGCGAAGAACCCGATGGGGCTGTAGCCCCAGTAGTTGACGCCTGTGAACACGTTGTCGGTCTCGTCGAACTCGAACACCGGCATCAGCTCGACGCAGTTGACCCCCAACTCCCGCAGGTACGGGATCTTCTCCACGAGTCCCGCGTACGTGCCGGGCGCCGAGACGCCGGAGGAGGGGTGCCTGGTGAAACCGCGCACGTGCAGCTCGTAGATCACCAGGTCCTCGTGCGGCAGGCGCGGCGGGCGGTCGTCCTCCCAGTCGAAGTCGTCCAGCGTCACCCGCGACCTGTGCCGATAGGGGCCGTGACCGGTCAGCATCCTGGCGTACGGGTCGCTGAGCACGGTGTCCGGATCGAAGCGGTGGCCCTGCCACGGCCGGCGGGGGCCGTCCACGCGATAGCCGTACTCGAGGCGCTCGACGTCGAGGCCGAACACGGTCATCGCGTAGACGCTGCCCACCCGGAACGACTCCGGGAAGGGCAGCTCGGCCACCGGCTCGGGCTCGCCCTCCCGGTAGAGCACCAGCGTCACCGAGGTGGCGTGGTTGGAGTAGACCGAGAAGTTGACGCCCCCGGGCACCCGCGTGGCGCCGAACGGCAGCGACCGCCCAGCGCGCACGGGGTATCCGGCGATCCGCTGCGTGGGGTAAGCGTCGATCGGCTCCAGGATGGTCATACAGTCAACGCCTCCACGCCTTCCTCGACGGACTCCACCACGGTGAAGAATCCGAGGAACCCGGTCGCGTCCATGATCGCGCGCACGTCGGGGGACAGCCCCGTCAGCGCCAGGCGTACCGTGCTGTGCTGGGCCTGCCGGTAGATCAGCAGGAGCACCCGCAGGCCCGCGCTCGACATGTAGAGCGTCCGGGACAGGTCCAGCACGACCAGACCCTCCTCGGGGAAGAGCGCCTGCAGGTCCTGCTGGACCCGGGGCGCGGTCTCGCTGTCGAGCTGGCCGTCCATGCTGATGACGGTGACCCCGCCGCGCAGCTCTCTTTGCAGTCGCATGGTCATGTCACTCCTCCACGGGCGCGAGGTGGGCGCGCACCGTCACCGGCCCGGCGGAGTCGGGCAGCTTCACCGTCATCGCCGCGGCGTCGAAGAGCTGGTACGGCGAGCCGTCCACCTCCACCCACTCCAGCCGGACCCGGCCTGGCGGCAGCGCGTCGGGCGCGACCCGCAGGACCCGGTCGGTGAACCCGTCGGGCCGCGGCCGGAACCACAGCGTCAACGGTTCCTTGTCGAGCAGCAGCCGCTGGTAGACGGTCGCCAGGAAGCAGAGCTCGGCCGCGTGGCACATGCTCATGGAGTGGCTGCCCTTGAACCGCTCGGTGCCGAGCAGGTACGGGTGGCCGTCGGCGAGCACGTTGAAGTAGATGCCGCCCTCGTCGTGGTCGAGGAAGAAGGCGCTGTAGAAGGCGGCCGACTCCCGCGCCCTGCGCACGAACTCCTCCTCGCCGCCCAGCCCCGCCAGGATCTGGTAGGCGAGGATCGCCTGCTCCTGCTGCCACCAGGCCTTCCTGTCGTGCCAGACGAACCGGTGCACGTGCTGGCCGGGGGCGAGCCTGCGCTCGACCACGTCGTACCAGCCGCCGCGCTGCGGGTCGCTGCCGAGGCCCGGCATCTTCTCGCCGATCTCGGTCGCCAGCGCCCGGTAGCGGTCCTTGGGCCGGATCGACATCATCCGCATGAGGTTCCAGGCGATCTTGAGGTTGTGCCCGACGACCGCCCTGTCCTGCTGCCAGTGCCAGGTGGTGTCCGGCGTCCAGTCCGCGTGGAAGCGCTCCTGCACGTACGGGCTGTCCTTCCTCGGCATGTGCTTGACGATGAGGTCGAACGTCTCCTCCAGCATGTCGGCGTGCCGCTCGTCGCCGGTGGCCAGGAGCAGGTTGATGAGGTAGGCGGGGGCGTGGTCGCCGACGGAGTTCCAGTTCTTCCTCGACCGGTTCGGGCCCAGCGACTCGTGGTGCGGGCTGAGCAGGATCGGGTCGATGTGCGAGAAGTAGCCGCCCCGCTCGGGGTCGTGGAAGAACTTGCGGAACAGCCGCAGCGTGCCGTCGATGTCGGCGGCGATGCGCGGGTCCCCGGTGAGCCGGTAGAGCTGGGTGGGGCCGGCCAGGGCGTAGATCTGCTCGTACATCGGGATCGCGTCGTAGTCGTCGCCGAACTCGGAGGTGAACAGCTTGCGCTCGACCCCGTCGCGCACGTCGATGCCGTGGTACCAGTACACGACGTCCTCGTCGCGGTCCACGAAGCGCATGTGCTCGCGCAGGTAGGCGGCGCCCTGCTCGGCCACCTCCAGGAAGTCCTCCTCGCCCGTGAGCATGTAGGCCGAGGACATCCCGTAGACCATCCGGGAGATCGTGTCGGTCTCCTGCACGTCCTGGCCGGCCTTCTCGCCGCCCAGCCGCAGCATGGTCCGGTACGCCGAGTAGTCGATCGGGCCGTCGGCCCCGAACTGCGCCTTGCGGTAGAAGCGGCCCAGCTCGCGGATCTGCTTCACCCACCAGTCGGGCTGCTCGAAGGCGTACTGGCCCGGCTGCCTGCCCAGGAAGGTCAGCGCCTTGGCCTCGATCGTGTAGGAGCCGTTCTCGTAGTAGAAGATCCCCTTGACGAACACGTAGGTGCCCGGCGTGAGCAGCTGATCCAGGTGCGCCGAGGCGTCGAGGTACGGCTCCGAGAGGTTGCGCACGAACTCGGCGGAGGTGGTGCCGGTCAGGCGCACCCGCACCGCCCGCCCGTCGTTGGTGCGCAGGCTGATCTCGCCGTGCTCGAAGGCGGTGACATAGCCGGCCACCAGGTCGGAGAAGGTGAAGTCGGGCCGGTAGACCGTCTCGGAGCTCCGGTCGGCGGCCACCAGGTCGATGATCATGCGGGCGAAGGCGGCGCAGTGCTCGGCCGTCCGGCCGGTCACCAGGTCGCGGTCCACCACGACGTCCTGGTCGGTGTAGAGCGCGCCCATGTTGCGCACGTCGCCGATCAGGTTGTTGTGGCACGTCACGCGGCGGCCCTTGACCGCCTCGGCGATGGGCGCCGCCAGCCAGAGGCCGTGGCAGATGATGCCCTTGACGATCCGGTGGTCGTCGAAGGCCTCCTTCAGCAGTCGTACGGCGGGGGCGAGCTCGTTGACGTCCTCGGTGTAGCGCAGCCGGTCCGACACCATGCCGGACGGCACGATCAGCACGTCGATCCGGCTCAGGTCGGCGCTCTCCAGGTCGCCGCTCACTGTGAACGGCTCCTTGAACTCGTGGCCGTGGAAGGTCAGCGAGTCCTGTCCCCACAGCCGCGTGAGGAACTCGACCCGCGCCCCCTCCTCGGTGAAACGCCGCTGGTAGTAGTGGAGCTCCTGCTCGACGAAGTCGCTCTCCATGAGGATCGCGACGGTGCGCCCGGCCAATCGCTTCTCACGCACGGTGTACCTCTCAGGTGGTAATCAGATCGACGAGGAACGGGCCCGGCGCCGCCAGCATCCGCTGGACCGCCGCCTCCACCTGGGCGGGCTTGCTCACCTTGACGGCGGGGACACCCAGGCTCGCGGCCAGCCTCACGAAGTCGATCTGGGGGTGGGACAGGTCGAAGCCCTCGGGGTGGGGGTGCGCGGCGATGCCGCGCTCGCGCCAGTACTGTTCGAGGTTGTCGTCGAGCAGCTGGTAACGGCGGTTATCGCAGATCACGAAGCGGGCGGCGACGCCGTACCTGACGGCGGTCCACAGGGCCTGGATGGTGTACATGCTGCCGCCGTCGCCGGTGAAGGCCACCACCTCGGCCTCGGGCCGGGCCAGCTTGATCCCGATCGCGCCGGGGATGCCGACGCCGAGCGAGCCGCCCCTGGTCTGGAAGTAGGTGCCGGGCCTGCGCGGCGGCAGCCGCCTGAGCAGCGCGGGGGAGGCGGTCAGCGCCTCGTCGAAGATCACCAGCCCGTCGCCCGTCCGGGCGGCCAGCTCGCCGGCGAACAGGTCCGTCATGGTCTCGCCGTACGCCTCGGCCGGCTCGCGGGCGGGCACGGGACGGGCGGGGCCGAGCAGCGCGGCCAGCGCCGCGAGGGTCGGCTTGGGATCGGCGACGAGCGCGACGTCGGCCGGCAGGTTCTTGGCGATCTCGTAGTCGTCCAGGTCGATGTGGACGATCTTCGTCCCTTCGGCGAAGGGGCTGGTCAGCAGCGGGAACACCTCGGGGAAGAGGTACGTCCCGACGACGAGCGCGGCGTCGGCCCCGGCCAGCGCGGCGGCGCTGTGCTCGCCGAACATGTGCCCGAGGTCCCCCCGGTGGAGCGGGTGGGTGGTGTCGATGGTCAGCTCCGAGGAGTTCACCGTCCACACCGGGGCGCCGAGCGCCTCGGCCACCCTGGCCAGCTCCTCCTGCGCGCCGGACACCGAGACCCCGTCGCCGGCCAGCACCACGGGCCGCCGGGCGGCGCGCAGCACGGCCGCGGCCCGCTCCAGCTCCTCCGGCACGGGCACCGTCGCCCGGCTGGGGACCGTGCTGGCCACGGCGGGCTCGTCGGTGTCCTCGTCGAGCACGTCCATCGGCAGCGCCACGAAGACCGGCCCGCGCGGCGGCGTCATCGCGATCTTGACCGCCCGCCGCAGCACCCTCAGCACCGAGCCCGGGTGGGTCACCCTGGTCGCGTACTTGGTCACCGGCCGGGCCATCGCCACCAGGTCCACCGCCATCTGGCCGTCCATGGCCTCGTACCGCATGCCCGCCTCGCCGGCGATCACCACCAGCGGCGAGTGGCCGCGCTTGGCCTGGTAGAGCAGGCCGACACCGTTGCCGAGGCCGACCCCGCTGTGCAGCTGGACCAGCGCGGGCCCGCCGGTGGCGCGGGCGTAGCCGTCGGCGATGCCGAGCACCGCCGACTCCTGCAGCCCCAGCACGTACCGGAAGCCCGGTGTGTCCTCCAGCACGTCGAGAAACCCCTGCTCGACGGTCCCCGGGTTGCCGAACATCACCGAGATGCCGTCGGCCGCGAACTGCTCGAAGATCGCCTTCTTGGCGGGACGGGTCGCCATGGTCACCAGCCGTAACGACGCAGGCCGGACTCGAGCACCTCGACCAGCTTCTCGCCGGACAGGTACGAGTCGGGGGTCGAGCGGCCCGTCACGAACGGGTGGTCCACGATCACCGACGTCTCCTTGCCCACGTTGCCGTGGTAGCGGCCGTCGGGCGCGGTGGCGTCGCGCAGGATGTACTCCAGCGGGTACGGCGGCGGCCCCATGTTGAAGTCGACCCCCAGGAAGCCGGTGCCGTCCTTGTAGTCGTACTCCTTGCAGTGGCCCGTCACGTGCTTGCCGCGCAGGATGCTCGCCCGGTCCTCCCAGTCGCGGGCGAAGGCCAGGCAGGCGACGCCGTAGCACTCGGCGAGCACCGGCTTGTCCGCCCGCACGAAGGCGAGGATCAGGTCGTGCACCCGGCCGTTGTTGGCCAGGTCCACGATCGGGCCGCTGCCGCCCACGAGCACCAGGGCGTCGTACTCCTCGACGTCCCGGTCCAGCCGGCCGAGCTCCCGGTAGTAGGCCTCGACCTTCCGGAGGTATCCGTCCTCGCTGTTGTAGGGGCGTTCGGGGATCCAGTCGGCCAGGCTGACCGGGGCGTCCAGCCGGTCCGACTCGTCCAGCTGCCGGGCGGCCACGGCCACCTCCGGCGTGGTCACGGAGCGGCCCAGCGGCGGATCCACGTACCCGGGGTCGAGACTGGGCGGCAGTGCCCGCGCCCGCTTGCCGGTGGGGGTGGCGAACACGCTCCGGTAGCCCTGCCGGTCGAAGGCGGCCAGCGGGCCGACGAGTTCCTCTCCCCAATATCCGTACTCGGAGAGAACAATAAGAATGGTGCGCGTCATGCGTGGATTCAAACAACGAGTGGTTTTCCAGGACAAGCCCGGCCCGCCTATTCCGTCAAGTCCGTGAAATTCGCCCGCACTTCGTCAGGTGCCTGGGGCGGCCGCGCGGAAAATGGCGAAAGAATGGCCGCAGCCGATTGTTGGAGGGTCGTGATGCCCGAGCAGCGCCGGCCGGTCCTGCTGGCCGTGGACGACGACGACCACGTTCTCCGCGCGGTGCGGCGCGATCTGTCCCGTGCCTACCAGCAGCGTTACCGGGTCGTGGCGACGAGGTCGCCGGTGGAGGCCACGCAGATCCTCGACCGGCTGCGCGGACGTCGTGAGGAGGCCGCGCTGATCCTCTCCGACCAGCGCATGCCCGAGATGACCGGGATCGAGTTCCTGGCGGAGGCCGGCCGGCGCTTCCCCGCCGCGCGCCGCGTCCTGCTGACGGCCTACGCCGACACGAGCGTCGCCATCTCGGCGATCAACAAGGTGCGGCTGGACCACTATCTCGTCAAGCCGTGGGAGCCGCCGGAGGAGCGGCTCTACCCCGTGCTCGACGACCTGCTCTCGGACTGGGAGTCCGCCCATGAGGCCCCCTACCAGGGCATCCGCCTGGTCGGCCACCGGTACGCGCCCGCCACGCACCGGCTGCGCGACCTGCTCACCCGCTACCGGCTGCCGTTCAGGTTCGAGGAGGCGGAGCCGGGCGACCCGGGGGCGCCCGAGGTGGTGCTGCCCGACGGGCGCCGGCTGGCCCGCCCCGGGCACGGCGAGGTGGTGGCGGCACTCGGCCTGGCGACGGAGCTCAGCCACCCCCACTACGACCTGGCGATCGTCGGCGGCGGCCCGACCGGGCTGGCCGCGTCGGTCTACGCCTCGTCGGAGGGGATGACGACGCTGCTCATCGAGGCGTACGTCCCGGGCGGCCAGGCCGGCACCTCCAGCCGGATCGAGAACTACCTCGGCTTCCCGTCCGGCATCTCCGGCGTCGACCTGACCAGCCGCGCCATGGCGCAGGCCCGCAGGTTCGGCGTGGACGTGCTCGCCCCGGTCGAGGCCGAACGGCTGAGCAGGGCCGGCCGGGCGTGCGTGCTGAACCTGTCCGACGGCAAGGAGATCACCGCCGCCACCGTGCTGCTGTCGCCCGGCCTGTCGTACCGCAATCTCGACGCCGAGGACGCGGCCCGCTTCGAGGGGGCCGGCATCTACTACGGCGCGGCCCTGTCGGAGACCGAGTCATGCGTGGGACGGCACGTGTGGATCGTGGGCGGCGCCAACTCCGCCGGGCAGGCGGTGCTGCACTTCTCCCGGCACGCCCGCCACGTCACCATGGTGGTGCGCGCGGGCAGCCTGGCCAGCGGCATGTCCGCGTACCTGGTGGACGAGATCGCCGCGAGGAGCAACATCACGGTCATGACGAACACCTGCGTGGTCGCCGCCGGCGGCGCGGACCGGCTGGAGCACATCACGCTGCGCGACACCCGTAGCGGCGAGCTGACCACGCGGGAGGCCGAGCACGTCTTCGTGTTCATCGGCGCCCGCCCGCGCACCGAGTGGCTGGACCACCTCGTGCGCAGGGACCCCCACGGCTTCCTGCTGACCGGCCCCGACCTCGGCCCGGTGGCCGGGCTGACCGGCTGGGACCTGCCCCGGTCGCCGCTGCTGCTGGAGACGAGCGTGCCCGGCGTGTTCGCGGCCGGCGACGTGCGCGCCAACTCGGTCAAGCGGCTGGCCTCGGGCGTCGGCGAGGGTGCCATGGCGGTGTCGATGATCCACCGCTACCACTCGGAGAGCTGATCCCCTTACTCGGAGCCCGGGGCGAGCGGCAGCCGCACCACGAACCGGGTGTCGCCCGGCCGCGAGTCGACCTCCATCGTGCCGCCGTGCCGCTGCGCCACGATGTCCATGCTCACGTGCAGCCCGAGACCCGTCCCCTTGCCCAGGTCCTTGGTGGTGAAGAACGGCTGGAACACCATCGGCAGCGCCTCGGCGGGGATGCCGTGACCGGTGTCGCGGAACTCCACCACGGCGTGGTCGCCCTCCCGCCTGGTGCTGATGGTCAGCTCGCCCTCGCCGCCCATGGCGTCCACGGCGTTGTCGATGAGGTTGGTCCAGACCTGGTTCAGCTCGCTGGGGAAGGCCTGGAGGTCGGGGACGCCGCCGTACTCCCTGCGTACGCGGATGTTGCGCAGCTTGGGCGCCATGAGGGCGAGCGTGGCCTCCAGCCCCTCGCGCAGGTCGGCGTCCCGCTGGGGCGCGCGGTCCAGGTTCGTGTAGGCCGAGGTGCGCCGTACCAGCTCCACCACCCGCTCGGACGCCTCGGCCGCGTCACCCGCGAGCGTCCGGGTGCGCAGCACCGGCACCAGGTACGCCAGCGCCGGGGCGAGGACGTCCGGCCGGAGACCGGCGGCCAGCTCGTCGAGCGCGGCCCGGTCCACGCCGTGCTCGGCGAGGTCGTCGGCCAGCTCGGCGGCCCAGTCGGCAGTGGGGTCGAGGCCGTGCTCGCGCAGCCAGTCGGAGACCTCGTCGGCCGCCTCCGCCTCGGCCAGCGGGTCCAGCGCGGCCCCGGTGGCCAGCCTGTCCTGGAACCGCGCGACGAGCCGCACTTCGGCCTCCTCGCCCGCGCGCCCCCACTCGACCGCGGCGGCGGCCAGGCGGGGCGCGAGGCCGCGCAGCTCCCGCGCGGCCCGCAGCGCGGCCGCCGCCGGGTTGTTCAGCTCGTGGGCCAGGCCCGCCGCCAGCATGCCCAGCCCTTCGAGCATGCGGCTGCGCCCCGCCTGGCGCTCCATGGCGTTGATGCGCCCGGCCAGCACCGGCAGCAGCACCCGGCAGACCTGCGGGCAGCGCTCCAGCAGGTCGAAGAACGCGTTCTTGCCGTAGGCCACCACCCGCGCCGGCCCCACGGCCAGCGCGGTGGCGAGGTACTCGTCGCTGGTGAGCAGCGGCAGCTCGCCGATGAACTGGTGCTCCAGCACGTCGCCGAGGTGCCGGGCGAGCACCTGCTCCCGCCCGCCGACCAGCTTCGAGACCACGATCTCGCCGTCCAGCAGGACGTAGAAGGCGTCGGCCGGCGCGCCCTCGACGAACAGCGGCTCCCCGTCGCCGAGCTCCCTGACCGTCCCGGCGCACGCCAGCCAGTCGAGCTGCTCGCTCGACAGCCCGGCGAACAGCTCGATCCCGGCGAGCCTGTCGGTCAGCCATGCGGGCGCAGGCACCGTTCCTCCGCCTCCCGTCCGTCCACGCCGCGAAGCAGCCGGTACGCGTGGGCCACCGACACCAGCGTGACGTGGTGGTGCCAGCCCTGGAACGAGCGGCCCTCGAAGTGCTGCAGGCCGGAGTCGGCGGCGACCGACGCGAGCACGGACGCCGCCCTGTTGCGCAGCCCGACCAGCCCCGCCAGGTCGGGCACCCGGTTGCGGCCCAGGTCGGTCAGCCACATCGCCCGCGCCCCCGAGCGCGGGTACCAGCGGTGGCCCGGTCCCGGCGGCCGCGCGCCCGCCGGCCCCTGGACCACCTGCAGCCGGGGCCTGAGCGGCTCCAGCACCGGGCGCGCGGGCAGGCCGGCCCCGCCGGCCGGCAGCGTGCCGGGGGAGACGCGGACGAGGTAGGGGAGCCCGCGCTCGGCGAGTCCGGCGAGGAGGAGCTCCACCCCGGGCATCGACCTGCCGTCCGCCACGATCGGCGCCGGGGGCAGCCCCCAGTCGATCACCATCTCGTCGATGGCCTGCAGCAGGTGGCGCCAGTGCGGCTGGCAGCGCTCGTGGGCCGGCACGCGGGCCCGGCTGCGCAGGCCGTCGTCGTCGTCCCACGAGCGGGGCAGCAGCAGCCGCCAGTTGACCGGGCAGCCGCCGTCCTCTCCCACCATCACGACCGACAGGCCGAGCTGGCAGTTGAGCAGGCGGCCCGCGGAGTTGACGAACTGCCGCGCCACGCCCACCGACTTGGACCCGTTCTTCGGGAAGACGACCTCCTCCAGCACCCACGCCTTCGGGCGGATCGCCCCGGCGAGCAGCTGGGCCAGGCGCTGCCGTACGGGCGCCCAGTCCCAGGGGCTCTGGTTGATGAACTGCTGGAGGCACTGGTCGACGGGCCGCCCCACGACCTGGGTGGAGATCCGGCGGATCGACTTGCGGCCGGGTACGGAGACCAGGCCCTGGACGTAGACCTCGCCCCATCGCCGCTGATCAGAACGGAGAAACGACGCGAACAGGTCCTCACACAAAGGAGAGAGCCAAATCTGTCGCGTATCCAAATCCGAGTAGATGGCCATACGACCAACCCCTATAAATCGAACGTCCCCCTTTCCTGGAATTATTGAAATGTTCTGGGCCGGCTGACAGGACGAAGTTGTGCTGGCACTCTCGCTTCTACTTATGGGCACGGACAAGGTCGGCCGCGCGCTCGCCGATCATCACCACCGTGGCGTGCGGGTGCGCGTTGACCAGCGAGGGCATGACGGAGGCGTCGGCCACGCGCAGCCCCTCCACGCCGCGCACCCGCAGCCGGGGGTCGACCACGGCCGAGGCGTCGGTGCCCATCCGGCAGGAGCCGGCGAAGTGGTAGTACGAGCCGGTGTTGGCCTTCACCCAGGCGCGCAGCTCGTCGCGGGTGGTCACGTCCGGCCCTGGGGCGACCTCGGACAGCCCCCACCTGCCGGTGAACGCCTTGGTGCGGTAGATGTCCCTGGCGATCTCCACGGCGGTGACCGTGCGCTCCAGGTCGACCGGGTCGCCGAAGTAGTTGGCGTTGATCCGCGGGTAGGCGGTGGGGTCGGTGCCCGCCAGCCGTACCCATCCCCGCGAGACCGGCCCCACCAGGCCGGTCAGGCTGAGGACCACGTGCGGGTCCACCAGCTCCCGCACCGGCGCGACCGGCTGGCCCGTCTGCACGCGGCGGATGACGTTGGCGAAGAACTTCTCGCCGAACGGCGCGCGGTGCACGAGCGCGACCTCCAGGTCGGGGACGGGCAGCCCGTCCTGCGACCCGCAGAAGAGCGCGACCTCGGTCACGTTGCCGCGCGGGTCGTCGCCCGGCTCGGCCAGGTAGCCGATCGGCCCGATGACCAGCGGGTGGTCGTGGAAGTTGGCCCCGACCCCGGGCAGGTCGGCCACGACCGGGATGCCGAGCCCGGCCAGGTCGTCGGCCGGGCCCAGGCCCGACAGCAGCAGCAGCTTGGGCGACTGGATGGCGCCCGCGCAGACCACCACCTCGGCCTCGGCCCGCGCCGTGTGCGTGCGGCCCTCGCGCAGGTACTCCACACCGACGCAGCGGGTCCCCTCGAACAGCAGCCGTGCTGCCGGGGCCGCGGTCAGCACGGTGAGGTTGGGCCGGTCGAGCGCGGGATCGAGGTAGGACTCGCGGGCGCCCCTGCGACGGCCGTCCTTGATGTTCACGTGGTGCCAGCCCGCGCCGAACAGGCCCGCGTTGAAGTCGTCCAGGCGCGGATGGCCGAGCTCGACGCAGGCCTCGATGAACGTCTCCGACACCGGGTTGCCCGTCTCGGCCGCGTCGGCCACGGTCATCGGGCCGTCCTTGCCGGCCAGCGGATTGTGCCCGTCGCGCTGGTCCTCCAGGCGCTGCAGCCAGGGCAGCACGTCGTCGAAGGACCAGCCGGGACACCCGTGGTAGGCCCAGTCGTCGTAGTCCTGGGGGCGGCCCCTGGTGTGCATCATGTGGTAGATGTTCGAGGTGCCGCCCAGGCCGCGGCCGGCGGCCGAGTAGACGCGGTTGCCGTCCAGGCCGGGCTGGGGCTCGCTCATGTACGCCCAGTCCAGGTCGGTCAGCAGCACCTCGTTCCACCGCCACGGCGTGGTGACCGCGTCGGTGACCTGTGCGTCGCCCGCCTCCAGGAGCAGGACGGAGGCGTCGGGGTCCTCGCTGAGCCGGGCGGCCACCACCGATCCGGCCGCGCCGGCGCCGATGACGATGTACCTGTAGCTGTCTGGCACGGTCGGCTCCTTCATGTGAGCAGGTCGGCCGCGCGCTCCCCGATCATGACGGTGGCGGCGGCGGTGTTGCCCGTGGTGATGGACGGCATGATCGAGGCGTCGGCGACGCGCAGCCGCTCGATCCCGTGCACGCGCAGCGCCGGGTCGACCACGGCCAGCGGGTCACGCCCCATGCGGCAGGTGCCCACCGGATGCCACACGGTGGTCGCGGTGGCGCGGACGTAGGCGGCCAGGTCGCTCCCGTGGCCGGGCGCGCTCTCGCGGTCGTGCAAGGAGCACATGGCGCTGGTGTGCGCCAGTTCCCTGGACAGCTCGATCCCGCGCACGAGCGCCACCAGGTCGGCCGGGTCCTCCAGGTAGCGGGGGTCGACCAGGGGCGCGTCGGCGGGGTCCGCCGACCGCAGGGCGAGCCTGCCCCTGCTGCGCGGCCGCGCGAGCACGGGGGCGAAGGTGAAGGCGGGCCCGTCGACGCGGTACTCGTCGGCCACGAACTGCACGGGGCCGAACAGCAGCTGCAGGTCGGGGTCGTCCGGCGGGAACAGCCCCGCCTCCGCCAGCAGCTCGGGCAGCGGCAGGGCGGAGCGCGCGGCGTAGGCCACGCCGAGGATGAGGTGGTCGTGCAGGTTGGCGCCGACGCCCGGCAGGTCGGCGGCGACCGCGAGCCCGTGCTCGCGCAGGGACTCGGCCGGGCCGATCCCGGAGAGCATCAGCAGCTTGGGCGTGGCCAGCGCGCCGCAGGAGACGATCACCTCGGCGCTCGCCCCGGCGCGGTGGACGGCGCCGTCCCGCAGGTACTCCACGCCCGTGGCCGTCGTGCCGTCCAGCAGCACGCGGGTCGCCGTGGCGCCGGTCTCGACGGTGAGGCGGGGATGGCCGCGCAGCGGGTCGAGGTAGGCGAACGCCGTGCTCGAGCGCTGGTTGTCCTTCGTCCTGAAGGACTGGTAGGCGAAGGCGCCCTCCTGCGCGGCGCCGTTGTAGTCCCAGTCCTCGCCACCGGGGAAGCCCAGGTCGGCGGCGGCCCGGAGGAAGGCACGCGACACCTCCGACATCGCGGACAGGCGGGCCACCTTCATGGGCCCGTCCGCCCCGTGGTACGGCCCGGCGCCGTCCTCGTAGTCCTCGGCCCGTTTGAAGCAGGGCAGCACCTCGTCGTACGACCAGCCCTCGTTGCCCTGGGCGGCCCAGCCGTCGTAGTCGCGGCGGTTGCCCCGGACGTACAGCATGGCGTTGACCGAACTGCCGCCGCCCAGCACCTTGCCCTGGGGCAGCGGGATCGTCCGCCAGCCGAGCCCGGCCTGCGGGACCGTGACGTACGGCCACGTTACGGCCGGGTCCTGCCACAGCGAGGCCATGCCGGGTATGCCCGTCTGGCGGATGGCGGGCAGGCCGGCGTCGCCGCCGGACTCCAGCAGGAGCACGCGTGCCTCGGTCCGCTCGACGAGCCTGGCGGCGACGACCGCTCCGGCCGCGCCGGCGCCCACGACGACGTAGTCGTATCCCTGATCCCTTTGCTCATCACGGCCGGACATCAGCGGCTCTCCGGCCCGATGACCCAGTGCTCGGTGACGGCCAGCCGGTGCACGTACCTCGGCTCGGCCAGCGTCTCCAGGTCGGCCATGACCTTGGCGTACTCGGGCGAGGCGAGCGCCGCCTCCATGGCGTCCCTGTCGTCGAACCACAGGAGGTGGGCGGCGTCGAGCACCGTCTCGCCGATGGCGTACGCGCCGTCCCTGACGTGGCATTGGAGGTATCGCCGCAGCCCCGGCACCTGCGCGACCAGCTCGGCGTGCGGGCCGAGGCCCGCGCTCCTGAAGTCGGCCAGCGGCAGCCCTTCCCGCCGCTTGACCAGCACGATCAGCTTCACGCCCGACGGCGGGGCGAGCTCGGGCCCCGGCACCGGCTCGTGCGCGTCGGTGTCGAGCACGACCGTGCGCCAGAACGCCGCCCAGCGTGGCTCGTCGACCCGCGCGCCCTCCAGGAACTCGGGCGTCTGCAGCGACTCGAGCTGCTCCCGCTCGTCGCGCAGCCAGATCTCCGCGACGCCGCTCCACAGCGGCTCGCCCTCGTCGGGCGACAACGGGATCCGGGTGTCGATCAGGTACTTCCTGATCTGCGGGATCTTGCTCGCGTACCGGACGGCGTGCACGTTCAGCCAGTACTGCTGGAACTCCTCCTCCGTCATCCCGGGCTTGGGCGCGGCGAAGATGAGTTGATGGATCACGGTGTTCTCCTCCGTCACTCGGTGTGTTCGACGCTAGGAGCGCGGATCCGCGCCGGGAAGCGGGCGCGGCGGCGCCGCGCTGACAAAGTCAAGTACGGCGCGGACTTGGCCAGGTGCCGCTACGGCAGCGAGACCGACTGCGCGTGCCGGAAGACGTCGCGGGGGTCGTAGGCCGCCTTGACCTGCTGGAGCTTGGCGTAGTTGCCCTTGTAGTAGAGCGTCTGCCAGGGCACGCCCGAGCGGTTGAACGCGGGGTCGGTGATGTCGGGGTCGGGGTTGTTGATGTAGCAGCCGTCGGCCTGGTCGCCGGGCACCGGGTAGCCGCCGGTGGCCGCCCATACCGAGCCGTACAGGTCGCGCAGCCAGCCGATGTTGGCGGCGTCGGCGGCCGGATCCTGCCACTGGGTCTCGAACAGCGTCCAGAACGCGGCGTCGCGGTGCGCCAGCGCGGTCCGCGTGGCCGGGACGGCGTTGATCGCGCCGCCGCTGAACCCGGCCAGCGTCACCGCGGCCGCCGGGTTGGCGAAGTCCGTACGGGTGAGCGCGTCGTACATCTTGCCCGCCTGCTCGGCCGTGTACGAGCGCCGCAGGTAGGCCGACTTGGAGGAGCCGCGCAGCGTCGGGTTGATGAACGAGGGGATGCTGGCGGCGATCAGCTTGACCGCGCGCAGCCAGGGCAGCCGCTGCGCCGGCTGGGCCGCCACCACGGCGTCGGCGCCGAGCCCGGCGGTCAGGGCCCCGAGGTAGTCGGCGAGGATCCGCGCCGCGTCCGGGGCGGTGGCGTCGACCTGGGTCAGCAGGAAGACGTTCCCGCTCGAGCGGTGCGACAGCGACGCGACGCCGGACAGGATCCTCGCGGGGGAGTCGGGCGCGGCGTGGCCCTCGTACCAGGCGCCCCAGTTCGTCACCAGGGTGGCGAACTTCGTGCGGTCCAGCATGCTCCACGGGATGCCGACGGCGCTGAGCAGCACGTCCTTGGGCGGGTTGACGAGCAGGCGGCTCGGGTTGGCACCGCTCGTGCCCGGCGTACGGAACCAGAAGCGGGTGACGATGCCGACGTTGCCGCCCCCGCCGCCGGCGCACGCCCACCACAGGTCGCGGTTGGGATCGGCCGGCTCGCGCGAGGCCGTCACGGCGCGGGCGGTCCCCGAACGGTCCACGACCACGACCTCGACCGCCGCCAGGTGGTCGATCACGGCCCCGAACTGCCGGGACAGGAAGCCGTACCCGCCGCCGGTGGCGTGGCCGCCGATGCCGACCGTGGGGCACATCCCGCCGGGGATGGTCACGCCCCACTTCTTGAACAGCGTGTCGTAGACGCCCGACAGCCGGGCGCCGCCCTCGACCGCGAACGCGCCCCGCTGCTGGTCGAAGTAGACCGCGTCCAGCCCGGACAGGTCGATGACGACGTCCACGTCGGAGTTGAACACGAACGGGGCCAGGCAGTGGCCGCCGGACACCACCGAGATCCGCTTGCCCGCGTCGACCGCCTCCTGCACCGCGGCGACGACCTGGGCGGTCGAGCTGACCACGCGCACGTAATCGGGCGCGCCGACCCAGCGCTGGTTGTAGCCCACGGTCAGCTCCTGGTAGCGGGGGTCGCCCGGGTACACGGTGACCGGGCCGGTGACCGGCCCACCGGCTGACGCGGCGGCTGGGGCGGAGGACGCGGAGAGCGTCACGGCGCCCGCCGCCAGCGCGGCGCCGCCCAGTAATCCCCGCCTCGACGGACCATTCATGATCGTTCCTTCCCGGAGGGTGCCACGTGGGGTCCCTCCGTGCGGTTCCGAGGATGATCGTCAGGACCTCCTCATGGTGTCCCGACCTCCCGCGGATGCCGCGAAAAAGGATCGGAGTCCGTTACCTCCGGCCGCCTGCCTCACGAAGAGCGCGGCGGACATCACGAAGTACGGCTGTCAGGGGGCAGGGGGCAGGGAGTCGAGCCAGTCGAGCAGACGGGCGCCCTGCCGGGTCATGATGCCGGGGTCGCGGAGCGCGTTGGCCAGCAACGACATCCCCTGGTAGGCGCTGACCAGCGTCAGGGCGAGCCCCTCGGGGTCGGGCTGCCCGAGCTCGCGGAACTGGCGTTCGGCCCAGTCGATCAGCAGCCGGATGACCCTGCCCGCCTCCACGTCCAGCCCGCCGTCGTCGCGTTTGTCCAACTCGGCGGCGAGCGTGCCGGTCGGACAGCCGTACCGTGCGGCGACGTCCCGTTGGCTGACCCACGACTCCACCAGGCTCTTGAGCCGTTCCCTCGGGTCGGCGAGGGCCTCCAGGCGGCCGGTGAGGATCTCGAGCTGCCGGGCGTGCTCGGCCAGCGCGGCCGCGACCAGCTCGTCCTTGGTCTTGAAGTAGTAGTACACGTTGCCGACGGGGACGTCCGCGGCGCGCGCGATGTCGGCGATGGTGGTGCGCTCCGCCCCCTGCCGGTGCACGACCTGGGCGGCGGCGGCCATCAGCCGCTGCCGCTTGGCGGCCGCCGTCTTCACCCGGGAACGCGTTGAGTCAGTCACCTGACTAACTATAGGCGCCGGAGTCGTGCTACGGTCTCTTCCAAGTGAGTCAGCCGACTAACTAACTCAAGGGAGAAACCATCATGATCGTTGTCACGGGAGCCACGGGGAACGTCGGCCGGACGCTGGTCCGGTCGCTGGCCGAGGCGGGCGAGGAGGTCACGGCCGTGTCGCGCCGCATCACCGGCGCGGATGTGCCCGAGGGCGTACGCGCCGTCAGTGCGGACCTGTCCGACCCCGGTAGCCTGCGCCCGGTGCTGGAGGGCGCCGACGCGGTGTTCCTCCTCACAGGTGGCGACCTGTTCGCCACGGACCCCAAGGAGATCGTCGCCGCGGTGAGCGGGCCGGACAGGGTCGTTCTGCTCTCGTCGCAGGGCGTCGTGACCCGCCCGGAGAGCGCGTCCCACGGCCGGTTCGGAGCGGAGGTGGAGCGCGCGCTCATGAACTCGGGGGCGCGATGGACGATCCTGCGGCCGGGCGGATTCGCCTCCAACACCTTCGCGTGGGCCGAGTCGGTCCGCGCCCGGCGCACGGTCGCCGCGCCGTTCGGCGACGTGGGGCTGCCGCTCATCGACCCCGACGACATCGCCGAGGTCGCGGCCGCGGTGCTGCGCCGGCCGGGCCACGACGGCCGGACCTACGAGCTGACCGGGCCCGAGCTGGTGACCCCGCGCCAGGGCGCGGCCGCCATCGGAGAGGCGATCGGGGAGGAGGTCACGTTCGTGGAGCAGAGCCGCGAGGAGGCGCGGGCGCGGATGCTGGCGTTCATGCCGGAGCCTGTCGCGGACACCACTCTGGCCATCCTGGGGGAGCCGACCCCGGCGGAGCAGCGGATCAGCCCGGACGTCGAGCGCGTGCTCGGCCGGCCTGCCCACCCCTTCGCCGCCTGGGCCAGGCGCAACGCCGCAGCCTTCCGCTGAGCACCCGTCGACGCACCCCAACGGCGGGGCTGCAACGGCGCCGCGCTGCCTTCGCGCTGGGCCGCGACCGCGCGGGGTGCCACTGGGCCAGCTGCCTGGCGCCAGGCGCACTCCCTCGGACGCCGGCCCGGCGCGCTCGCTCCAGTGCGCTCGTTCCGTCGCGCTGGAGCAAGGCGTTCGGCGGTCCGTGGCCTGCGGGCCGGCGAGCGCGTCGAGGACTCCAAGTGGGGGCGTGCCTCACAGGGCGCCGAACGCGTCACCGGACCTTCGCCCCTCGAGACCGGAGGCCGGTTCTCGAGGGGCGCGATCCCGCTAGGGGAGGGCCAGCATGCGGTCCAGGGCGACCTTGGCCCAGTGGGCGGTGTCCTCGTCGACCGTGATCTGGTTGACGACCTCGCCGAGCACCAGCGACTCCAGGGCCCACACCAGGTGCGGCAGGTCGATCCGGTTCATGGTCGAGCAGTAGCACACCGTCCTGTCCAGGAACGAGATGCTCTTGTCGGGGAACATCTGGCCCAGGCGCTTGACCAGGTTGAGCTCCGTGCCGATCGCCCAGCTCGAGCCCGCAGGAGCCGCCTCCAGCGTCTTGATGATGTGCTCGGTCGAGCCCACGTGGTCGGCCTTGAGCACGACCTCGTGGCGGCACTCGGGGTGCACCAGGACGTTCACGCCGGGGATGCGGGCCCGTACGTCGTCGACCGAGTCGGCCGTGAAGCGGCCGTGCACCGAGCAGTGACCGCGCCAGAGGATCATCCTCGCCCGCTCCAGCTGCTCCTGGGTGAGGCCGCCGTTCGGGCGGTGGGGGTTCCAGACGACGCAGTCCTCCAGGGACATGCCCATCTCCAGCACCGCCGTGTTGCGGCCCAGGTGCTGGTCGGGGAGGAACAGCACCTTCTCGCCGCGCGAGAACGCCCAGTCCAGGGCGCGGCGGGCGTTGGAGGAGGTGCAGACCGCGCCGCCGTTCCTGCCGCAGAAGGCCTTGATGTCGGCGCTGGAGTTCATGTACGTGACAGGAATCACCCGGTCGGCCAGGCCGGCGTCCTCCAGGGCGTCCCAGCACTCCTCGACCTGGTCGAACGTGGCCATGTCCGCCATCGAGCACCCGGCCGCCATGTCGGGCAATATCACTTTCTGCGTGTCGGCCGTCAGGATGTCGGCGGACTCGGCCATGAAGTGCACCCCGCAGAAGACGATGAACTCCGCCTCCGGCCGGGCCGCCGCCTGCTGGGCGAGCTTGAACGAGTCGCCCGTCACGTCGGCGAACTGGATGACCTCGTCGCGCTGGTAGTGGTGTCCGAGCACGAACAGTCGCCCGCCGAGCGCCTCCTTCGCCTTGCGGGCCCGTTCCACCAGGTCCGGGTCAGAAGCGGGCGGCAGCTCGCCCGGGCACTCGACCCCCTTCTCGCTGTGCGGATCGGCGCTCTGGCCGAGGACGAAGAGCGGCAGCCCAGTCTGGGTGGCCATGGCCATACCCCCTTATCGTCGAATTGACGATACTCATGATGGCACACGGACGAACCTGCTTATTACGGGGGCGGGTACCACGGGAATGTGTGGCATGGGCCAGGTGTTGGTAGCGTCATTAGTAGGACGTCGGAAACAGACAGCCGGGTTAGGGAGTCAGCAGATGACGGTTGAGAGCAGCGAGACCACGGCGCAGGGCCTGATCCTGACCGACGCGGCCGCGGCCAAGGTCAAGAGCCTGCTGGAGCAGCAGGGCGAGGAAGGTCTGCAGCTGCGGGTCGCCGTGCAGCCGGGTGGTTGCTCCGGCCTGCGCTACCAGCTCTTCTTCGACGACCGTTCGATGGACGGGGACGTGGTGTCGGACTTCGGGGGCGTCAGCGTGGTCACCGACCGCATGAGCGCTCCCTACCTGATGGGGGCCTCCATCGACTTCGTCGACACCATCGAGAAGCAGGGCTTCACCATCGACAACCCCAACGCCACGGGCTCCTGCGCCTGCGGCGACTCGTTCAACTAGGGGTGGCCCGCGCGGTCCCGCTTGCTTCGGGCGAGCGGGACCTTCGCGTATTCTCGTGGGGCTCATTGGCCTGCTGACAACGAGGAAGAAGAATCCCGTGCGCATCGCCGTTACCGGCTCCATCGCGACAGACCACCTGATGACCTTCCCAGGAAGTTTCGGCGATCAGCTGATCGCCGAGCAGCTTGACCGGGTGTCACTGTCGTTCCTGGTCGATGACCTTCAGATCCGGCGCGGCGGGTGCGCCGCGAACATCGCGTTCGGCATGGCCTGCCTGGGCCTGAAGCCCATCCTCGTGGGCGCCGTCGGCAACGACTTCGCCGATTACCGCTCGTGGCTGGAGCGCCACGGCGTCGACTGCGACTCCGTGCACATCTCGGAGACCCAGCACACCGCGCGCTTCCTGTGCACCACCGACCAGCACCACAACCAGATCGCCTCGTTCTACACCGGCGCCATGGCCGAGGCGCGGCTGATCGAGCTGCGGCCCGTCGCCGACCGTCTGGGCGGCCTCGACCTGGTGCTGATCAGCCCCAACGACCCCGACGCGATGCTGCGCCACACCGACGAGTGCCGCCAGCGCGGCATCCCGTTCGCGGCCGACATCTCCCAGCAGCTCGCGCGCATGGAGGACGGGCAGATCCGCCAGCTCGTCGACGGCGCCGCGTACCTGTTCTCCAACGACTACGAGAAGGGGCTCATCGAGCAGAAGACCGGCTGGTCCGACGAGGAGATCCTGGACCGGGTCGGCGTCCGGATCACCACGCTCGGCCCCAAGGGCGCCGTCATCGACCGCAGGGGCGAGCCGTCCATCGCCGTCGCCCCCGCCCCGGAGCGCGGCAAGGCCGACCCCACGGGCGTCGGCGACGCCTTCCGCGCCGGGTTCCTGTCGGGCCTGGCCTGGGGGCTGCCGCTGGAGCGCTGCGGCCAGATCGGCAACCTGACCGCCACCCACGTGCTGGAGCGCGTCGGAGGCCAGGAGTACGAGCTCGGCCAGCAGGTCTTCCTCGAGCGTTTCAGCGCCGCCTACGGCGCCGAGGCCGCGGCGGAGATCGCCGAGCACGTCCGCTGCTACCACCCGTAGTCATGAAGGAGCCGCCCCGCCCGACGTGCGCGGCGGGGCGGCCTCCGTGGTTCCTGTCCCAGATTCTCCGGTACGGACCCGCGTCCCGTGCCGGGCTCAGCCCCTCGCGTACACGTGGTGCATGAACTCGGCGAGCTGGGCGTCGGGCAGGTGCTTGGCCAGGTCGGACTCGCTGATCATGCCGACGATGCGGTCGCCCTCCAGCACCGGGAGCCGCTTGATCTGGTTCTCCTCCATCTTGGTGAGCGCCTCGTCGACGCTCGTGTCCGGGGTGACGAAGACGAGCCCGCCTGCCAGCTCGCCCGCCGTCACCTTCGACGGGTCGTGTCCCGCCGCGATGCACTTGATCACGATGTCGCGGTCGGTGATGATGCCCTTGACGCGCTCGTCCGGCCCGCACACGGGCAGCGATCCCACGTTGCTGTTGCGCATGATCTCCGCCGCCCGGTCGAGCGTCTCGTGCGCCCCGATGCATTCCGCCCCGGGACTCATCAGGTCCCTGGCGGTCTCGTGCGGATGTCCGCTTGTCATGGCTTTCCCCCGAAAGTCGGTGACTTCTCGTACGGGGAGCTCCTACCCACCCACTTCGGGAAAAGTCAGTAATTGCGCCTTACGTGGATCGCCCAGCCGCCCCCGGGCAGCTCGTACGAGCCCACATGCCGGTGCGACTTCAGCCTGCACCACGCCGGCACGTCCGTATAAGCCGCCGGATCGTCGGCCAGCACGGCCACCACGGCGTTGAGCGGGACGTAGTTGATCTGCTCGGCCAGCATGATGATCGGGATCGGGCACTTCTTCCCGAGCGCGTCGATCGTCAGAGCCGGCTGGGTAACCTCGGTCATGCGACTCCTGCGTCCTGGCGGATGCGGCGCACCAGCTCGGGCAGCACGCCGAGAAACCTGTCGACCTCGGCCGCGGACGTGCCCCTGGGCAGCGACACCCGGACATTGCCATGCGTCAGCACGCCCATCGCTTCAAGAACGTGCGATGGACGAAGCGTACTAGCGGTGCACGAACTTCCTGACGAAACGGCGAAACCGGCCTTGTCCAGCTCGGTCAACAGGGCCTCGCCGTCGACGTACAGGCACGAAAAGGTCACGATGTGCGGCGCCCGCTCGATGGGATCGCCGATGACCTCCACGTCCGGGACGATCTTCGGCACCGTCTCCCTGATCCTGGCGACGAGCTCGGACAGCCGCGCCTGCTCCTGCGCCGCGTCCGCGGCCATCGCGCGCAGGGCGGCCGCCGCCGCGATGATGCCGGGCACGTTCTCGAACCCCGGCACCCGGCGCCGCTCCCGCTCGTCCTCCGGCAGGAACGAGCGGAACCGCGTGCCCTTGCGCACCACCAGCACGCCCACCCCGGCGGGGCCGCCCCACTTGTGTGCGCTGGCGGTGAGCACCGACCAGCCGGGCGGTATCGGCATCCGGCCGGCCGTCTGCGCCGCGTCCACCAGCAGCGGAACCCCGTGGGAACGGCAGGCCACGGCCGCCTCGGCCACCGGCTGCACCGTGCCGACCTCGTGGTTGGCCGTCTGCAGGCAGGCCAGCGCGGCGCCGGGACGGGCGACCGCCTCGGCGAACCCGTCGAGATCGACCCGCCCCGTCAGATCCACGCCCACCGTCTCGACCGTGCCGCCGTCGCGTTCGTGCACTCCGCCGGCGTGCAGCACGCTGGAGTGCTCCACCGCGCTGGTGACCAGATGGCGCCCGACCCTCCGCCTGCCGTGTAGGGTGCCGAGCACGCCGAGATGCACGGCCTGCGTGCCCGACGAGGTGAACGACACCTCGTCAGGACGCGCGCCGAGCGCCTCGGCCACCTCCGTGCGGGCCTGCTCGAGCAGCAGATGCGCGCGGCGGGCCTGGCTGTACAGTCTCGCGGGGTCGGCCCAGCCGACGTCGATCGCCGCCAGCAGCGCCTCGCGTGCCTGAGGGTGGAGCGGCTCGCTCGAAGCCGCGTCGAAGTACGCCACGAGACTTATCGTCCCACTTGCGGCGCCATCGAGGGGTCGCGCGGGAGGGCAAGGCACCTGCACGCTAATGTGTCTGCAATCAGCTGTGCATATGGAAATACGAGCGCCCAAGGGAGAGACTCTTGGGCTTCATCTGTGGGGTAGGCGATCCGTGAGTCCGACTCGCCGTACGACGCGGCGTTCGTTGGCCCGGCGCAGGGTGCCAGGCGCCGCCGCTTTGGCGTTGCTGCTGGCCACTGCTACGGCGTGTGCTAATGACGTACCGAAGGCCGACTGGTCTCGCGGCCTTCTGCCTGACCATGTCACCGAGCAGGGCGACGTGGTCCAGAGTCTGTGGAACGGGGCCTGGATCGCCGCACTCGCCACGGGCGCCGTCGTCATCGTGTTGATCGTGTGGGCGGCCATCTTCCACCGCAAGCGCAGGGCCAAGGCCGATCTCCCGCCGCAGGTGCGTTACAACCTGCCGATCGAGATGCTCTACACCTTGATCCCGCTGGTCATGGTGTCGGTGTTCTTCTTCTTCACCGCCCGCGACAGCCAGGCGCTGACCCACGTGGACGGCGACGCGCCCGTCAAGGTCAAGGTCGAGGCCTTCCAGTGGAGCTGGCGCTTCACCACGACCGTCAACGGCAAGACGTCGCAGCCGGTCGCGGGCGTGCCGGTGAATGACTACCACCAGGGGCCCCAGCTGGTCCTCCCGGTGAACACGAAGGTCGAGTTCAATCTGTCGACCGACGACGTCATCCACTCGTTCTGGGTGCCGGAGTTCCTGTTCAAGCGCGACGTCATCCCCGGCATCAAGCCCGACAACCCGGGCAGCAAGTTCCAGATCACGACGCTTGGCCGGACGGGTGTCTTCGCGGGCCGGTGCGCCGAGCTCTGCGGCGTCGACCACAGCCGCATGCTCTTCTCGGTGAAGCTCGTCCCGCAGGCTGAGTTCGACCAGTACATCGCGACACACCAGGCTGGGAGTGCCCAGTGACCGCCATCCAAGAACCTCTCCGCGCGCCGGCAAGGCCCGTCACCAAGGGCCAGGTGATCGCCAAGTGGCTGTCCTCGACTGATCACAAGATCATCGGGCACCTCTATCTGATCACGTCGTTCGTGTTCTTCCTGATCGGCGGCGTCATGGCGCTGGTCATGCGGGCCGAGCTGGCGCAGCCGGGCATGCAGTTCACCAGCAACGAGCAGTTCAACCAGCTGTTCACCATGCACGGCACGATCATGCTGCTGATGTTCGCGACGCCGCTGTTCGCCGGCTTCGCCAACGAGCTGATGCCGCTGCAGATCGGCGCCCCCGACGTGGCGTTCCCGCGCCTCAACATGGTGAGCTACTGGCTCTACCTGTTCGGCAGCATCATCGCCGTGTCGGGCTTCTTCACCCCGGGCGGCGCCGCCTCGTTCGGCTGGTTCGCCTACACGCCGCTGTCCAACGCGATCAACTCGCCGGGCATGGGCAGCGACCTGTGGATCATGGGCCTGGCCCTGTCGGGTCTCGGCACGATCCTCGGCTCGGTCAACTTCATCACCACGATCATCTGCATGCGCGCGCCCGGCATGACCATGTTCCGCATGCCGATCTTCACCTGGAACGTGCTGCTGACCAGCATGCTCGTGCTGATGGCCTTCCCCGTGCTGGCCGCCGCGCTGCTCGTGCTCGAGGCCGACCGCAAGCTCGGCACGCACGTCTTCGCCACCGACAACGGGGGCGCGATGCTATGGCAGCACCTGTTCTGGTTCTTCGGCCATCCAGAGGTCTACATCATCGCGCTGCCGTTCTTCGGCATCGTGACCGAGGTCCTGCCGGTCTTCAGCCGCAAGCCGATCTTCGGTTACATCAGCCTCGTGGCCGCGACGATCTCGATCGCGGGTCTGTCCATCACGGTCTGGGCGCACCACATGTTCCCGACCGGGCAGGTGCTGCTGCCGTTCTTCTCGTTCATGACATTCCTCATCGCGGTGCCGACCGGTGTGAAGTTCTTCAACTGGATCGGCACGATGTGGCGAGGGCACCTGTCGTTCGAGTCGCCGATGCTGTTCTCGGTCGGCTTCCTCATCACGTTCCTCCTGGGCGGGCTGACGGGCGTCATCCTGGCCTCGCCGCCGCTCGACTTCCACATCAGCGACACCTACTTCGTCGTCGCCCACTTCCACTACGTGGTCTTCGGCACCGTCGTGTTCGCCATGTTCGCGGGCTTCTACTTCTGGTGGCCCAAGTTCACCGGCAGGATGCTCAACGACAAGCTCGGCAAGCTGCACTTCTGGCTGCTGTTCATCGGCTTCCACACGACGTTCCTCATCCAGCACTGGCTCGGCATGCTGGGCTTCCCGCGCCGTTACGCCGACTACAGCCCGGCCGACGGCTTCACCGACCTCAACCTGATCTCGTCGGTGGGCGCGTTCATCCTGGGCGCCTCGACGTTGC
Source organism: Nonomuraea sp. NPDC049695 (assembly GCF_040674955.1). Classification (NCBI taxonomy): domain Bacteria; kingdom Bacillati; phylum Actinomycetota; class Actinomycetes; order Streptosporangiales; family Streptosporangiaceae; genus Nonomuraea; species Nonomuraea sp. NPDC049695. The sequence goes on along the minus strand of NZ_JBFANV010000013.1, from coordinate 44,514 downwards.
CGTTCTTCTACAACGTGTGGAAGACCTGGCGCACCGCGCCCAAGGTCACGGTCGACGACCCCTGGGGCTATGGCGGCTCGCTCGAATGGGCGACCTCCTGCCCGCCGCCGCGGCACAACTTCACCTCGCTGCCGCGCATCCGGTCCGAGCGCCCGGCGTTCGACCTGCACTACCCGCACGTGTCGGCCAAGCAGGCGCAGGAGGTCGAGGCCTGATGAGAGTCCAGGGTTGGCTGTTCCTCGCGTGCGGCCTGTTCTTCGCCGGCGTCGACGTCGCCTACTGGTTCTGGACCAAGGCGGCGACGGGCCACGGTGAGCCGGTCGGCACCACGGCCATGGCGATCTCGGTCGGGTTCGCGTTCATGGTCGGCTACTACCTGATGTTCACCGCGCGGCGCATCGGCGCCCAGCCGGAGGACAACAAGCAGGCCGACATCAGCGAGGGCGCGGGCGAGATCGGGTTCTTCAGCCCGAGCAGCTGGTGGCCGCTGTTCCTCTGCCTGGCGGCGGCCTTCGCCTTCGCCGGGTTCGTGGTCGGCTTCTGGATGTTCCTGATCGGGCTCTTCCTGGTCATCATGGCCATGATCGGGTTCGTGTTCCAGTACTACCGGGGTCACTTCTCGCACTGACCTGTTGCCGAAGCGGGCGTTTCCCTTGTGGGGGAACGCCCGCTTTTTGGCGTTCTTTGCCAGTACGCGGATGTGGTTAATCGATCACTGAGGGTAATAAAGGAGGGGGAAGCGGTTCGATCGCGGACGAGGGAGTCACTCGTGGGGCACGTAGCGAAGGGATCGGCCGGGCTGTTGGCGCTGGCACTGCTGTCTGCTTGCTCCGCAGGCAGCACATCCAAACCTGCCGGCGTGGCCATGGCCGGAGGGGCGTCGGGGCCCTCTGTGACGTTCTCTCCGCAGGACAAGACCGCGAATGTACCCACAGACCAGCCTGTGGTGGTCGCGGCCCGTACGGGCACGCTCAGGAGCGTACGGGTGGACGGAGGCAAGTCCGGTCCGCTGGAGGGCGTGCTCAGCGTCGACGGGACCCGCTGGCGCAGCAACGTCACCGCCAGGCCCAGCACGCAGTACACGGTCACCGCCGTCACCGTGGACGGCGCGGGCAAGCAGAGCGAGACCACGAGCACGTTCACGACGGTCAAGGGCAACAAGACGTTCGACATCAAGACGATCACCCCGAACAAGGACGACACCGGGCTGACGGTCGGGGTCGGCATGCCGATCATGATCGCCTTCGACCAGCCCGTCGCCGACCGGGTGTCCGTCGAGCGCAACCTCACCGTCCGCAGCTCCAAGCCGGTGGAGGGGGCCTGGCACTGGTTCGACGACAGCCACGTGGACTTCCGGCCGGAGAAGTACTGGCCGGCGCACACGAAGGTGCAGGTGGAGGCGAAGCTGGCCGGCGTGCGCGGAGGGCCCGGCCTGTACGGCAAACGCGACGTACGGCTCGACTTCAAGATCGGTCGCGAGCAGATCACCAAGGGCAGCACCGACGAGCACTTCCTGATCGTCCGGCGGGACGGCAAGAAGATCCGCGAGATACCGATGAGCGCGGGGCAGGGCGACGCGTGGAACCACTACACGACCTCGGGCATCCACCTGGCGATGTCGCGCGAGCCCGTCACGGTCATGACCTCGCCCGACGCCGGGCCGGGGCAGGCCGGGTACTACCAGCTGACGGTCTACAACACCGTCCGCATCTCCAACAGCGGCGAGTACGTGCACAGCGCCCCCTGGTCGGTGGGCTCGCAGGGGAACTCGAACGTCAGCCACGGCTGCGTGAACGTCAGCCCGGAGAACGCCATCTGGTTCCTCAGGAACACCTTGATCGGGGATCCGATCATCATCACGGGGTCGCCACGGAAGCTGGAGCCCACGAACGGGTGGGGGCACTGGCAGGAGAAGTGGAAGGACTGGCTCAAGTGGAGCGTGCTGAAGGACGGCCCGACCATCACGTTCTGATGCCGGTTCCATAACGCCGCCGACCGCCGCCACTGCCGCCTGGCCGCCATCCGCCCCAAGGGCGTGCGGCTCGCTGCCTGGGCGGTCAAGGAGGGCACGGCCGGGTCTACCGCAGTCCAGGGCGCCCGACGCCCGGAAGACGGTGCCTGAGGGCCGTGGAGGGGGCGCCGTACAGGGGGATGGCCGAGCGCGCCGCCGACAGGGGCGCGCTCGGAGGTGTGCCGTCAGGCGCGGGCGAAGGCGGCGCTGGCCTCGATCCAGCGGTCGAGGGTGGCGGCGGCCGCGCCCGAGTCGACGGCCTCGGCCGCGCGGGCGTAGCCGCCGGTCATGGCCGCGTCGAGGTCGTCGCCGGGGCCGTCGAGCGCCACCAGGGCCGCGGCGGCGTTCAGCAGGACGGCGTCGCGCACCGGACCCGTCTTGCCCTGCAGCAGATCGCGTACGGCCTGCGCGTTGAACGTCACGTCGCCGCCCCGCAGCGCGCCCACGTCGGCGCGCGGGATGCCGAGGACCGTCGGGTCGAAGGTGGCCTGCGTGGCCGTGCCCTCCTTGACCACCCAGACCGTCGAGGTGCCCGCGATGGTCAGCTCGTCGAGCCCGTCGTCGCCGCGGAACACCAGGGCCGAGACGCCGCGCTCGGCGAAGACGCCGGCCAGCACGGGCAGCATGCGCGGGTCGAAGACGCCGATGGCCTGGGCGGCGGGGCGGGCCGGGTTGGTGAGCGGGCCGAGGAAGTTGAAGATCGTGGGAACGCCGATCTCCTTGCGCGTCGGCCCGGCGAAGCGGAGCGCGGGGTGGTAGACCGGGGCGAAGCAGAACGCGATGCCCGCCTCGCGCGCCACCCGCGCCGTCTGCTCGGGCGTGAGGTCGAGCCGGATCCCCAGGTGCTCCAGGACGTCGGCGGCGCCGCACGAGGACGAGGCCGCGCGGTTGCCGTGCTTGACCACCCGGGCGCCCGCGGCGGCGGTCACGATGGCGGCCATCGTGGAGACGTTGACGGTGTGGGCGCGGTCGCCTCCCGTGCCGACGATGTCGACCACGGGCCCCTCCACGCTCAGCGGCGTGGCCAGCTCCAGCATGGTGCGGGCCAGGCCCACCACCTCGGCCACCGTCTCGCCCTTGGCCCGCAGCGCGACCACGAACCCCGCGATCTGCGACGGCGTCGCGGCGCCGGACATGATCTCCCGCATCGCCCAGGCCGACTCGTCGGAGGTGAGGTGCTCGCCGGACAGGAGGGCGGAGAGCAGGGTGGGCCAGGTCGTCCGGGAGTCCATGGGCACCTACTTGGCGTTGAGTCGGGTGGAGGAGCGGCGGCGCATCAGGTCGGCCACCGTGTCGGCGAGGACCATGGGCTCCAGCGGCTGCGGCACCACGGCGTCGGCCTTGGACCACGCGGCCAGCCAGCGGTCGTCGCGCCTGGCGATGAGCAGGCAGATGGGCGGGCAGTCGTAGACCTCGTCCTTGGCCTGGCGGGAGATGCCCATGCCGCCCGCGGGCTGCGTCTCGCCGTCGAGGACGGCCACGTCGATCTCGCCGGAGCCGAGCCACTGGTGGACCTTGGGCTCGGTGGCGCACTCCACGATCTCGACGAAGGGCACGTCGGCCGCCGGGCGCCTGCCGATGGCCTGGCTCACCTCAGCCCTGGTGGCGGCGTCGTCGCTGTAGACGAGGACCCTCATCGTGTCGGCGGTGCTCCCGGTGGACGTCACTGTCGCGCTCACTATCCCTTGTAGCGGTATGGTCACCTCGGATGCTACCGGTGCGCCGGTGTGCATTCCCAGGCCACCGTGCCTGACAGGGGGTTTTGGGGCGATTTTCCCAGGTTGCTTCCCGGTTTGCACCTGCTAACCGGGGGGTCGTGCGCGGGACCGACCACTGAAGCCGCAATAATGCTGCCCGTGGCGACAGCATCCGCAATAACTTCGACGACGACAGCACAGTCGTACCGCCGACCCAATCTGGTCAGCGTCGGTACGATCGTCTGGCTGTCCTCCGAGCTCATGTTCTTCGCGGCGCTGTTCGCGATGTACTTCACCATCCGGTCGGTGAGCGAGGGCAACGGCCTCGTCTGGGGGCCCGCGCTGCACAAGGCGGGCCTCGAGGTCGCTGAGGGCGCTCACCTGAACATCCCGTTCGCGACGGCCAACACGATCATCCTGGTTCTGTCGAGTGTGACGTGCCAGCTCGGTGTGTGGGCCGCAGAGAAGGGGCAGGTCCAAAAGCTCCGCTTCTGGTACATCGTCAGCTTCCTCATGGGCGCGGTCTTCGTGGCCGGGCAGCTGTACGAGTACGGCGAGCTGGCGTCAGAGGGCGCGACCCTGTCCGCTAACGCCTACACCTCGGTGTTCTACCTGACGACGGGCTTCCATGGCCTGCACGTGACCGGTGGCCTTTTCGCGTTCCTGTTCATGCTGGGACGCACGTACGCCGCGAAGCGCTTCACGCATGAGCAGGCCACCAGCGCGATCGTCGTGTCTTACTACTGGCACTTCGTAGACGTCGTCTGGATTGGTCTCTTCTCGACCATCTACATCATTCGTTAAGGAACGGGATCTCTAGTGACTAGGATCACCGCTTGGCGGCGGCATCCCCTCGCGAGATATGCCGTCCTGATTTTGGCGTTGGCGCTGGTCGGGATGGTATACGCCGCCTTTGTCCAGGCGGGTAAGCCTGCCGACGCGGCACTGGCGTCCGGCAAGGTCGATGACGTGGCCGAGGGCAGGAGCCTGTTCGTTCAGCACTGCTCCAGCTGCCACGGCATGAACGCGCAGGGCACCTCGACGGCGCCCACGCTCGTCGGCGTCGGCGCTGCGGCCGTCGACTTCCAGATGAGCACCGGCCGCATGCCCGCCGCCAACCCCGGCCCGCAGGCTCCGCGCAAGCCGCTGGCCCCCTGGGTCGACGAGACGAAGATCAGGCAGATCGGCGCCTACGTCCAGTCCCTCGGCGGCGGCCCGCAGGTCCCCGCCTCGGAGCAGGTCGACGCCAAGCTCGGCGACGCGGGCAAGGGCGGCGAGCTGTTCCGCGCCAACTGCATCCAGTGTCACAACTGGGCCGGCGCCGGCGGCGCCCTCACGCAGGGCAAGTACGCGCCCAACCTCAACTCGGCGACCCCCACGCAGATCTACGAGGCGATGGTCACCGGCCCGCAGGCGATGCCGGTCTTCAACGACTCGACGATCACGCCTGAAGAGAAGCGCAGCATGATCGCCTACATCACCCAGGTCCGCGAGCAGAAGGACCCGGGCGGTTTCGGCCTGGGGCGCATCGGCCCGGTCACCGAGGGTCTCGTAGCGTGGATCGCGGGCCTGAGCGTCCTCGCACTCGCCGCCATCTGGATCACCGCGAAGAAGCGACAGAAGTCATGACAGAGAACGAGCACGAGATCGAGCAGCCCGATGAGCGCGTTCCCAAGCGCGTCATCGGCACCCCCGCGCCGGGCACCTCGATGCTCGGCACCGTCGAAGCGGCGGACGTCGAGAGGGAAGTCCCGGGCGTCACGCTGCCCGATGAGAGCAAGGCCCGCAAGGCCGAGAAGATCGTGGCGCTCTGCTTCACGATCACGTTCCTCGCGGGCATCGCGTTCATCATCTCCTACGTGGTCTTCCAGGTCGGCAGCCCCGAGAAGACCGGAGTGTCCAACTTCGCGCTGGGCAGCACGCTGACGCTGGCGGTCCTGGGGCTGGCGGTCGGCATCGTGATCTGGGTCCGCCAGATCATGCCGAAGTACTCCCTGGTCCAGGAGCGCCACGTGATGGCCTCCGAGGAGGACGACCGCGAGGTCGTGGCCGACACGTTCGTCCAGGGCGCCAACGAGAGCGGCTTCGTCAAGCGCAAGCTGCTGCGCCGCACGCTGCTGCTGGCCGCCGCGCCGCTCGGCCTGGTGCCGCTGGTGCTGCTGCGCGACCTCGACAACAGCAAGATGCCCGGCGCCAAGTTCAACAAGATGCTGCGCCACACGGTCTGGGGAGAGAAGACGAAGGACGGCAAGCCGCTCAGGCTCGTCGTCGAGGGCACCGGCCAGCCGATCCGGGCCGCCGACTTCAACTCGCCCGGCGGCATCCTGTCGGTCGTCCCCGAGGGCTACCAGCACGACCTCAACGCCCTCGCCAAGGCCACGCTGATCCTGATCAAGTTCCGCCCGGAGGAGATCAAGAGCGGCGTCCGGCAGAACTGGACGCACGACGGCATCGTGGCGTACTCCAAGATCTGCACGCACGTGGGCTGCCCTGCCGCCCTCTACGAGCAGACCACCCACCACATTCTCTGCCCCTGCCACCAGTCGACGTTCGACGCGGCAGACGGTGCCAAGGTCATCTTCGGCCCGGCCGCCCGGCCGCTGCCGCAGCTGCCCATCACCGTCGACTCCGAGGGCTACCTCATCGCCAAGGGAGACTTCGAGGTGCCGGTCGGCCCCAGCTACTGGGAACGCGGTGACGCCGAGCGGGCGGCCAGGGAGAAGGGAGGCCAGGCATGAGTGAGCTCAATGCCGTTCCCAAGGGCATCGCGGGGCCGTCGACGTTCCTCGACGACCGCCTCGGCGGGGCCAACTTCCTCAAGCGCAACCTGCGCAAGATCTTCCCGGACCACTGGTCGTTCCTGCTGGGTGAGATCGCGCTCTACTCGTTCGTCATCCTGCTGCTGACCGGTACGTTCCTGACGTTCTGGTTCAAGCCGAGCATGATGGAAGTCGCCTACGACGGCTCGTACGCGCCGCTCAAGGGCGTGATGATGTCGGAGGCCTACGCGTCGTCGCTGGAGATCAGCTTCGACGTCCGGGGTGGTCTGCTGATCCGGCAGATGCACCACTGGGCGGCCCTGATGTTCGTGGCCGGCATGATGGTCCACATGCTGCGGGTGTTCTTCACGGGCGCCTACCGCAAGCCGCGCGAGCTCAACTGGATCATCGGCGTACTGCTGCTGACGCTGGCGCTCGCCGAGGGCCTGACCGGCTACTCGCTCCCCGACGACCTGCTGTCCGGCGCCGGTCTGCGGATCACCGAGGGTGTGGCGATCTCGCTGCCGCTGGTCGGTACGTACATCACGTTCTTCCTGTTCGGCGGGGAATATCCGGGTGAGGCGGTCATCTCCCGGTTCTACTCGCTGCACATCCTGCTCATCCCGGGCATCCTGCTGGCGCTGATCTCGGCGCACATGGTGCTCATGTGGGTGCAGAAGCACACCCAGATGCCGGGCAAGGGACGCGACAACAAGAACGTGGTGGGCGCGCCGTTCTACCCGGCCTTCATGGCCAAGGCGGGGGCGTACTTCCTGTTCACGCTCGCCACGGTGGCGGGGCTGGCGACGTTCACCCAGATCAACCCGATCTGGTTGTTCGGCCCCTACACGCCCGCCGACATCTCGGCCGGTTCGCAGCCCGACTTCTACATGGGCTTCCTCGAGGGCGCGCTGCGCATCATGGTGCCGTGGGAGATCAACCTCTTCGGCACCTCCCATGCGGGCACCCTGCCGTTGAGCGTGATCATCCCGGCTCTGGTGCCGATGGGCATCATCATGACCGGGCTCGCGCTCTATCCGTTCCTCGAACGCTGGGTGACGGGCGACCACCGCGAGCACCACATCGCCGACCGCCCGCGCAACAACCCGCACCGCACCTCGATCGGCATGGCGGCCATCACGTTCTACGGCGTGCTCTGGCTGCTCGGCGCCAACGACGAGATCTCGGCGAACTTCCACGTCAGCCTCAACTGGACGACCTACGCCGGCCGGGTGCTGATCTTCGTGGCGCCGGCGCTGGCGTACCTGATCACCTACCGCATGTGCCTCGGCCTGCAGCGCTCCGACGCCGCGGTCGTCTCGCACGGCGTGGAGTCCGGCGTCATCAAGCGGCTTCCGCACGGTGAGTTCATCGAGGTCCACACGGTGCAGGCGGACGACATCGAGGCTCACGTGCGCGGCAAGGAGCCGGTGGCGATGCTGCCGGTGGCCGAGGACGCCGCGGGCATCCCGCCGAAGGGCATGCGCGGCCCGCTCGGCAAGCTGCGCGCTCGCATGTCGAAGGCGTACGGCGGGGAGAAGATCCCGCTGGACGACGGGCACGGGCACGGGCACGAGGAGGAGCACGCCGCCATCGGCACCGGTGGCGACGACCATAGTCTGACTCATTGATGCTCTTCGGAAATCGGGCCCGGACGGATCTCTCCGTCCGGGCCCTCTTTCTGTCTGGTGGTCTTTTACGGCTGCGCCGGGTTGCCCGCACGCGCCGTAGACCGATGCCGCCTGTCATGGCCGGTCGTGAAGGCTCACGGGTCGCTCGCCGTGACGACGCGCATTCTTGGCCTGCTCCGTGGTCGAACGCCACCGCGACGTCCTCGGAAGGACGGCAGCCCGCGCGCGCGGTGAGAGGGCGGGAGGCGGGTCAGTCGGCCTCGGGGAAGCCGATCGAGAAGGCGGCGTCCAGGTCGTGCTTGGAGTACGCGCGGAACGCGATGTGCGTCTCCGTGTGCAGCACCCCGGCGACCTTGTTGATCCGCCCGGGCACCACCTCGGCGATCTCCTCATAGGCGGCCACCCGCACCATCGCCAGCAGGTCGTAGTCGCCGGTGATGGAGTAGACCTCGCTGACCCCTTCGATCTCGGCGATCGTCTGGGCGACCTCCGGGATCCGGTCTACCTCTGCATTGATGTGGACGATAGCCGTGACCATGGATCAACTCTATCGTTTCACCTCAGGGGCCGCCCCTCCCGGTTGCGCCCCTGATCGAGGTGCCGGTACGCCAGGTCGATGCGGGCCTTGTGGCGGGCGGCGCCCCAGGCGGGCAGGCTCCACTCGCCGTCCACCTCCACCAGCCGGACCCCGGGCGACTCCAGCCAGCGCAGGATGCACTCGGTCTCCTCGGCGCTCGCGGCGTGGACCGGGCCGGGCCCCGGGATGACGGCCTCGGCGGTGGCCGTCAGGGAGGCCACGAAAGGGGTCGGATGGGCGCCCTTGGGCATGACCCCGGCCGCCGCGAGCCGCCCGTACCGGATGACGTGGATGTCCCAGCCGCCGCCGAAGGCCGGGCTGGCGGCCACTAACTGCGGGATGCGCGTGATGGCGCTCAGGCGCTGCATGCGGGCCGCCGTGCGGACGAAGGAGGCCAGCCGGTCGCGGTCGACCGACGCCTCCTCGTAGCGCTGCTCCACCGACAGCCGCTCCATGCGGGCCGACACGGCGGTGAAGACGAGCGAGGCGTCGAGCGTCATGGCCCGGCGCGCGCTCTCCACGTGGAGCGCGTATTCCTCCTGGCTCTCCTTGCCCGCGCAGGGCGCGCCACAGCGGCCCATCTCGTGCAGCACGCAGGCCGCCCGCTGGGTGCGCAGCGAGACCGGCTGGGTGCACTGGCGCAGCGGGACCGCCTCGTGCAGGGCGATGCGGGCGTCGTCGGCCAGGCGGGCGCTGGTGAAGGGGCCGAGGTAGGTGGCCCCGTCATCCTTGACCTCGCGGACGATCGACAGGCGCGGGAACACCTCGGTGGTCAGCTTGAGCCAGAGCACCTTCTCGGGGAAGCGGGAGCGGCGGTTGTAGCGGGGCTTGGCGCCGCCGATCAGGCGCAGCTCCCTGACCTCCGCCTCCAGGGCGGTCGAGCAGACGATGTGGCGCACCCGCTCGGCGATGCCGATCATCTCGCGGATGCGCGGGCGGGTCTCGCTCGCCGTGAAGTAGGAGCGTACGCGGTTGCGCAGGTTGGTGCTCTTGCCGATGTAGAGCACCTCGCCGCGCTCGTCCTCGAAGAAGTAGACCCCGGGGGCGTGCGGGACGGACTCGGCCAGGTGGCGCTTGCGCTGCTGCTCGGGCGTGGGGGCGCGGACGAACGACTTGAGCTCTTCGAGCGTGTGCACCTGGAACGACCCGGCCCGCTCGATCAGCCCGTGGAGCACCTCGACGGTGGCCCTGGCGTCCTCCAGGGCGCGGTGGCACGGCTCGGTGGCGGTGCGGAAGAACCTGGCCAGCGTCGCCAGCTTGGCGTTGGGCACCTCGTCGCGGGTCAGCACCCGGCGGGCCAGGTCGACGGTGTCGACGACCGGATTGGCGGGCGGGGGATAGCCGTGGGCGGCGCAGGCGGCCTTGACGAAGCGCGTGTCGAAGCCGGCGTTGTGGGCCACCAGCGTGGCCCCGCGGATGAACTCGAGAAAGCTCGGCAGCACCGCCTCGATCCGCGGCGCCGCCATGACCATGGCGTCGGTGATGCCGGTCAGCACGGAGATGAACGGCGGGATCGGCCCGCCGGGGTCGACCAGCGTGGAGAACTCGCCGAGCACCTCGCCCGCCCGCACCTTGACCGCGCCGATCTCGGTGATGGCGTCGTCGGACGGGGCGCCGCCGGTGGTCTCGAGGTCGAACACGACGAACGTGACGTCGCTCAGCGGAGTGCCGAGCTCGTCGAGAGTGCCTTGAACCGCGTCCACGATCCAAGACCATAGAGAGGGGGACCGACAGGAACGAATAACCATCCCTCTTGATCCTTAGTTACCCTTCCGTGTATGTCCGCGGGAAGACTTGCCGGCCGCTATGCCCTGATGCGCCCTCTAGGCGCGGGTGGCATGGGAAAGGTGTGGCTGGCCAGGGATGAGATGCTTGACCGCGATGTCGCGGTCAAGGAGCTCACGCTGGCCGAGGGCATGTCGCCCAAGGAACGCTCCGACTCGGTGAAGCGGGCCGTGCGCGAGGCGCAGGCCACCGCGCGCCTGCGCCATCCCGGCATCGTGGCGCTGCACGACGTGGTCGTGGAGAACGATCGCCCTTGGCTGGTCATGGAGCTGCTACGGGGCCGCACGCTCGGCGAGACGGTGCGCGAGTTCGGACCCATGCCGGCTGATTATGCCGCGCGCGTCGGCGCCGACGTGCTGGAGGCGTTGATGGCGGCGCACGCGCAGGGGCTGCAGCACCGCGACGTCAAGCCGGGCAACGTGTTCGTGACCGAGAGCGGCCGGGTGGTGCTCACCGACTTCGGCATCGCCAGGCAGGAGGGCCAGGCCACGCTCACCGAGCAGGGCCTGATGATCGGCTCGCCGGGGTTCATCGCGCCCGAGCGGCTGGCCGGCGAGCCCGGCGGCCCGGCCAGCGACCTGTGGTCGCTCGGCGCCACGCTGTACGTCGCGCTGACGGGCGCGCCGGCCTACGAGGGGTCGGCGGGCCGGCGGGTGCGGGCGACGCTGACGGAGCCCGTACCGGTCGCTCCAGGGCCTCTCGGGCCGCTGCTGTCGGCCATGATGGCGCACCAGCCGGCCGCCCGCCCTGACCCGCGGGTGGTCGTGCAGGCGCTCAGGCAGGTGGCCGCGGGCGGCCAGGCGCCGCCGCTGCCGGTCAACCACGACGTCACCGCGCCGGGCAAGGTCGGCCGGCGCGGCGGCAGGGCCGCGCTCTGGATCGCGGCCGTGTCGGCGCTGGTCCTCGGCGCGGGCGGCACGACCGCCTTCCTCGTCCTGCGGGACCGGGCGGACGCGTTCACCGTGCCCATGGACGTGTGCACGCTGCTCACTCAGCAGGACGTGGGCAGGCTGCTGCGCATGCAGCAGCCGCCGAAGGGGCAGCCGAGCAGCGGCGACGAGGGCCCCAAGTGCGGCTGGCCGGTCACCAACACCGGGGTGGACCTGCAGGTGCAGAAGGACTCCGACACCGTCGACCCCTGGTCGATGACCGCGGCCTCGGCCCACACGCTCTTCGAGAGCCAGAAACGCTGGTGGACCAGGTACGACACCGTCGACTGGACCTGGCCAGAGATCGGCGTGAAGAACACGCAGCAGGCCAGGCGCACCCCGGTCCACCAGGTCACCGGCGTGGGCGAGGAGGCGTTCGGGTTCGAGCTGATGGGCTCCACCGGCCGCGTCCACACCGCGTACGTCTTCTACCGGCTGGCCAACCTGGTGGTCGCCGTCGACTACTCCACGCTCGCCGACAAGCCGACGGACGAGGAGATCAGGCAGACGGCGCTGAAGGCGGCGCAGGCGAGCGAGCAGGTGCTGCGCAATGCCCGATGAGCTCTACCTGCTGGCCGGCCGCTACCGCCTGATCGAGCGGCTCGGGCAGGGCGGCGCGGGCACGGTGTGGCGGGCCATCGACGAGATCCTCGACCGCCAGGTCGCGGTCAAGCAGGTACGCGTCCCGGAGGGGCTGACGCCGCCCCAGCGGGCCGAGTTCGCCGACATCGCGATCCACGAGGCCAGGTCGGCGGGCCGGCTGCGCGACCCGGCGATCGTGCTCGTGCACGACGTCGTCCTGGAGGGCGGCCAGCCGTGGATCATCATGGACCTGGTCACCGGCCGCTCGCTGGACAAGGTGATCAAGGAGCGGGGTCCGCTGCCGCCCGGCCACGTGGCCGCGATCGGGCTGCGGGTGCTCTCGGCGCTGGAGGCGGCCCACGCCCACGGCATGCTCCACCAGGACGTCAAGCCGGCGAACATCCTGCTCGACGCCGACGGCTCGGCCATGCTCACCGACTTCGGCATCGCGACGCAGATGGGCGGGCAGGGCGGCAGGTTCGGCTTCGCGGGCTCGCCCGGCTACATGGCTCCCGAGCGGCTCAACGAGGAGCCCGCCGGCCCGTCGTCCGACCTGTGGTCGCTCGGCGCCAGCCTCTACACCGCGGTGGAGGGGCGCGCGCCGTTCGAGCGGGAGCTGTCCGCGGCGGTCGCGGCGGCGGTGCTGCTGCACGAGCCGCCGTTCCCGACGAGAGCGGGCCGCGAGTTCGGCGGCCTGCTCATGGCCATGCTGAGGAAGGACCCGGCCGGCCGCCCCACGGCGGCCCAGGTCCGCCAGGCGCTCGGCGCCCTGGCGGGGCCCGCTCCGGTTCGCCACCGCCGGTGGTGGCCGGTGCCCGCGGTGCTCGCCGCGGTCGTGGCGCTGGGCGCGGGCGGCTGGTATGCCACGGGCGCGCTCAGGAGCGGGCCCGAGACGGGCAGGTTCGCGACGGCTCCCGATCCCTGCACGCTGCTCAGCGACGCCCAGGCCGCTCAGCTCGTGAAGGGCAAGCCCGAGCGCACGCTCACCAGGCCGGGGGAGTGCCAGTGGCTGCTCAGCCGGGGCTCGTTGAGCGACTATCGCCTCGTCGTACGCACCTGGGCGGAGCAGCCCGACGGCGGCCTCAGCGGCCCCCAGGTGGCGCAGCGCCGCTTCGCCAGCGAGAAGGCGAGCCGCGCCGCGGCGAAGGGCACGGTGCTGCGCGCCTCCCGCGGTCAGGTCAACGACCTTCCGGGCGTCGGGGAGGCGGCGATCACCCAGAACAACTTCAAGGCAGCCATGACCAGCAACACCGTGGGTTTCTCCGACACCACCGTGCTCTTCCGCATGAGCAACCTGCTCGGCGAGGTGGTCTGGCGGCGTGAGGACGTGCCGGTCACGAAGCCCGTGGACAAGGAGCCGGCTCTCGCCGCTGCCCGGCTGATCTCCGCGAAACTGGCCGAGTGAGCCAGTCAAGCGGCAGAACTGCAAGCGCGTTGCAAGGGGTGTGACTAGGCTGTTTCCCCGCAAGTCAGGGCAACCCCAGGAGTCCAGGTGAATCCCGGTAGCGAGTGGCAGCCGCCGACCACCCCTTACCAGGTGCCGGGAAGGCAGTTCGGGCCGCCGACCCAGCCCCCGACGCTGCCGCCGATGCCACCCCCGCCGCCGCCGCCACCGCCACCCGCGCCGCCGCGGCGGCCCGCCTGGCTGCTGCCCACGATCGCCGCCGCCCTCGTCGTACTGGTCGCGGCGGGCGGGGTGGGGGCCTACATCGTGGTCCAGAAGGTCTCCGGCACCTCCAAGCCGCCCACGGCCCGGAGCGCCGCGCCGTCGCAGGCCGCCCCCGCCGCGGCGGCGGGCCCCGACGTGTGCGCCATGCTGCCCAAGGAGGAGGCCGACCGCCTCGTGCCCGACGCGACCGTCTCCAAGCGGTCCGAGGACAACGACAACACGGTCGTCTTCACCTGCGACTGGATGAACCAGCGCATCTCGTTCGGCGAGTTCTGGCGTAGCAGGGAGATCGACGTACGGATCGAGCAGCACAAGGGCGACGGCGCCAAGACCGGCCGGGCCATGGCGCAGAACTCGTACGAGGTCGAATACCAGGGCGGCAAGTACAACGAGACCGCCAAGCCCTCGCTCGACCCCGACGAGAAGGAGTACATCTCGCCGCTCAAGGACATCCCGGGCGTCGGCGAGGGCGCGTTCGCGCAGTACACCTGGCGGCGGGACGAAAAGCTGCTGTGGTACTCCTACGGCGAGGCCCACGCCCGGGTCGGCGACATGACGATCCGGGTCAAGTTCCAGGCCGGGCAGCAGCGCAAGGACGCGCAGATCCTGTCCAACGACGGCACCAAGTCGATCAACGAGGAGAACGCCATCCGTGAGGTGAGCGGCCTGGTCGGGCAGTTCGCCAAGGGCGTGGCGGCCTGGCAGGCGCAGCATCCCGACGTGCTGGCCAAGCCGGAGCCGTCGAAGGCGACGACCACGCCGAGCGCGCGCCCGACGCCCTCGCCGACCGTGCTGGCGGCGTTCCCGGGCGACTGCGGCGCCGTGACCGAGGTGGCCACGCGGCTGGTGCCCAAGCCCACCACCCGGGCGCGCGGCACCGAGGTCGGCAACGACGCCCAGACCGAGTGCCGCTGGCTCAACCTCGACCTGCCCGGCGACGGCAAGGGCGTCAAGAAGATCCGCAGCGCGCTGATCACCGTGCACCGGTTCACCAACCGGGCGGGCGCGGCCGACCCAACCGCGGCCAAGGGCTTCTACGCCAACGAGTACGGCCGCAACAAGACCACGGAGAAGTCGTCGATGGGCGGCATCTCCTGGGGCAAGCTGATCGAGGTCAAGGGGCTGGGCGACGACGCGTACCAGCAGTTCGTCACGAACCGGCACAGCGACGTCTCCGCCTCCACCGGCACGGTGGTGATGCGCAAGGGCTCGGTCGTGGTCGTCATCGACTTCTCCGGCCACCAGCGGCCTGAGGGCGAGCCACAGAACTCGCCCAAGGTCCAGCTCATGCCCCAGAAGGAGGCGATGGACGGGGTGCTCACCCTGGCCAGGGCGTACCTGGCCCAGCTCACCAAGCAGCCGGCGGGCAGCTAGGCAGGGGCGTCGCGGAGGCGCTCCACGTGGATGCCACGCAGCAGCGCCTCCGACACCAGCACGACGGCCGGCAGGCTGATCAGCAGCGCGACGCCGACGACTGCCGCGACGGGCACGGCCGCGATCTCGTGCGGCAGCGGCGGCGTGACCGGGGGCTCGGCGAACTGCGGGATCCGCCCCAGTGCCGCCCAGTGCCGCCCTGGCCGCCAGGAGTCCGGCCAGCAGGCCCGCCAGGGTTCCCGCGGGGACCGTGATCACCTGTTCCGGTGCCCGGTCGTCCGGAGCACGACCTCGGCGTTCTGGGGCCGGTGAGTAGGCTCACCGGCTTATCCAGGGGATTCCCATCATCATGGCGGCTCAGGCGTGCGGGCGTTTCGGATTGTTGTCGACTCGGCGCGCCGGATCGCGCGGACGGCGTGTGCCCACACGCTGGTGCGTGGTGGGGTGGAGGAGCGGACGGGCGAGGCGGTGTCTGCGGGGGCGCCGGCCGAGCGGGTCGGCTGGTGCGACTTGGCCGCCGAGATCGACATTGCCGTGGTGACTGTCCCGGCCAGGAACACCTCCAAGCACTGCCCACACTGCCTGACACCACTGCGGCACCGCAAAGCCCCCGACACACCCGCCCTCGCAGGGTGGAAATGGGCCATCTGCCCGGGGTGTGGTTGGCTGGGATCGCCAAGCTGATCAGAGACGCTCAGCAGCCCGTACCTCGGCGCGCAGGTCCGGCTGCTCGTCCAGGGGCACGCCCCTGACCAGGACCCGCCCTGCGGCGGGCGGGAGGAGCCCGGCGAGCGTCGTCTTGCCTGATCCCGACGGCCCCATCAGTGCCACGCGCTCGGCCGGCGCCGGCTCGAGGGTGAGGTCTTCGATGATCGTACGCCCGCCCGCGCGGCAACTGAGGACTCGGCAGCCAAGCGCCGGTCCAGGCACCACGCGGGGACCATCACCCTGTGCGTTCACCCGCGTCAACAGTTAATGGAGCTGCAACTCGGTTGCAAGTGGCCCAAATACCGTTATGTCCTGCAAGACCTGAGCCGCGGGATCGGGTTTGTCCAGTACAGGGGCATGGGCAAGCCGGGGGGATCACGCGGCTCACTGGTTTTCCCACGCCTTTTCGCGGACCAGGAACGGCTCGAGCAGGCCTGGGACGGCTCGAGCCGCCAGCTCCAGGCCGTCGGCGCGGCCCACGTCCACCACGTCGTAGTGTCCCTCGCCCGCGGCGGTGACGGCGGAGACGGTGAGCAGGCCCGAGCGGCGCTGGAAGAACGACTCGCTGATCGTCCAGCCCGAGATGCCCTTGCGGTCGAGTGCGACGGTGTGCCGTACCACCGCGCCCTGCCTGGTGAGGAGATGACGGCCGCCCAGCGCGTGCCCGAGGCTCCTGGCGCCCTCCACGGCCGCCCACATCCCGAACGCCAGCGCCACCACCGGCACCGCCCAGACCGAGACCCGCACCCAGGACCACGGGACCAGCCAGGACACCGCCCCGGCGACCGCGGTCAGCACGCCGCCAGTCACCAGCGCCCGCACCACCCGCCTCCGCCTGGCCGCCGCCGGGTGCGCCGCCAACGCGCCCACACCCGCCCCGCTCGCGCCGCTTCTGGACACGTCCGGAGTATCGGCGATCTTGGCGGCAAGCTGCCAGGCCACGGCTCGGGGGAGTGGCGGGGTGAGGGCGGCGACGTCCTCCGTCTCGTTCTCCGCCGCCTTGCCGAGCCCGGTGGCGATGGTCTTGACGCGCGCCCCGCCGCCCAGCCGGAGCAGCAGCGGCTCGCTGATCTCCACGCCGCGCAGCCGGCGCTCCTCCAGCGTCAGGGAACGCGTGGTCAGCAGGCCGCGGCGGAGCCGGAGCCGGCCTGGCTCGCGTTCGAGCCGGTAACGGCCCCACGACTCGGCGAACAGCAGGACGGCGCCGAGGGCGCCGGCGGCCGCGTTCACGGCGAGGAGCAGCGGGACCGCCACCAGCGGCCGTGCCGCCACCCAGTCCCACAGGCCGGTCGCCGCCCGGGTGATGACGCCCTCGCTCCCGAACTGGTCGAGTGCCTTGTAGAGGCCCCCGAGCACCAGCGCGGTCCCGGCGAACGTCCACACCGACAGCGGCGCGTACCTGATCCACGACCAGCGCAGCTCCACCAGCGGCCCGTCGCCGGGAGCGGGTTCCTCGCCCTGGCGCAGCAGAGCACGGCGCAGGGACTCCGCCTCGTGCCTGGTCAGCGGGTCGAGCTTCAGGTCGGTGCCCTCGGCCGAGTGCTCACCGGTGCCGACCTTGACCACGGTCAGGCCGAAGAACCGCAGCGCCGGATCGGCCCTCAGGTCCACGCTGCGTACCCGGTCGAGGGGGATCGAGCGGTGCTGGCGCACGGTGATGCCCGAGCGCAGTTCGAGGCGTTCGGGGGTGAGCCGCCAGCGGGTGGTGCGGAGCCTGGCCGCGTCGTACGCCACCACGGCGGCAACGACCAGCACCGCGGCCGCCGCGCAGACCGCCACGACGCCGCCGGTCGGCCAGTCCTCGCCGACGAGGAAGCGCACCAGCGCCGCCACCACCCCCGCCACGATCGCCAGCGACTTCACCCCGGACGCCCACAGGCTCCGCCCGGCCAGCCGCCGCCAGCTCCCGCCGCCGCCCGCCCTGCCGTCAAGGGACGCCCCGCCGTCAAGGGACGCCCTGTACGCGCCGCGCCCGTCGGCCTCGTACGCGCCGCGCCCGTCGCCGGTGTGAGAGGCGTTCACGTCGCATCCCCCGGCGTCGCCTGCGTGATGGCGGTCAGGCGTTCGGCCAGCTCGGCCGCCATCTCGTGGTCCAGCGCCTCGATCTTGACGGCCCCCGCCGACGAGGCGGTGGTCACCGTGATGTCGGCCAGCCCGAACAGTCGCTGCACCGGCCCCCGCGCGGTGTCGACCCGTTGGATCCGCGACATCGGCGCCACCCGCCAGGTGTGGGTCAGCCACCCCTTGCGCGTGTAGACCGCCTGGTCGGTGACCTCCCACCGCTCCACCCGGTAGTAGGCGCGCGGCGCCACGAGCGCCAGCAGCACGCACCCCGCGGCGAAGACCCCCACGCACGCGCCCAGCCAGACCGGCCGCGAGGTGAAGATCCAGTACGCCGCCACCGCCGCGACCGCCACCGGCACCAGGATGATCAGCCACTGCACCGTCCACCAGGCGACCGCCCGCGGATCGGCCTGGTGACGCGGCGGGCGCAGCCCCACCTGCGCGACCCCGGTCATCGTCCGCCCTCCGCCTTCTTCATGGAGTCGGCCACGGCCAGCAGCGCCAGCCCGAGCACCCCGATCACGATGGCCGCGAACACCTCGTACCCCTCCAGGAACGGCAGCCGGTTGACCACGAGCAGTCCGTGCGCCCACCGCCACCATCCGAACAGGGTGTTCAGCAGGCCGCCCAGACCTTGCAGGAGCAGCAGCCAGCCGAGCACCGTCAGTAGAGCCTTCATGGGTCCCAAGCGTCGCCGCCGAGGCGCGGGCACGGCGTCGGCCGTAGGTCTCGGCCGGCATCGACTTTGGTCGCTGTCGCCGTACCCTTGGCAGGGCCTAACCTCGGTGAGCGTGACGGGACTGCGGGGGGACGGCGCTCACGCCGACGAGTACCGGTGGGCGCTGCCGTCGGTGCTGCTCGGCGACGGGCGCGAGAGCCGCAGGGTGCGCCGCTCGACCCGCGACTGGATCGTCGACATCGTCATGTTCCTGCTCGCGTGCGGCATCACGCTCATCACCCTGCCGGAGCTCCAGGACGACCCGGAGCCGCTGCAGACTCTGGAGCAGGTGGTGGGGGCGCTGTCGTGCGTGGCGGTGTGGCTGCGGCGCAGATGGCCGGTGGGGCTGGCGGTGGTGACCACCCTGCTCTCGTCCTACCTGGAGATGGTGGGCGGGGCCTCGGTCGTGGGGCTGTTCACGGTGGCGGTGCACCGGCCGTTCAAGGTCTCCGGGCCGATCCTGCTGTTCTCCCTGGTCACCCTGGTCCCGTACGTCATGCTGCGGCCCCAGGAGGATCTGGACCGGGCAATGGCCGCGGCGCTCGGCGTGGCGATCGTGCTGGCCGTGTTCGCGTGGGGCGTCGTGGTCAGGGCCAGGCGGCAGCTCATCTGGTCGCTCCGGCAGCGCGCCGACAGCGCCGCGGAGGAGGCCAAGCGGCTCGAACGCGAGCGCATCGCCAGGGAGATGCACGACGTGCTCGCGCACCGCATCTCCATGCTGAGCCTGCACGCGGGCGCGCTGGAGTTCCGGCCGGACGCGCCCGCCGAGGAGATCGCCAGGGCCGCGGGCGCCATCAGGACCAACGCCCACCTGGCATTACAGGACCTGCGCGAGGTGATCGGCGTGCTGCGCCACGCGCGCCCGGACGGCGACGACCCGGTGCCCGACCGGCCGCAGCCCACGCTCGCCGACCTGCCCGCGCTGGTCGAGGAGTGCCGCCACGCGGGCATGGACGTGCGGCTCGACCTGCGGGCCGACGGCGGCACGCCGGAAGGGCTGGGCCGCAACGTCTACCGCATCGTCCAGGAGGCGCTGACCAACGCGCGCAAGCACGCCGGCGGGGCGCCTGTGACGGTGTCGGTCTCCGGGGCGCCGGGCGAGGGGCTGTCGGCTGAGGTGCGCAATCCTCTGGAGGCGCGCCACGGGCTGCGCCTCCCTGGCGCGGGAGCCGGGCTCGTCGGGCGGAGCCTTCCGGGCGCCGGGGCCGGGCTCATCGGGCTGAAGGAACGGGCCGAGCTGGCCGGAGGACGGCTGGAGCACGGCGCGACCCCGGACGGCGAGTTCGCGGTACGGGCATGGCTGCCGTGGCCGGTGGAGAAGGATCGGGAGGACGCATGATCAGGCTGCTGATCGTCGACGACGACGCGATGGTGCGGGCGGGGCTGTCGATGATCCTGGGCGGCGTGGCCGACATCGAGATCGTGGCCGAGGCCGGCGACGGGTCCGAGGTGCCGCCGCTGGTGGCCGAGCACCGGCCCGACCTGGTGCTGATGGACATCCGCATGCCCGGCGTCGACGGGCTCACCGCCACCGAGGCGCTGCGCCGTACGTCCTCGCCGCCCGAGGTGGTGGTGCTGACCACGTTCCACGCCGACGCGCAGGTGCTGCGGGCGCTGCGGGCGGGGGCGGCGGGGTTCCTGCTGAAGGACATCGCGCCCGGCGACCTGGTGCAGGCCATCAGGAAGGTGGCCGCGGGGGAGCCGATCCTCTCTCCGGCGGTGACGCGCCAGCTCATCACGCACGTGTCCGACGGCGGGGCGGGGGAGCGCACCGAACGGGCCAGGAAGCTGCTCGCCCGCCTCAGCGAGCGGGAGCGGGAGGTGGCGCTGGCCGTGGGGCAGGGCAGGTCGAACGCCGAGATCGCGCGCGAGCTCTACATGAGCGTGCCCACGGTCAAGGCGCACGTCTCGCGCATCCTCACCAAGCTCGACCTCAACAACCGGGTCCAGGTCGCGCTGCTGGTCTACGACGCCGGTACGTAGTCACCCCGCCAGCAGCTCCTCGATCGTGGCCCGGTGCAGCACCAGGTCGTCGGGGTCGTCCGGCGCGGGCTGCTCGCCGAAGTGGATCCGGCGCTGCCACACCCTGGCCATGACGATGCCGTGCCGGAGGGCGGCATACATCTCGTAGAAGTCCATGTCGCGGGGCTCGTACCCCGTCAATTCTTGATATTTCTGGCAGACGTCGCCGCGGCGCATGAAGTCCGGCATGCCGGGGAAGCCGGCGGCGACGGTGAGGTCCTGGAAGAAGCGGTGCAGGAAGATCATCCAGGACAGGTCCAGCTCGCGCGGGCCCACGGTGGCCATCTCCCAGTCGAGCACCGCGACGGGGGTGAAGTCCCTGAACACCATGTTCCCGATCCGGGCGTCGCCCCAGCACAGGACGTCCGGACCGGGCTCGTGCGGCCAGTGCGGCTCCAGCCAACGGAAAGCCCGCTCCAGCAGCGGGATCCGCCGTTCGCCGTGCGCCCACGCGTAGTAGGCGCGCTGTCCGTCCACGTGCGCGCGCAGCCCGGCCGGTCCCAACGGAGCCAGCTCATCGGCCGTGAACCGGGCCTGGTGCAGCGCCGCCAGGACCGCCACGGCGGAGTCCTGCAGCCTGCGCCGGTCCGCCGGCGCCGCGTCCAGCAGCCAGCTCCCGAACGTGTACGGCATCACGTCCGGCGGTACCTCGCCGTCCTCGCGCTCCATGACGAGGAACGGCGTGCCGAGATGGCCGGGGTCAGGTTCGTACCAGAGGGCCCTGGGCGCTGGAATCCCAGCTTTTTCCCTGGCCAGGCGCATGATCCCGAACTGCGCCCGCAGGTCGTACGAGGGGAACACCGGAACGGACTCCACCGCAGGTGCGAGCCTGGCTACGCAGCGCGTTCCTCCTCCGCCCCAGGTGGCGGTGAAGAACAGGGTCTCGCTCGACATGCCGTTCTCGGACGGCCTGGACACTTCGGACACCGAAGCACGTGCGCCGACCCTGCCGCTCAGCCAGACGGCCAGGCGTTCGCGCAGCTCTTCCAGGTCGCGGGTGGAGGTGCGGATCTCATCTGTCACGGTCGGCCTCCCAGGCTCCGGCTCAGTCGTATACCGCCAACCAAGCGCTCGTCCATACAGGGGTGACCGTTACGGTCAGGTACGCGGCAGCCGTACCCTTGTCTGAAAGGGCATGTCACGAAGGGACAAGTGGGATGAGTTCAGCGGGTGAAGGCCTGTCTCGCCCGCTTCCCGAGCAGGTGCGGCTCAATGTCGTCGATCTGGCTTCTCAGGTGCTCGGGACGATGCCCGCTGTCTCCATACCTCCGCCGCTGCGCGGCATCGCCAAGTTCGACCCCCGAAAACGTGCCAAGCTCGGCAGCGCGCCCATCGCGGCGCAGCTGGAGAACGACAAGAAGTTCCGGGAGCTGGTGGCCGAGTCGGTGGCCGCCGGCTGGCCCGAGCTGGTCGCCTCGCTGGCCGAGGGAAACGTGCCGCCCGCCGCCGACCCCGTGCTCGTGGCCGCGGCCGCGTACCTCACCCGGCCGCCCGGCTGGGCCGGGATGATCGAGGCCGCCCGCACCGACCTGGAGCAGTCGGCGGCGGCGGCCGAGGGATCGGAGCGCGAGGAGGCGGTCACCCGGCTGCGCGAGCAGCTGGCCGCGCAGAAGAGCGCCGCCAAGGAGGAGTCCGACCGGCTGCGCGAGCAGATCAGGGCGGCCCGCGCGGAGAACTCCGACCTGCGGCGCAAGCTCCACGAAGCCCGCGAGCGCGCCAAGGCCGCGGTCCGCCATGCCGAGGAGATGGAGCACGCGGCCGAGGAGGCCAGGTCGGCCGCCTCCGCCGCCTCATCCTCGGGCGAGTCCGAGCTGCGGCGGCTGCGCGAGCGCCTGGCGGACGTGGAGAAACAGCTCGAGGCCTCGCGCCGGGCCGCCCGCGAGGGCAGGAGCATCGAGGACGCCCGCGTCAGGGTGCTGCTCGACGCGCTCCAGGACGCCTCCGCCGGGCTGCGCAGGGAGCTGGCCCTACCCACGATGATCAGCCGGCCCGCCGACTCGGTCGCCGCCGTCACCGGCGAGCGGCCCGGCGTGCGCGGGGTCCCGGCGCGCGCCCTCGCCGACGACGACCCGCAGCTCCTCGACCAGCTCCTGGCCCTGCCGCAGGTCCACCTGATCATCGACGGCTACAACGTGACCAAGACCGGCTACGGCACGCTCACCCTCGCCGACCAGCGCAACCGGCTGATGACCGGCCTCGGCGGGCTGGTGGCGCAGACCAGGGTCGAGGTGACCGTGGTGTTCGACGGGGCCGAGCTCAATGCCCCCGTGCAGGTGGTGGCGCCCCGGGGGGTGCGGGTGCTGTTCAGCGAGCCCGGGGAGATCGCGGACGACCTGATCCGCCAGCTCGTCCGCGCCGAGCCGCCCGGCCGGGCCATCGCCGTGGTGTCGTCGGACCGCGAGGTGGCCGAGTCCGTCAGGCGGATGGGAGCCAGACCCGTTCCGTCTGGCTTGCTGCTGCGCAGGCTGGGCCGGGCCTAGATTACGGACTGGCCGGCCGGTGGTCCAGCTCGGCCCTCCATCACGATTTGCCGCTTTAGGTGAGACCTCACCCGCCACTTCTGTACTATTTCGCCCCAGACATCATCCCTGGGAGGCGACACAGTGAGGTTTGGCAGGATGCCGGTTGCCGCGGGTCTCGCATTCGGGCTGCTCCTGTCCCCGATGGGTCCGGCCCTCGCTGATCCCAAGCCGACGCTCCGGCAGGCCAAGGCCAAGCTCGAGAAGCTCAACGACAAGGCCGACAAGGTCGTCGACCGGTACAACACCGCCACGGAGCGCTACAAGGAAGCCAAGGGCGCTTACACGAAGCTGAACGACAGCTACAAGCGCAAGCTGGCCACCGTCGCGGACCTGCGCGCCCAAGTGATCAACATGGCCGTCAACGGCTACAAGCTCGGCACCGACCCGACCTCCTTGCCCGGCCTGATCAGCACGGACGACCCCTCGGCCCTGCTGACGGGGCTGACACTGGCCGGGCAGATCTCGAAGGAGGAGGCGGCGAAGCTGGCCGCGTTCGATCGCGAGAACCGCGGGCTGAAGGCGGAGCGCGACAAGGCGGAGCAGGCGCTGGAGGCGGCCGACAGGGAGCGGGACGGCGTCGAGAAGGAACGCTCGGAGGTCATGAAGCTGATCAGCCAGCAGAAGAAGCTGCTGGACAAGCTGAACGCCTACAATCCCGGCAATCCACGCAGCGTCGGCATCAAGTACACGGGCCCCGCCTCCGGCAACGCCGCCGCCGTCCTGCGATTCGCCTACGCCCAGGTCGGCAAGCCGTACGTCTTCGGCGGCACCGGACCGAACGGCTGGGACTGCTCGGGCCTGACCCAGGCGGCGTGGCGCGCCGGTGGCGTGTCGCTGCCGCGTACGACGTGGCAGCAGTGGGCGTGGGGGGCCAGCCGCAAGGTCTCCTTGAACGACCTCCAGCCCGGCGACCTCATCTTCAGCAACGGACTGGGCCACGTCAGCATTTACGCCGGCAACGGGCAGATCGTCCACGCGCCTCAGACCGGGGACGTGGTCAAGGTCGTCAAGCTCTCCTCTTACGGCAGCGGCCTCGTGGGCGCTGTCCGCCCGTAGTCGCCCTTTCCACGACTCCGGCGTTGCCGGAGATCCTTCTTGGAACGTTCCCATCCCAGTGTGACAAACGCGACATTTGAGACCTGACACAACAGGGTGAAAGCAAATGTGAGCAGTGTCACATTCCGATAACGGAACCTGGCCTTTCAGCAGGGGCTTTTCGCCTTACAGCCCCCTTTATCTGATCTTTACAGGCCATGTCTCGCTTTGCCGATTTTTGACGGTTGCGCGTACCTTCTGGCGTCGTCCCGCTTGCAAGCGAGACAGCTCAAGATCCGCCGGCCACCGCCCCACATCCCCATGTGAATCCTTGATCGGGCGGTGACCTGCCGAATCCGTGCAGCCAGGAGGCACGGAGCCGGGGACCCAGCGATCCCAGTTCCCCAGGGATCAGGGGTGAATCGGCGCGAAATCGCGCCGTAGGGCTACTTCCAGGCCCGAACCCGTCAGCTAACCCGGTAGGCGTTCGTGGAAGTCACAAGGAGAAATCCTGTCTACGTCCCCGCATAACCCCCGTCTGTCCCGCCTTGCCCTGAGTGGCGTAGCGCTCTCGATGACCGTGACGGCCGGAGGTCTGGTCCTCCATGCCCCAACGGCTCGGGCGGCGACGAACACGTCCGCTTCGACGGCCAAGGCGGTCACGGCCGCCCGCACCTCGACGTCGGCCAGAGTCGCGACGCTCAGGGCGGTCAAGATCGCCCGGCAGAAGTCCAAGGCCCGCAAGGCCGTCGCCGTGGCCAAGCACCAGATCGGTGATCCGTACCGGTACGGAGGCACAGGCCCTGGTTCGTTTGACTGCTCCGGCCTCGTCCAGTACGCCTGGAAGAAGGCCGGCGTGAAGATCCCGCGCGTGGCGAGCAGCCAGTTCGTCCGCATCAAGAACAAGATCTCCTGGCGGCACCTCCAGCCGGGCGACCTGATGTTCTTCAGCGGGCTCGGCCACGTGGGCATGTACGTCGGCAAGGGCAAGATGGTCCACTCGCCGCGGACAGGCGAACGGGTACGCATCGACAAGCTGAGCAGATGGCGCAAGGCGTCCTTCGTCGGCGCCGTCCGTCCCGGCAGCTGACCGAGCCCCCGCCCGAACTCGTTTCGGGCGGGGCTCGTTCTTTTGTACTGAAGTCTCCCGTGGGCCGACTACGATCGGGCGTCGTGTCGGGGTGGATGAGTCGTCGGG
Organism: Nonomuraea sp. NPDC049695; assembly: GCF_040674955.1. Classification (NCBI taxonomy): domain Bacteria; kingdom Bacillati; phylum Actinomycetota; class Actinomycetes; order Streptosporangiales; family Streptosporangiaceae; genus Nonomuraea; species Nonomuraea sp. NPDC049695. The sequence goes on along the minus strand of NZ_JBFANV010000013.1, from coordinate 19,233 downwards.
TCGCGGTGGCCTCCATCGCGATCCTCGCCCTCGCTCCCTCCGCCGCCCCCACCCCTGATGCGCCGAACCTCCCGCAGGAGGCCCGCCACCTGTGGCGTGACGGTGCGGTCCTGGTCCACGGAGCGCGCTCCGTCGTCGTCGGCCACCACGCTCCGGAAGGGGAGCTCAGCGAGCTCGCGCGCCGGGCCGACGCGGCAGCACAGCGGGTATCGGGCGTGCTCGGCCGGCCGGTACGACCGCTGATCGTCGTTCCCGGCTCCGCCGCGGAGGCCGCCAGGCTGGCCGGGGTGGGCAGGATCGACGGGCTGGCCGCGCTGGCCGACGGCGACCGGGTGATCGTCGTCCCCGAGCTCTTCGCCGAGCTCAACTCCACCGGCAAGGACGTCGTGCTCGCTCACGAGCTCACCCACGTTGCGGCGGGCACCGACCACCTGCCCGTCTGGCTCTACGAGGGATTCGCCGACTACGTCGGCTACCGCGACTCCGGGCTCCCCGTGAGGACCGCCGCGGCCGAGCTCGCCGCCGAGGTGCGTTCCGGACGGTTGCCAGGGGAATTGCCCGGACCTGCCGCTTTCGCGGCCGACGGCCGGGACCCCGTACGGCTCGCGCGGGCGTACCAGGAGGCCTGGCTGGCGTGTCGCTTCCTCGCTGACCGGTTCGGTGAGGGGACGCTGGTGAGGCTCTACCGTGATGCCCGGGCAGCCGGCGTCGATCGGGCGCTCGCCGCGCTCGGGCTGTCCACGGCCACGTTGACCGCACGGTGGCGCGACTACGTGCGGGACCAGCTCGCGTGAGGGGGAGGAGCGGCGGTGGACGTTCACGCTCAAGAGGGGCAGGGGCATGGGGACGGGATGTCGGTGAACGGGGACGGGGCGCGTGAGGTCGCGGACGAGACGCGGCTGAGGCGGCAGGCGGCGGTGGCGGCCGTGGTGCTCGGCCTGATCATCGTGGCCGTGGCCGCCTTCAGCATCCCCTGGCGCCTCCTCGCCTCCGGGCCGCCGGACCCCGCGCGTGACTTCACCGCCGCGCAGATCGCCAGGGCCGAGGCGTTCGACGCGGCCACCACCGTGCCGAGCTACCTGTCGCTGGCGCTCACGCTCGTCCTCGCCGGGCTGCTCGTGGCCACCCCGCTCGGCGCGAAGGCCGTGCGGTGGCTCAAAGGCCCGTGGTGGGTACGGGTGGTGCTCGGCGTCGTCGTCATCACCGTCATCGTCGAGCTGCTCAAGCTGCCGCTCGGCATCTGGTTCGAGACGACGCTGCGCGGCTACGGCCTGTCCACCCAGGACTGGGGGTCCTGGGCCGGCGACCGGCTCAAGAACATCGGCGTCGAGACGTTCCTCCTCTGCCTCATGCTGCTCGTGCTCATGGCGCTGGCCCGCAGGATCAAGCGCTGGTGGATCCCGGCCGCCGCCGGGGCCTTCGTGCTGACGGTGGCGATGTCGTTCATCTATCCGGTGGTGTTCGAGCCGCTGTTCAACGACTTCACGCCCATGCGGCAGGGCGCACTCCGCGTGAGCCTGCTCTCCATGGCCCAGCGCGACGGCGTGCCCGTCGAGGACGTGCTGATCGCCGACGCCTCGCGCAGGACGACGGCGCTCAACGCGTACGTGTCCGGCTTCGGCGCCACGCGCCGGATCGTCGTCTACGACACGCTGCTCAAGGCCCCGATGCGGGAGGTCGAGCTGGTCGTGGCGCACGAGCTGGGCCACGCCAAGCACGACGACGTCCTGTACGGCACGTTCATCGGCGCCCTGGGCGCCGCTCTGGGCGCCATGCTGCTGTTCCTGGTCTTCGAGCCGGTACGCCGCCGCACGGGCGTCACGTCGATCGGCGACCCGCGCGCGGTCGGCGCGATCATGGGGCTGATGACCATCGGCTCGCTGATCATGGGTCCCGCCCAGAACCTGGTCAGCCGGCACATCGAGGCCAGGGCCGACCTGCACGCGCTCGACCTCACGCGCGATCCGGCCACGTTCGTCGCCATGCAGAAGCGCCTGGCCGTCACCAATGTTTCTGACTTGTCGCCGGATGCGGTGGAATATGTGCTCTATGCCTCCCACCCTTCGACCCCCGAGCGCATCGCCATGGCCCGCGCATGGGCCAAGCTGAACGGCGTCCCGGTGCAGTGACACGTGTGGTGAATGATTCCGGTGCGGAGCTGGGTGCCGGGGCCAAGGTGCTCATCGTCACGAACGACTTCCCGCCCAGACCCGGCGGCATCCAGTCGTTCGTGCACGGCCTCGCCCTGCGGACGCCGGGCGTGGTCGTCTACGCGCCCGCCTGGCCGGGCTGTGAGGAGTTCGACGAGGGCCAGCCGTACCCGATCGTGCGGCATCCGACGCGGCTCATGCTGCCGACCCCGGCCGTCGCGCGCAGGGCGGCCCGGCTGGTGGCCGAGCACGGCGCGGAGACCGTGGTGTTCGGCGCGGCGGCGCCGCTCGGGCTGCTCGCGCCCCGCCTGCGCGCAGCGGGCGCGCGGCGCGTGGTGATGCTCACGCACGGCCACGAGGCGTCGTGGGCGGGCGCGCCGGGCTTCCGCGCGGCGCTGCGCAGGATCGGCGAGCACGCCGACGTGGTGACCTACCTGGGCGAGTACACCCGCCAGCGCCTGGTCGCCGCCATCCCCCCGGAGAAGCTGGTACGGCTCGCGCCCGGCGTGGACGTCACGCAGTTCCGACCCGGCGCACCCAGGGCCGAGCCGGGGCTGGACGGGAGGCCGGTGGTCGTCTGCGTGTCGCGGCTGGTGCCGAGGAAGGGCCAGGACCAGCTGATCAGGGCCTGGCCCCAGGTGCTGCGGGCGGTGCCGGACGCGGTGCTGCTGCTCGTGGGCGGCGGACCGTACCGCGGGAGGCTGGAACGGCTGGCGGCGGGACGCGAGTCGATCAGGTTCACCGGCACGGTGCCCGCCGCCGCGCTGCCCGGCTACTACGCGGCCGCCGACGTGTTCGCGATGCCGTGCCGTACCCGCTGGAAGGGGGTGGACGTGGAGGGGCTCGGGATCGTGTTCCTGGAGGCGTCCGCCACCGGGCTGCCGGTGGTGGCCGGCGCGTCCGGCGGCGCGCCCGACGCGGTGCGGCCCGGCGAGACCGGGCTGGTCGTGGACGGCGAGGACGTGGGCGAGATCGCCCACGCGATCGTCGAACTGCTGGGCGACCCGGAGAAGGCCCGCAAGATGGGCGCGGGCGGGCGTGACTGGATCGCCCGCGAATGGGCGTGGGACCACGTGGCCGCCCGCTTCCGCACCCTCCTGTGAGGGCTACTTCCCGTCGTAGAGCTCGTCGATCTCCTTGGCGAAGTCGCGCATGACCAGGTTGCGCTTGACCTTCAGCGTGGGCGTCAGGTGCCCGCTGTCCTCGGTGATGTCCGCGTCCAGGATGATGAACTTCTTGATCTGCTCGGCCTTCGACACCTGGAGGTTCGCCCGGTCCACCGCCGCCTGGACGTCCGCCAGCACCGCGGGGTCCTTGCGCAGCTCCGCCACGGAGGACCCGGCGGGCAGGGCCTCGGGGTCGAGCGTGATCAGGGCGGCGACGAAGGGGCGGCCGTCGCCGACGATCATGGCCTGGGAGATCAGCGGGTGGGCGCGCAGCGCGTCCTCCAGCGGGCCGGGGGCGACGTTCTTGCCCGCCGCGGTCACCAGGATCTCCTTCTTGCGCCCCGTGATCCGCAGGTAGCCGTCGTCGTCCAGCTCGCCGATGTCGCCCGTGTGGAACCAGCCGCCGTCGTCGATCACGTCGGCGGTGGCCTCGTCGTTCTTCCAGTAGCCGGGGAAGACGTTCCTGCCCTTGGCCAGGATCTCCCCGTCGTCGGCGATGCGCAGGCTCACGCCGGGCAGCGGCTTGCCGACCGTGCCGATCTTGTTGGCGTGCGGCATGTTGACCGTGCACGGTCCTGTCGTCTCCGTCAGGCCGTACCCCTCGAAGACCTCGATGCCGACGCCCCTGAAGAAGTGGCCGAGCCGCTCGCCGAGCGCGCCGCCGCCGGAGACGGCGGCCGAGAGGCGGCCGCCCGTGGCCGCGCGGAGCTTGGCGTACACCAGCCGGTCGAACAGCGCGTGCTTCAGCCGGAGCCCGAGCGGCGCGCCGGTGGCGGAGGCGCGGCTCGAGTCCATCGCCACGTCCACGGCGCGGGCGAAGATCTTGCCCTTGCCGCCCGCGATGGCCTTCTGCTCGGCGCCGTTGTAGACCTTCTCGAACACGCGGGGCACGCCCAGCAGGAACGTGGGCCGGAAGTCCTGCAGGTCGGGGGCGACGTTCTTCATGTTGGGGGTGTGCGCGATGACCGCGCCCGCCTCCAGCAGCACCACCTGGATGATCCGGGCGAGGATGTGCGCCAGCGGCAGGAACAGCAGGGCCGCCGGGTCCTTGGTGGCGAACAGCGGCTCCAGCGGGCCGCGCAGCACGTTGAGCGCGGTGAAGAGCAGGTTGTCGTGGGTGATGCGGCAGCCCTTGGGACGTCCGGTGGTGCCCGAGGTGTAGACGACCGTGGCGAGGTCGGCCAGGACCACCTGCTCGCGCCGCTGGTCCACGTCGGCGTCGGAGACGCCGCCCGTGTCCAGGGCGCCGTCGATCCGCCAGAGCTGCTTCAGCTCGGGCGCGGCCTCCCTGACGGTCTCCTCGTGCTCGTCCAGCTCGACGAAGGCCGCCTTGGCCTCGCTGTCGGACAGGATCCACCGGACCTGCTCGGCCGACGACGTCTCGTAGATCGGTACGGTGACCGCCCCGATCGTCCAGATGGCGTAGTCGACCAGTGTCCACTCGTACCGGGTGCGCGACATCAGCGCGACCCTGTCGCCGTGCGAGATCCCCGCCGCGATCAGGCCCTTGGCCACCTCGGCCACCTGGTCGCGGAACTCCGACGCGGTGACCACCGGCCAGCCGGCATCGGTCTTGCGGCGCATCACCACGGTGCCCGGCTCCTGCTCGGCCCGCCTGAAGACGATGTCGGACAGGCTGGCGGAAGCAGGCACATCGACCAGGACGGGAACGCTGTACTCGCGCACGGATCAAACTCCTCTTCGGGGACCGCCTGGACGTTACCGCGTCAAGTTACGGACGGGTAGTGTCAACATTCACGCTAGCAGCCGGAGATCTAGAATTTGCCCCATGAAGGTCCACGTCGTCAGCGACGTCCACGGCAGAGCCGACGCGTTGGCCAGGGCGGGCGACGGCGCGGACGCGCTGGTCTGCCTGGGCGACCTGATCCTCTTCATCGACTACGACGACCACGCGCAGGGCATCTTCCCCGAGCTGTTCGGCGCGGAGCGGGCCGCGGAGTTCATCGCACTGCGCACGGCCAAGCGGTTCGACGAGGCCAGGGCCATGTCGGCGCGCCTGTGGGCCACGCTCGACGGCGATCCGCGCGAGCACATCGAACGCCGCGTGCGCGCCCAGTACGAGCTCCTCTTCGCCGCCATGCCCACCCCGGCCTACCTCACCTACGGCAACGTGGACCTGCCGCGCCTGTGGGCTGACTATCTGCGGCCGGGCCTCCAGGTGCTCGACGGGGAGGTGGCGGAGATCGGCGGCCTGCGGTTCGGGTTCGTGGGCGGCGGGCTGCAGACGCCCTACCGCACGCCGTACGAGATCGGCGACGAGGAGTACGCGGCCAAGGTCGAGGCGGTCGGCGAGGTGGACGTGCTCTGCTGCCACATCCCGCCGGCCGTGCCCGAGCTGCTCTACGACGTGGTGGCCAGGAGGTTCGAGCGCGGCAGCCAGGCCACGCTGGAGGCGATCAGGCGTACGCAGCCGCGCTACGCACTGTTCGGGCACGTGCACCAACCGCTCCACGCGCGCGCCCGCATCGGCCGCACCGAATGCGTGAACGTCGGCCACTTCCGTGGGAAGGGCGTCCCGTTCGTCCTGGAGTGGTGACGCCATCGGCCAGGCAGGCTCCACCGCAAGGAGCGCGTTCAGCGGTCCGCCGCAAGAAGCGGGTTGTGCACTACGGTGGTCGCATGGCTGATCGCACCACTTCGAGCACCACCATCAGCGCAGGCCGGCCCGAGGTCATGGCGGTGATCGCGGACTTCCCCACGTACCCGGACTGGGCCGGGCAGGTCAAGAGCGCCGAGGTCCTCACCACGGACGGCGACGGCAGGCCGGAGACGGTGCGGTTCGTCCTCGACGCCGGCATGATCAGCGACACCTACACCCTCGGCTACGCCTGGCAGGGCGACGACGGCGTGAGCTGGAAGGTGGTCGAGCCGGGGAAGATGGTCTCCGATCTGCGCGGGAGTTACCGGCTCGCCGACACGGGCAGTGGCACGGAGGTGACGTACGAGCTCACGGTCGATCTCAGCGTCCCCATGATCGGCCTGGTCAAGCGCAAGGCGGAGAAGGTGATCGTGGACACCGCGCTCAAGGGCCTCAAGAAGCGCGTCGAAGGTCGCTGAGTTGAGTCCCCGGGTCCTGCTCTTCACCGGAAAGGGCGGCGTCGGCAAGACCACGGCCGCCGCCGCGACAGCCACGCTCGCCGCCAGGCGCGGGCTGAAGACGCTGGTCGTCTCGACCGACACCGCGCACTCGCTGGCCGACGCGCTCGCCGTGGAGCCCGGAGAGATCGCGCCGGGCCTCCACCTCCACCAGGTGGACACGCAGAAGTCGCTGGAGCGCCACTGGGGCGAGCTGCAGCAGTACGCCAAGGGGGTGCTGGGCGAGCTGGGCCTCGATGAGATCACCTCCGAGGAGATCACCGTGCTGCCCGGCGCCGAGGAGCTCATCGCCCTGCTCGAGCTGCGCGAGCACGCCCGCGAGGGCCGCTGGGACGTGATCGTCGTCGACTGCGCGCCCACCGCCGAGACGCTGCGGCTGCTGGCCCTGCCCGAGGCGCTCGACTGGCACGTCAGCAGGCTCCTGCCGGTCGGCCGCAAGCTCATGCGGCTCGTCTCGCCGTTCGTGCGCAGCGTGGCCCATGTCAGCGCGCCCGGCGAGGAGGTCATGAGCGCGGGCGAGCGCCTGCACCGCGGCCTCATGGAGGTACGCGAGCTGCTCACCGGCGACCACGCCTCCGTGCGGCTGGTGTTCACGCCGGAGTCCGTGGTGCTCGCCGAGGCCAGGCGCACCCTCACCTCACTCAGCCTGTACGGCTACCGCGTCGACGCCGTCATCGCCAACCGGGTCTTCCCATCCGGCGGCGCCGACGAGTGGCGCGCTCAGTGGGCGGCGGCGCAGACCCGGCTGCTGGCCGAGGCGGAGCAGTCGTTCGCGCCGCTGCCCATCCACGTGGTCCCCTACCTGCCCGCCGAGCCCGTCGGCACGGACGCGCTGGCCTCGGTGGGCGAGGCGATGTACGGCGACTCCGACCCGTTCGCCGCCCACGCCGTCGAGCCGCCGCTGCGGCTGAACGCGGACGAGCTGGTGCTCGCCCTGCCCGGCGCCGACCGCGCCGACGTCGACCTGGCCCGCAAGGGCGACGAGCTGATCGTCACGGCCGGGCCGTACCGGAGGATCCTGGCACTGCCCACCGCGCTGGCCCGCAGGAAGATCAGTGGAGCCGCGCTCCGGGACGGCGAGCTGCGGGTAGGTTTCAGCCCGGGGAGCGAATCCGCGTCCTGATGAGTTGAGGAGGATGAGCGACCCCAGAGGCAGGGAGGGCCCATGACCGAGAGCAACAGCAGCAACGACAACGACAGAGACCCGATCGGCACCGTCGCCGACGAGGCGCGCAAGCTGTTCGAGTCGATCCAGGGGCGGGCCACCCGCCAGGTCGGCAAGAGCGTGTTCAACTCGTTCGCCGGGGGCGGCGGAGGCCGCCGCGAGCGTGACGTGTGGGAGGAGGCCGTGTCCGAGCCCCACGACGAGTACATCTGCCGCGCCTGCCCGTGGTGCCGGGCCATCGCGGCGCAGCGCGAGTCGGGCGGCGACGTGACCGGGCACCTGATGGCCGCGGGCGGCGAGCTGTTCGCCGCGTTCCGCGGCGCGTTCGACGCGATCAGCAAGCCCGCCCCCCGCAGGCCGCGCGACGACCGCGACGACCGCGACGACCGTGACCGCCAGGACCGCCACGACAACGTCGAACACATAGATTTGGGATAGGGAGAAAAAAGGGCAATGCTCACGATCGGTGTCGACATCGGCGGGACCAAGGTGGCCGCCGGTGTGGTCGACGACAAGGGTCAGATCGTCGAACACACGCTCAGGCCCACCGCCGCCGACCGTCCCGACGTGGTGGCCGAGACGGTCGCCGACGTCGTTCGCGAGCTGAGCGCGGGCAGGACCATCGAGGCCGTCGGGGTCGGCGCAGCCGGGTTCGTCGACGAGACCCGCTCGATGATCCGCTTCGCTCCCAACCTGGCCTGGCGCGACGAGCCGCTGCAGAAGAAGATCAGCGACCTCGTCGGCCTGCCGGTCGTGATCGAGAACGACGCCAACGCGATGGCCTGGGGCGAGACCAGGTTCGGCGCCGGGCGGGGCCAGTCCCACGTGGTCTGCGTCACGCTCGGCACCGGCATCGGCGGCGGCCTCGTCTTCGACGGCGTCCTCTACCGCGGCCGCTGGGGCATGGGCGCCGAGATGGGCCACATGCAGGTCCTCCCCGGAGGGCGGCAGTGCGGCTGCGGCAACGTCGGCTGCTGGGAGCAGTACGCCAGCGGCCAGGCCCTCGTCAAGGACGCCAGGGAGATCGCCGACGCGCACCCAGAACAGGCGAAGATCCTGCTCGGGCTGGCCGGCGGCAAGATCGAGGGCGAGGAGGTGACCGAGGCCGCGCGGCTGGGCGACGAGGCCTCGCTGGCCGCGTTCGCCAGCCTCGCCGACTGGCTGGGCCAGGGCATGGCCGATCTGGCCGGCGTCCTGGACCCCGGCTGCTTCATCGTGGGCGGCGGCGTCTCCCGTGCCGCCGACCTGTTCATCGACCGGGCGCGGCAGGCCTTCGCCGAGCGGGTGACCGGCCACGGTCACCGGCCGCTCGCCGAGATCAGGCTGGCCGAGCTGGGCGCCTCCGCGGGGGTGGTGGGCGCGGCCGACCTGGCCAGGCTGCGCTGACGGTCCGGGTCGCGACCTACAACGTACGCGGGATGCGCGACAGCGTGCCCGCGTTGACCAGGGTGATCACCGCCATGCGCGCCGACGTGCTCTGCGTGCAGGAGGCGCCCAGGCTCAGGAAGTCCCGGCGCGCCGCCCTGGCCGCCGGGGCGGGCCTGCGCGTCGCCACTCCCGGCCGGGTCGGCGGCGTGGCCGTGTTCGCCGGCCCGCGCGTCAGGGTGCTGCACGCCGAGAGCCACACGCTGCGGGTCTTCCTCGGGCTGGAGCGGCGCGCGCTCGCGCTCGCCGTGCTCGAGGTGGACGGCGCCCGCCTGGCGGTCGGCTCCCTCCATCTGGATCTGAACGGCCCGGCCAGGGTGCACCACGCCGCCGAGGCCGTGGCGCTGATGGAGCGGGCGGCCGGCCGCTTCGGGGCCACGATCGTGCTCGGCGGCGACCTCAACGAGCAGGCACACCAGCCCGCCTGGCGTTTTCTCGCCGCGCGGCTGGCCGACTGCTACGCCGTGGCGCCCGAGGGCGACGGCCTGACGTTCACGGCCGCCCGGCCCGCGCTGCGCATCGACGGCGTGTTCGCCGCGCGCGACGCGCGGGTCGTGTCGTGCGGGGGAGCGGACGCCCCGATCGGCGATCTGGCCGGAGCCAGCGACCATCTGCCGGTTATCGCAGAGTTGCGAGTTGGGCACTAAAGGGCAAGACGTGCCGCCCAGCCCGTAGCATTTGCTCATGACCCGTCGCTCTCAGCGGCGTGCGCTCTCCTTGATCTTGGCGACGTCCGTGGCCTTGACGCAGGCCACGCCCGCCGCGCATGCCGAACCTCGCCGCCCCGCCACGATAGAGGCGTGGCAGCAGTCGACCAGCGTGCGCCTCCAGGCCGACGGCTCGCTCTCCGACGTGCTCGCCGTCTCCTCCAGCGACGTGTGGGCCGTCGGCCAGCAGGAGATCTGGGACGTCTGGAAGAACCGCGGCACCGTCCGCCACTGGGACGGCAGTGGCTGGTCCGAGGTCCCCGTCCGCGACGCCGCGTCCGCGGGCAACCTGCGCGGGCTGGCCGCCGACTCCGCGTCCGACGTGTGGGCGGTCGGCGACGGGCACGACGGGCTGCCGTACATCGCCCACGGCGACGTGACGGGGTTCGACCGGGTCAGGCCACAGGGGCTGCGGGCAGGCGACTGGCTCGGCGGCGTCGACGCCAAGTCGGGGCGGATCGTGGCGGTCGGCAGCCGCGACAACCAGGGCCTCATCCTCACCGGCCAGGGCAGCTCCTGGACCGTGCAGCAGACCAAGGAGAAGGGCGCACTCTACGCGGTGGCCGACGGGTTCGCCGTCGGCGACACGGGCGTCGAGCCGCTGATCATGCACTACTCGGCCGGGTCGTGGAAGTCCATGCCGCTGCCCTCGATCCCCGGCGGCTACCTGCGTGACGTGCAGGCCGACAGCGCCAAGCGGGCGGTGGCCGTCGGCGGCGTCTACCGCGGGCCCGGCGACATCTCGCCCCTCATGCTGACCTGGAACGGCAAGCGCTGGCGCGAGCAGCAGCTGCCTGACTCCGACGCCCGGCTCTACGGCGTGACCGGCGACGGCAAGGGCCGCTACTGGATGGCCGGCTACGACCCGTCGCGGGCGACGGAGCCGTTCATGCTGCGGTGCGAGAAGGGCGACTGCGAGACCATCCGCGGCGGCGCCCAGAAGGACAGGAGCAGCGTGCGGCTCCAGGCGGTGGCCTACCTCGCCGGCAAGGGCGCGGTGTGGGGTGTGGGGCACGAGGTCGACACGCGTGACCGCTACACCGACGTGGTGGAGTCGTTCGCCCCCAAGAGCGTCACCGCGAAGTCCTGACGCCCGGCGGACCGCCGTCCTGCCTCCCCTTCAAAAGGGACCTCGGCCACGGTCGGCGGTCTCGTCCCGTCGCGACCGGGGCCGCGCGCTGACACGGGCGGGGGTCCTCCGGCGGTCCTGCGGCGGTCAGAGGATGGCGCCGTCGTCCCAGCCCGAGTCGTTGGGCGGCCCGTCGCCCATGCGCACCACCAGCGCCACGAACCCGCCGATGAACGCCGCCACCGCCGTGAACAGCGCCCATCCGTCCATGTGCCAACTCGCCATCGCGGCGACGAGAAGGTACGCGGGGCCGCCGAACAGCGCCACCCACGCCAGCTTGGTCGGCAGGTCGAGCTTGGGCAGCGGAGGCGGCGGGGGCGGCTCGAAGTGCCCCTCCTCGCCCTCCCCCTCTTCGGAGTCCTCGTCGGAGTCCTCGTCGGGCAAGGGCTCCTCGGAGGGTTTCACGACCCGGCGGGTGGGCTCCGGGGGGACGTTCTCGCTGTCCGGCCATGGCTGGTCGGCCGAGTCGCGCTCGGCGGTGTCGTTGAAGGACGCGACGATCTGCCGCCAGACCTCGTCCTCACTCTGGGGCGTCACCTAGATGGGCCTCTCCACAACGATCGCGACTTCCCCCTGGGTGCGATCAGTCCCTCTGCAAGGGTACCGAGGCATGTGTCCGGATGAAGTCGAGGCTCCCGGCAAAGATCCTGTCGGCATCGTTGTCCAGCGTCGCAACATGGTAGCTATCGGTAAGCTCCTCGATCGTGGCGTGCGTGACCTTCTCGCGGATGATCGCCACGCTCGTCGGCTTGACCACGTGGTCCTCCACGCTGTGGAACACCAGCAGCGGCTGTGTCACCTTCGCCAGGTCCGCCTGCACCAGCGACCATAGCGCGGGCAGCGACGCGGCCGCCTTCACAGGGGTGCGGGCGTAGGCCAGCTCGGTCACGCCGGGCTTCTTGACGTCGTTCGCGACGCCGGCCACCGACGGCACGAACCACCTGATCAGCGGAGCGAGCCTGAGCAGCGGCACGTCGTTGGCGATCGACGGGTTGACCACCACCACGCCGCTGATCGCCGCGCCGTGCACCTCGGCGAGGCGTAGCGCCAGGCAGCCCCCGAGCGACAGCCCCGCCACGAACACATTCTGGCAGCGTCCCTGGAGGTCCGCGAACGCCTTCTCCACCTCGGCGTACCAGTCGTCCCAGCGCGTCCTGTTCATCTCCTGCCACGTGGTGCCGTGCCCGGGCTGGCGGGGCAGCGAGACGCTCACCCCGTGCCCGGCCAGGAACTCCCCCCATGGCCGCAGTGACTGCGGGGTGCCGGTGAACCCATGGCAGAGCAGCACACCGACCTGGCCTCCGTCGTGGTGGTAGGGCTCCGCGCCTGGCATGAGCGGCATAACAGCTCCTTGACGGAATTTCATCCCGGAACTGCCCGATCGTCGCACGTTCCGGGGTGTTTGTGCGAGAGCTGATGTAGGAGCATGGCCTTCGGGATGGGAAGATGACTCTGGGTCGCCCGCAACGTGCTGGAGAAGAGGTGCCGGGGTGTTCTACTGGGTGGTCAAGGCCATCTTGAGTCCGTTCCTCCTCGCCATGTTCCGGCCGTGGACGGAGGGCGCGGACAACGTGCCCAAACAGGGGCCCGCGATCCTGGCCGGCAACCATCTGTCGTTCGCCGACCACTTCTTCGGGCCGCTGCAGATCCGTCGCAAGGTCATCTCGCTCGGCAAGGCCGACTACTTCACCGGGCGCGGCATCAAGGGCTTCTTCACCCGCCTGTTCTTCAGCGGCGTCGGCACCGTGCCGATCGACCGCTCGGGCGGCAAGGCCAGTGAGGCGGCGCTCCGCACCGGCCTGCGCATCCTGCGCGAGGGCCACATCCTGGGCATCTACCCCGAAGGCACCCGCTCGCCCGACGGGCGGCTCTACAAGGGCAAGACCGGCGTGGCCAGGCTCGCCCTGGAGTCACGGGCGCCGGTCATCCCGTGGGCGATGGTCAACACGTACGAGATGATGCCGCCGGGGCGGCCGCTGCCCAAGCTCGGCATCCGGCCCGGCGTCAGGTTCGGCAAGCCGCTCGACTTCTCCCGCTACTACGGGATGGAGGACGACCGGCTGGTGCTGCGCGCCGTGACCGACGAGATCATGTACGCGCTGATGGAGCTGTCCGGCCAGGAATACGTCGACAAGTACGCCGCCAGCGCGCGGGTCGAGATGGAGCGCGCCGCGCGCGCCGCCGCGGCCGCCAAGAGCTGACCTCACCGGCCGGAGCGCAGGACCGCCTCGGTCTTCTGCATGGCCGTGGTCATCGCCTGCAGCTCCTCCCGGCTGAGCCGGTCGATCAGATACTCGCGTACGACCTCCACGTGCCCCGGGGCCACCTGCTCCAGGCAGCGCAGGCCTGCGTCGGTGAGCACCGCCAGCACGCCGCGCTCGTCACTGGGGCATGTGGCGCGTTCCACCAGGCCGGCCTTCTCGAGCTGGGTGATCTGGTACGTCAGCGCGCTCTTCGACACCACGGCGCCCCTGGACAGCTCGGTCATGCGCATCTGATGGCCGGGGGCTTCGGCGAGCCGCACCAGGATCTCGTACTGCGGATGCGTCAGCCCGGCCGCGGCCTTGAGCTGCTCCTCGATACGCCGCTCGAGCAGGTGGGAAGTGGACAGGAAGGCGCGCCAGGCCGCCATCTCCGTCGCGTCCAGCCATCGGGGGTCCGTCACCGGCCCATTCTATGCGTTGTTCAGTTTTGAACAATCGATGCTAGGGTGGTGGTTCAAATCTGAACGACCTCTCTCAAGGAGATCGCAATGATCGACCAGGCGCGCCCCATCGTCCTGCTCCTCGCGAGGATCGCCATCGGAGTGATCTTCCTCGTGCACGGCTACCAGAAGTTCGCGACCATGGGGATCCCGGGTACGACCAAGTTCTTCGAGTCCGCCGGCATCCCGCTGGCGTCCGTGGCCGCTCCGGCCGTGGCGGTGCTGGAGGTGGTGGGCGGCCTGGCGCTGATCCTCGGCGCGGCGCTGCCGATCGCGGGCACGCTGCTGGCCCTCGACATGGTGGGCGCCATCGTGTTCGTGCACGGCTCGGCCGGCTTCAGCGCCGGCGAGGGCGGCTACGAGTTCGTCCTGGCGCTGGCGGCCGCCAGCCTGGCCATCGGCTTCACGCGCGGGGGCGCGCTGGCCCTCGACAGCGTCCTGGGCCGCCGCCGCGCCAACGCGTCGGTGCCCGCCTAGGTGCCCGCCTAGCACGCCTCGTCCCGGACCCCGCGCACGCGGGGTCCGTTCGCGTTTCAGGTCTCAGGACAGGTGGGCGCGGATCTGCGCGATGTGCTCAGGAGTCGTACGGCAGCACCCGCCGATCAGCGACGCCCCCGCCTTCTGCCACTCCTTGGCCGCCTGCCCGAACTCCACCGGATCGGCCAGCCCCAGCCAGCGCCGGTGCCCGGCGTCCCAGGTCTCGCCCGAGTTGGGATAGACCACCACGGGCGGCCCGCCGGCCAGGCACGAGATCAGCCCGGGGATGTGCCGCGGCGCGGTGCAGTTGGCGCCCACGGCCACCACCTGCGCGTTTCCGTCGAACAGCGCGGCCGCCTCACGGATCGGCGTGCCGTCGTTGAGCCGCTCCCTGTCGCGGCAGGAGAAGCTCACCCACGCCTTCACCCCTGGCGTGTGGGCCAGCAGCCTGACCAGCGCCCGCGCCTCCGGATACGACGGGATCGTCTCGCAGGCCAGCAGGTCGGCCCCGGCCGAGGCGAGGATCTCCCAGCGCGGCAGATGCCACTCGAACAGGCCCTCCTCGTCGAGGCCGTAGTCGCCGGTGTATTCGGCGCCGTTGGCCAGGTAGGCGCCGTACGGGCCGACCGAGGCCGCCACCAGCCCGTGACCGGCCTCGTCGCGCGCCTGGGCGGCGAGCTCCACCGACAGCCTGATCAGCCGCTCGGCCGTCGCCACGTCCAGCCCGCGCCGCAGGAAGCCCGGGATCGTGGCCTGATAGCTGGCGGTCGTGGCCACGTCGGCGCCCGCCGCGAAGTAGTCGGCGTGCACGCGCCTGATCAGCTCGGGCTGCTCCAGCAGCAGCCGCGCGGACCAGAGCTCGTCGCCGAGATCGGCGCCGAGCCGTTCGAGCTGGGTGGACAGGCCGCCGTCCAGGACAAGTGCAGTCACGCATCCAGGGTACGAGCACTCGCGCGGCACACGTTGCGGCGCCACGATCAGCGCTTCGTACGGCACCGCAACCGGGCACGGCCGAGCGCCCCCACCGCCGAACGGCACGCCCCTCCGAAGGACGCCGCCACCACGGCCTGTGCGGTCCACGCCCTGGCCGCCCGCCCGCCGAGCGGTGGGCGCTTCTGCAGCGCGCTACCAGCGAGGCCCGGCGTCCCGGTCGCCCGCCCGGCGAGCCGCGCCGTGCCCTCAGCGGCGCCCCCGGTGCGCGTGTGCGATCATCCACCGGAGCCGTGGCTCACGCCCAGACGCCCGGCGTAGGCAGGCCAGGGAGCCGAGATCAGGAGGCCGAGGTTGGGGGAGCCGGGGTCAGGGAGCCGAGGTTGGGGGAGCCGGGGTCAGGGAGCCGAGGTTGAGGGAGCCGGGGCTGAGGGAGGCGGGGCTGGGGGAGCCGGGGCCGGGATAGCGGCGAGGCGGGCGAGGGCCTGGGGGTTGACCACGATCACCTCGCCGGCGCGGATCTCGATCAGCCCCCGGCGCTCGAACCCGCGCAGGGCCCGGTTGACGCTCACCCTGGTCGCGCCGATCTCGGCGCCCAGACCCGCCTGCCCCGCGTGGAGCGGCACCCGGCCGCCCGCGCACCGGCGTACCAGCCAGGTGGCCACGCGTGAGGGCACGTCGCGCACCGCCGCGTCGATGAGCCGCTCGTCGAGGTCCCGCACGGTCGCGGCCAGCGTGCGCAGCAGCCGCGCCGCGACGGACGGCTCGGCGGCGACGAGCTCGAGCACCGTGGAGCGCGGCAGGTACGCCACCTCCACCGCCGTCAGCGCCGTCCGGGTCGCCCG
The DNA here is from genome assembly GCF_040674955.1 of Nonomuraea sp. NPDC049695. Classification (NCBI taxonomy): domain Bacteria; kingdom Bacillati; phylum Actinomycetota; class Actinomycetes; order Streptosporangiales; family Streptosporangiaceae; genus Nonomuraea; species Nonomuraea sp. NPDC049695. Next base: position 3,418 of record NZ_JBFANV010000013.1, on the reverse strand, counting down.
GTGCGGCCCGTCCACGAGGAGCGCCGTCTTGTCGAACGCGACCGGCGCGTCCTCCACGGCCAGCACCACCTCCCTGCCCTCCGCGCTCACCCGCCCCGCCTTCACCCGTCCGTCGAGCAGCACGATCAGGTGATCGGCCGGATCGCCCTCGGTGCACAGCACCTGCCCGGCCGGGTAACGCCGCCGCCGCACCAGCGACTCCAGCCCCCGCAGCCGCCCGTCGCCGAGCCCGCCGAACATCGGCAGGTCGGCCAGCGTGTACGTCATGTATCCCGTGATACACCACCCCGGTGCCCCGCGATGCTGAGCACCCGGCCGGCCGGGCCCTAGCGTGCGGGCATGGCGAGATACGTACTCCACATGGCCTTCGACGACGCCCCCAGCCGCCTGGCGGCCCGTCCCGCGCACCGGGAGCACCTGCGGCGGCTCAAGGACCAGGGACGGCTGGTGACCGCCGGACCCTGGGCGGACGACACGGGGGCGATGCACGTGTACGAGGTGGCGGACGAGGCCGAGCTGCGCGACATCCTCCGGGAGGACCCGTACATGGCGGTGGGCGGCTACGAGATCGTGCTCATGAAGGAGTGGACCCCGATCATGTAAGCCGCCCTTCCGCGCCCGCGCCTCCTACGTGCGCTTCCAGAAGGGGCCGCGGCGACCTGGGCCGGGTTCGCCGCCCACGAGGGCCGTGAGGACCTCCACGGCCCGGTCGTGCAGGGCCTGGGCGTCGGCGCCCGGCCGCTCTGCGGACTCCAGCTCGCGGGCCAGCGCCCCCAACTGCTCGTCGCCCCCGAGGTAGGCCGCCAGCGCCGCCAGCCGCGACCCCAGGTCCGCCAGGTACAGCAGGTCGGCCACGGGCAGCGCCTTCAGCCGGTCGAGCTCGGCCACCAGTTGCGGCCTGACCACATCCAGCGGCTGCGCGGGCCGCGGCGCGGACTTCGGCGACCGGCTCCACCCTGGGCCGCGCACCGGACCACCCGGCGCGGAGGGCGCGGGCGGCTGTCCGGGCATCGGCGAGACGCCGAAGCCCTCGGTGGAGCCGGCCGGGCCGCCGGCCAGGAGCCCCTGATCCAGGTCGCCGAGGCCCGGCTCGGGGAGCCGCATCCGCTGTGCGCCCATCCGCGGGGCGGCCATCACCGCCGCGTGCGCCGTGAAGCCCATCATCGGCGGGGCCTGCGGCGGCTCCCACCCGCTCGGGGGTTCGACCGGCTGGATGACGCGGTGTTCCGGAGTGCCCTCGGCGACCTGCCTGGTGTCGATCGCCACGTACGCGGTGAAACGGCACAGCACGCCGTACTCGAGCGAGGTCCGTACGATCCGCGGCTCCAGGTCGTGCTCGCCCATGGCGTACCGGTCCTCGAGCTCGCGCAGGTGCGCGCGGGCCCAGACGGCGCGGATGGCCGGACTGTCCATCGTCACGCCCGCGACCTGCTCCTCCCACGGACCGTCCGCGGCCATCCCGCGTACGGTCAGCGAGGAGCCCTCGCGACAGCGCCCGTACACGCGCAGCGGCACCCCGGGGAAGATCGACCCGAGATGGGTGACCGTGTCGGGTTCGAGGTCGAGGCCCTTGAGCGAGAGGTCGGTGACCAGGGGAGCGCCGATCCTGCGGTGGATCTGCTCCATGGCGGCGTCCAGCCGGTCCTCCGACTCGACGAGCTCGCACCGGCCCGCGCCGATCCCGGCGAGGCGGCCGAGGAAGCCGGCGTTCACGGCGCGGTCGATGCCGACCGTGTGCACCCGCATGGCCGACAGCGCGCCGCCGACCTGCTCCAGGATCTGGTCCTCGTTGCCCACCTGGCCGTCGGTGACCAGCACCACGACGCGTTCGCGTTCGTCGCGGGGGCTCAGGAGCGCGATGGCCCGGCGCAGCGGCTCCAGCAGCTCGGTGCCGCCCCGGGCGTCCACGCGGGCGAGGTGCTCGACGGCGCGGTACCGGTTGCGGTCCGACGCCTCCACCAGCCCCTCGAACGCCTCCTCCACCACGGAGTCGAACGTCAGCACCGCGAACCTGTCCTGCTCGGTCAGCGTGTCGACGATGCGGGCGGCGGCCCTGCGCGCGGTGACCATCTTCCAGCCGCCCATGCTGCCCGAACGGTCGAGCACCAGCACCAGGTCGCGCGGCGTGCGCGTGGACTGAAGCGGCGGCGGCACGACGGTGAGCGCGAACGTCCCGCGCCCGTCCAGCTGCAGCGACGTGGACGCGTCGAACGACATCCGCAGGATGAAGTCGCGGTCGAGCCGCTCGCCCGGGCGCAGCCGTACCGTGTGGCCCTCCTCCTCGACCACGTGCAGGCTGGAGGCCAGCTCGCGCAGCTCCAGCCCGGCCGCGTCCACGGTCGCGCGCAGCGACAGGCGCACGGGGTCGGGGAAGCCGGGCAGCAGGACGGGCGGGCTGATCCTGGACGCGTCGGGCACCGCGTCGGTGTCGGGCGCGGCGCCGTCGCCCGCGGGCGGGCCGTCGATGGGACTGCCCGGGATGTAGCGCGGGGCCACGACCAGCGGGAAGCGGAACGTGGCCGCTCCGTCCTCGTACGGCAGCGGCTGGCTCATGGTCAGCCTGACCGAGACGCGCTCGCCGGGCAGGATGTTGCCCACCCTGATCGTGAACACGTCGGGCCGGTCCTCCTCGGCGATCGCCGCCCGCCTGCCCTCACGCAGCGCCTGGTCGTAGTCGGCCCTGGCCTGGGCGCGCTCCTTCAGCACGCCCTCGACGACCCGGTCGTCGGCCTCCATCCTGAACCCGGTGACGGCCGCCCTGTCGGGCAGCGGGAAGACGTACGTGGCCTCGAGCGTCACGTCGAACGGGTTCCTGAACCCCTGCGTGACCTCGACCCCGGCGATGAGCCCGGCGATGTCGGCGGCCACGTCCACGCTCTCCAGCGGCAGGTTGCCGCGTTCCGTCCGCAGCGCGCCGAACCCGGCGTCGGGCACCGGCAGGCACCGTGCGGGCTCCAGCGAAGTGATGTTCATATGGACTGTGGCGCGGAGACCCGGTCCTTCAGATTCAGGGCTGGGAGGAAGCGCCACCCCTCCTTTCGAAAACAGTAGGGAAAAACTCGGTAACCACCAGTAACATGTGCGGTGGGTGATGCGTCAGTTGCTGGAGGTGCGTGTTGGCGATCCGCCGCTCGGCCGACAAACAGCAAGGCCTGCCCTCGGTCGTGCAACTCCGGCTCGCCCCCACCCCGGCCCAGGCCGACGCCCTGGCCGTCGCCGTGCAGGTGTGCAACCAGGCAGCCACCTACATCTCCTGCCTGGCTTGGCAGCAGCGCACCTTCGCCGTGCTGGACCTGCACCGCCTGGCCTAGCATTCGGTGCGCGCGGAGGTCGCCGGGTTGGGCGCGCAGGCGGCCGTGCGGGCCATCGCCCGGGTCGCCGGCGCCTACGCCAACCGCCGCGCCACCAGGAAACGGGC